>NZ_AP025293.1:712440-1068661 GCF_036492425.1 Persicobacter psychrovividus
TGTAGTGCCAGAAACGGCTTTTTTTGTGCGTTATTGTTTTTTGATCAGTTGCATTGTTTTTTCCGTTTGGATTGAATGCAAGTTTATATTTAAATTAGTACTTATATCAATGAATCTTGATGGGGGTAATTTGTCGCCTTACGACTGTTTGGCAGCGCCTACACCTTCAAAACCAATACTTTGGGGTGCTGACAAATTTGATGAAATTTTTTATCTTCCCCCTTTAACTATGACCTCGCCTATGGAAACGAAGAAACTGTTGAATGCTATTTTGGATTCCTCGATGCACCCCATTATTCATTATAATGCGTGTAGGAATGGCGCTGGAGAAATTGTCGATTTTGAGTATGGCTTCGTGAATGAGATTGCAAGGGAGTTGCTGATATCGCGTTGGGTGCCTTTGCCAATAGAAGGCAAGCGACTGCTGACTTACTTTCCTGAAGTGAAAAATTCGGCACTGACGAAGGCTTTTCGGCGGGTGATTAAAACAGGGAAAGCCGAGGAAATAGAGTACCTTCACCATGCTGCTGTAGGCTCCGAGCACTGGTACCTGATCAGTATTGTCAAGCACGACGACGGCATCACCTGTACTCTTCAGGATGTCAGTAAACTTAAATCGACCTTATTTGAACTTGACCATAAAAACCGCAAATATCATCGGCTTTTTGAGCAATCTATGGAGCCCGTATTTGTGATGGATGAGCATTATATGGTGGTGGATAGCAATAATGTGTTCGACAGGATGTTTGGTGACCTTTGTGACGAGCAGATTGATCGACTTTTTTGCAATGAAGAGGACTGGCAGTTTGTAAGTGCGAAGCTTAAAAAGAAGCGGCTGCTCAAGGAATTTGAGGCTGATTTGAAAAGCCGAAGAGGTAAGAAGGTCGAAGCCTTAATCAATATTTCGCCGGTGTTTGATGAAGGAAGTGAGACTTATGAATACCTTGGTGTGGTGCGCGACCTTTCGGCGAGGAAACAGGCCGATCGTGAAATCATGATGGCAGAGAAACTCTCCATGACAGGGAAGATTGCCCGAACGATCGCTCATGAGGTTAGAAATCCGCTGACAAATTTATCTCTGGCTTTGGAACAGCTGAAGGATGAAGTGGGCGAAGGCGTTGAAGATGCAGATTTATATTTTGATATTATCGACCGAAATGCCAAGAGAATAGGGGCGCTGATCAGCGATCTGCTGAATTCTTCCAAACCGAAAGCCCTGATCCTGAAGTCAGGAAATATGAATGAGGTGTTGGAGCATGTCGCCAATTTAGTGGCAGACAGGATGCGCCTGCAAGATATAAAACTGAACATGCAACTGAAGTCGCCATTGCCTGAGTATGAAATGGACGCGGAGCAATTGCACACTGCTTTTTTAAACATTATCGTTAACGCGATGGAGGCGGTTGCAGAGAAGCGCGGGGTGATTTTCATCAAGACGCGTAAGTTCAAAAAACACCTTGAAGTGATTGTTGAAGACAACGGAAAAGGAATACCTGCTGAGGAATTACAGGAAATGTTTGAACCTTATTTTACCCGAAAAAGGGAAGGGACAGGCTTGGGATTGACCACCGTTCAGAATATTATCCGCAGTCATGATGGCAAGATTCGGGTGGAAAGTAAAGTAGGCATCGGGACGAAGTTCATTGTATCCTTCCCGTTGCGCTAATTCCTCAAATGTGTGTATTTTTTCCCCAAATTTTAGTCAGTACCCCTCCTCAGAGGCCTTCAGGGCGGTGGAACAGTTTTGGCAACCGTAAAGGTGAACCAAAATTATAATATATGACTATTGCAGAAAAAAAATCATTACGACCGTTCGTACGTTTAGGATATACCAAATTGGAAACCGCCGAAATCGTGGACAAGCTGAACAAGCTATTGGCCAATTATGCGGTGCATTACCAAAAGCTGAGGAATTTCCACTGGAACGTTAAAGGGGCGGATTTCTTCGAGATTCATGAACGTTTTGAGCAGCAATATAATATCGCCAAAGTAAACATAGATGAAATAGCGGAGCGAATTCGCGTGTTTGGGCAGCGTCCACTGAGTACGATGCAGGAGTTTTTGGACCATGCCGAAATTAAAGAGGTCCATAAGGAGATGACCGCCATGGAAATGGTGAAAGAGATTTTAAGGGACTATGAAGCCCTGCTGGAATTTTCTTTCGATGTGATCGATTCAGCCATTGAAAATGGTGACAGTGGAACCGAGGACATGATGAAAGGATATGTGAAACAAATTGAGAAAGACCACTGGATGTTTACGGCTTTTTCTTCGGAAAAATAAGCCGATCTTTTCCCGCATTCAGGGAACTCATCAGCCTTTAAGTTTTCACTCCTTTTTTTCATTAAACCCAACCTTAGTTTATGGCTCGAAATATCATTGAAGTGATCATTTTAATAGCATTCCTCGTCGCGTTTATGGCCATTGCCGCCCAGTATTTGGGGGTAACTTATACCGCCGCTTTTCAGTATTGGTGGTTGTTATTACTCATGGTAGCAGGCTATTTTATGATCCGCAGGAGGTAATTCGCTCAGCAAATATAACCCTCTGGAGGAGCCTGTCGATCTTATCAAAAAGGTCGGTTGGTTTTTTTCATATCTCCAAATCCGTTAAATTAGCACATTAAAAAATCAACTTTACCCATGAAATTATGAGCCGTAGTTTAATAGAAATGATTGTCCTGATCGCTGTTATCATATTGGTGGTGATCATTGCCGCCAAAGTACTTGGCCTTGCCTTTTCTATTGTTTTTAAATATTGGTGGCTACTATTAATTATCGGTGGCGGTTATTATCTGCTTCGGAAAAATTAATATTCAAATCAAGGAGCACAAAATACTTATGCATAAAAAAATCCCGAACACTCGAAGTGTTCGGGATTTTTGTCTTTTAGAGCGTGTTTAAAACTTAAAAATTCACCGTAAGAAGGGAAGTTTTTAAACACGCTCTTAGCAGTTTTCAGCGCTTCCTTAAAGGTCAGCAAAGAAATCATTGCCTTTATCATCAACAATGATGAAGGCTGGGAAGTTCTCAATTCGGATTTTTCGAACCGCTTCCATTCCCAGTTCAGGGAAGTCAACCACTTCTACGGATTTGATATTTTCTTTGGCAAGGATTGCCGCAGGCCCACCAATAGAACCAAGGTAGAAGCCGCCATGTGTTTTACAGGCGTCAGTTACTTGCTGAGAACGGTTACCTTTGGCCAGCATGATCATCGATCCGCCGTGCGACTGGAATTCACCAACATAAGGGTCCATTCTGCCTGCCGTTGTTGGGCCGAAAGATCCCGAAGGCATCCCTTCTGGCGTCTTTGCAGGACCTGCATAATAGACAGGGTGATTTTTGAAATATTCTGGCATGGCTTCACCGCGGTCAAGCATCGCTTTAATTTGTGCGTGGGCAATATCACGGGCAACGATCAGCGTACCGCTTAATTTCAGTCGGGTTTTGATCGGGTGCTTGGTCAGTTCTGCCAAAACCTCTTTCATCGGACGGTCAAGGTCGATCTCCACAGGCTTTTCAAGGTTTGGTGCCACAGCAGGCAACAAACGGCCAGGGTTTTGCTCCAGTTGCTCGACAAAAAGGCCTTCTTCAGTAATTTTCGCCTTGATATTTCTGTCCGCAGAACAGCTCACGCCCAAACCTACAGGGCAGGATGCCGCATGGCGGAACAAGCGGATCACGCGAACATCGTGCGTGAAATATTTACCACCGAACTGCGCTCCAATAGAGGATTCCTGACAGATTTTCTGAATTTTTTCTTCCCACTCCAAATCGCGGAAAGCCTGTCCGTCAATGCTTCCTTCAGTAGGGAGGTTATCAAGGTAGCCTGCCGAAGCCTGCTTGACCACCTTCAGGTTGGTTTCCGCCGACGATCCACCAATCACAAAAGCGAGGTGATATGGTGGGCAGGCAGCAGTACCGATGCTTTTAATTTTATTTTTGACAAATTCTGTCAGCGATTTCTCATTCAGTAAAGCCTTTGTTTCCTGAAACAAGTAGGATTTATTGGCAGATCCCCCACCTTTGGCAAGGAAAAGGAAATCGTAAGAATTACCGCCTTTGGCATAAAGGTCGATCTGTGCTGGCAGGTTTGTTCCTGTATTTTTTTCCTCGAACATGCTCAATGGCACGACTTGCGAATACCGCAGGTTGCGCTCGGCATAGGTGTTGAAAATCCCTTTGGAAAGAAAGGCTTTATCATCCGCACCCGTATAAACATCTTCTCCTTTTTTTCCCATTACAATGGCCGTACCAGTATCCTGACACGAAGGCAGCTGGCCATCTGCGGCAGTTTTGGCATTCTGTAATAAGGTGTAGGCCACAAAGCGGTCGTTATCGGTTGCTTCAGGATCTTCAAGAATTTTAGCCACTTTTTCAAGGTGACTCGATCTCAGGTAAAAAGAAACATCAGCCATCGCCTCTTTCGCCAAAACGGTCAGGGCTTCAGGATCTACCTTTAAAATTTTTCGACCATCAAACTCAACAGTTGATACATAATCTTTGGTAATCAGGCGATATTTTGTGTCGTCTTTGCCCAAAGGGAAGGTTTCTTGATATTTAAACTCAGCCATTATTTCAAATGCTTTTGGTTTATTGTTCTCTTAAAAAATTTCTATATGAAAGAGCAGCGATGTGGGTGAGAAATTGCGCCCAAAGGTTGTTCTCCTTGAACAAATATAGCTTGATCGGGGAAAATATGACTATGAGTTATCTCATATATAGTGTGATTTTTCAATATTTAACAGAAAAATTAACCCTTGAATAATTAAATTTTGAGCTTTTGGGGCTACGGCCTTTCTGCTTCGATTTCCAATGTCAGAATATTAGTGACCAATGCCGTGTGCCATTATTTTTGAACGGCTCACATCACTATTCATTTCCTTTTTTCAAGTTACTTTAATGCATAAAAACCCTCTGCTGTGTTCGGAGGCGCTATAAAATGCAGGTGTTTCAGTTGGTTATTTTGAAGGGATTTTCCACGGGCATTCGCTCGTTACTGTGTCGGGGTCATAAGGATCAGCACCTTCGACCAAGGCATGGTTTTTCCAAAAGTCATACGCTTGTCGGTTGGCCCGTTTATCGAAAGGCTCCACGGTTGCTTTGGGGCCGAAGAAGCAGGTCAGGATGCGGTAATGTTGCGCATGTTTTTTCAGAATGACCGTCAGGGCGTTGGTCGGCAGGGGAGTTTTATTTCTGACAAATCGACTGTGCCCTTTTCGGTGTTCCCGTACGGCATAAAAAACATCATCCTCGGCCGTGGTGGGGACACATTCCTGTAGGCCGATATTTTCAGGAAAATGGACGGTTTTCTCGACCGTGAACCGATCCATCAAGCTGATTTGCATTAACGCTTTCGGTAAAAGCTGCCGTACATTTCGGTGCAGGTGACTGTGGTCGGGGCGGTCGGCGACCAACTGTTGATCCCTGCTGAAAAAAACTTCGCGGATATTTGTTGCCTGTTCGTGTTCAGCAATAAAAATAACAGGGCTTTGATGTTGTGGACTGACACCCTTCAATTCATTAAACTGAAAAGAATAGTGCGCTCCAGTAGGCAATGCAATAGTCCCACATTGTTCGGCCTCTTGAATGCGAATGATTTTTCCGATCTGCTCCATGATCAATACTAAAGTGCTTCAGGCTGAAAAACAATGAAGCTATGGACTTTTTTTGCGGATCAGGCTATTGTTCCTGATCTAAAATAGGGGGTGTCCATAAAAATTTTTCAAAAAATATTGGTCAAAATCAATCAGTATGCTCTCGATCAAAATAGGCCATTGAGCTCTGTGAAGGGCATTTTTGAAGCTGATCGTTCAAGTTCAGAAATTGCTGATCGGTCTTTATGAGCATTTTTATTCGCCTTGTGCATATCGATTATTGTTGTTTTTGGATAGATTATGCACTGTTATGGGTGTGGGAGGTTATTTAGAATATCCAAAATTGGTAAGTCAGGCAATGAGGCCTAAGTCTGTAAGCTTTATCATTTTGAAAGATGATCTACGTGTGGTTGCTTTTAACTCAAACAATAATTTGACAAGAAAATGAGAAACTTCGATAAACTAAAAGTACTGACTTATCAGCCGTCAAAAGCAGTGCAAATGGCAAAATACCTTCAATATCACTTTGGAGGGAAAATCTCACAGAATTTGTGGGAAAAGAAAGACTTTGGCTCTTTTAGGTACTTCAGTTTTGAGGATATGGAAATTGCCCGTTCGTCTGCTTATTTTGAAAAAGAACTTTTAGTACAACGGCAGGCCAGCCAGCGTTCAGATTATTGTATGCTGTATTTCAGTATTGAGCACCCCACGCCATGGAAAAACACAGATACAGAAAGTAAGCCTTCGGCAGAGCCAAAAGCAGGTTTGTTTTTCTCCAATCAGGACAGTGAAATCTATTTCCCGAATGGCTATTGGTACCGCCAGTTTACCCTGCGGGTGAAAAAATCCCTGATGGTTGAAGCCTTGGGGCCTAAGCATTCGCTGTCGAAAAAAATATTGAACGATGAGCCTTACACGATAGAGCAGGCCGTATCGGATGAAATGCGCGCCCTGTCGATGGGCTTGCTGGAACAGATGAATGGTGCATTGGCGTATTATCAGGCCAAGGCGAAGGCTTATGAGCTGTTGGTGATGTTCGTTAAGCAGATTACCGAAGGCACTTTGGCGATTCATAATGAGAAAGCGCCACCGTTACTCGACGACGACAAGATGGATATTGTCATTAAGGCAAAAGAACTGATGGTGGAAAATTACCTAAACCCACCAAGCCAGTATGAGCTGAGCCGTGAATGTGGGATTAGTGAAACCATGCTGAGAAAAATGTTTAAGCAGGTTTTTCATACCAGTATGTATCAGTTTATCAAAGATTACCGACTGACGAAGGCGAAAAATATGCTGGAAACAACCGACTGGCCGATTAATGTGGTAGGGCAGCGTGTGGGTTATGTGCATATGGGACAATTTTCTGCCGCAATCAAGAAGAAGTTTGGCGTTGGGCCAAAAGGCATTAAAGCGGGCTTGCTCGAAGAAGAGGAGGCAGAATTGGTCGTGGCCTAAAAATAATTCAGCAAAAAAGAATGAGGAGCTCAAAGGAAACTTTGGGCTTTTTGCGTAGCAACAGGGGGGTAAAAACACCGCTGTTGAAGTCGTGGGATTTGGTCTGTGATCTGACATTTATAGGACTCTATAAGGTATAGATAAAATATATAGTGGGGAGGCTTGGGTAGCTGATGAAATCGCTGTTAAATTGCGTATTATCTGTATTTAATTGATGAAAATCTTTTTGCATCTACAAAATGTAGAGCAAGGTGTTTATCGATTCATTACCGTTCACAGTTTATCTTAACCAACAAAAGAACTCAACCCCAATGATCAGGTCGCTTTTCCTATCCCTTTTATTCCTTATTTTTAGTCTGAATGTTTCGGCACAAGCCAACCGAACCGTCAAGGGGATCCTTATTGATGCCGAAACCAAATCGGCTTTGCCTTATGCTTCAGTGATGGTGCATGCGGCGGATTCCGATGAAATGCTCTCGGGGGCAATTTCAGACAGTCAGGGGAAGTTTACCGTCAAGGGGCTTACAGCAGGAAAGTACTTGATCAAGGTGAAGTTTATGGGGTATAAAACCCTTGAAACAGCCACTTTTGAACTCAGCAAGCCGTCTTTTAATGCGGGAACGCTTTCAGTGGTTCCTTCGGTACAGGTGATGGACGGCGTGGAGGTGAAAGCCAAACGCGCAGCTGTGGATTATAACATTGACCGTAAAGTGCTGAATGTGGCGGCAATTTCTACCGCCCTTGGGGGAACAGCAGTAGAGGTGCTCGAGAATTTGCCTGCTGTGGCCGTGGATGCCGAGGGGAATGTCAGCCTTCGGGGTTCAACAAATTTCACCGTTTTTATTGATGGGCGTCCGTCGGTATTTACAGGTTCTGAAGCCCTGCAGCAGTTGCCTGCCTCGACCATTGAAAAAATTGAAGTGATCACCAACCCTTCCGCAAAATATGACCCCGACGGTACTGCGGGGATTATCAATATCATCACTAAAAAGAAAGTAAAGGGATTTTCTGGTGTTGCGAATTTGCATGGAGGAAACCTCGGCAGACTCGGGGCCGATGCGATGTTCACTTATAAGGTGAAGAAATGGAATCTTTACTTTGGTGGCGACTACAACAAGCGGGTACGTGCAGGGAAAAGTGAGTCGGAGAATAACAGTTATTTTGGCGACACCACCTATACGGTTCGCCAAGAGGGTGACCGTAGCCGATGGTTCGATCCTTACAGCGTGAAAGGTGGCTTTGACTATAACCTTTCAGACAACGATCTGGTAACGCTGATGGTTAGTGCGGGGCGTTTTGGTATGGGCTCCCAGTCAAATACCGACATTATTAATACCACCACCATTAATGGCATAGAACAGGACCGTGTATTGTCGGAATCGGATCAGGAGGGGAATATTGATTGGCGTTACCTTTCTGCGGACTTCAATTATCAGCATAAATTTACAAAAGAAGGCCACACGCTTGACATCGGAGGGATGTACCGTGGCAGTGATATGAATCAGTTTGACCGAGGGGTGAATACTACCGCAAGTGGTGCTTATGAACGACCTGCCCAGCTGTCGACGGAGGAAAAACAAGGGCAGGAGTGGCGAGTGAAGGCGGATTATGTATTGCCAATTGCCGAAAACAATAAGCTTGAGCTGGGGTATCAGGGCCGTTTTGAACAAACGTCGGGGAACAATGAAATCTCTTTCAGGACGGAGCCTTCTGTGGACTGGGATCTGCAGGACGAGTTCAGTTACCGCAATGAGTTTTACAGAAATATTCAGGCAGTATATGGGATGTTCAATGGAAAAGTGAGCGACTTTGGCTATCAGTTGGGGCTCCGAGGTGAGTACACAGACCGTCAGGTGAGTATTCTTGATACCAATGAAGATTTTGAAGTGAATCGCTTCGATTATTTCCCAACGGCACACTTTTCTTACCAGTTGCCGCATCAGCAACAATTAATGCTGAGCTATTCCAAGCGCATTAACCGTCCACGATCTTACTATCTGGAGCCTTTCCTGACTTTCAGGGATCAGTATAATGTGCGGTCGGGTAATCCAGATTTGTTGCCAGAATATATCCACTCGATGGAGTTGGGCTACCAGAAGAATATTGCCGATTTTATGTTTTCTTTGGAAGGCTATTACCGCATGACAGAAAACAGTGTGCAATGGGTGCAGTCGGTATTTCAGGAAGATATTTTCCTTTCCATGCCTGAAAATGTCGGGGAAGAACATACCACAGGTGTGGAGCTGATGATCAGTGGGCCTGTGGCCAAGTGGTGGAACATGAACCTGTCGGGGAATTTTGGAACTTACCGACTGACGGGAGAGTTTGAGGGGCGTAGTTTTGACCGTAGTAACATTACAGGATCGGTACGTTTTAATAATGACTTCACCGTTTTGCCAACCACCAAGCTGCAGTTTGGAATGCAGTACAATGCACCAACAATTATTGCGCAAGGGGAACGATCGGCCACTTTCACGGCGAATATGGCTATTAAACAAGAGCTGATTAAAAACCAGTTGTCGCTGACGCTTTCAGGAAGAAATATCTTTGGAACCTTTCAGCGGGAGAGCTTTACCTCTGGCGAAAATTTCAACAACTACTCTTTGCTCGATGCCCGAACGTTTATCGAGGGAACACTCAGTTACCGAATCAATAATTATAAAGTGAAGCGTAATGGCCGAGGTGGAGGCATGGAAGGCAGCGGCGGAGACTGGTAAGTCGTAATCATGCGACATTTACAGTTCGTACCACGAATGATTTGTCAATTACAGCTTGGCTTATCGATCAATCGTCAACCAATATTATTCTTGATGTTGAGGTGTCTTAGGATTTGTTTTTGGTTCATTTCATTAACCAATTAAGGCTGTCTTACTTTCCTTCGGATAAAAAACAGACATCATTCAATTGATAGAACACAAGCTAATTTGCGGAAATGAAAAGGCCTGTTGCAAGATTTGTGCAACAGGCCTTTTTTTGAGCTCGGTGAAGCCCGAGCTCAGATTTCATCAACTTAAGGAAAGTGGTTAGTCGATGTCTTGTGCGCAACGGAACCCCTGATTGAAGGTCGCGTCTTCAGCAACTTTTGTGCGACGAGTAAAAACGGTATGCCCTTTTTCCCGTGCTTCATCGGCCATAAAGGAGCCTCCGCGAATCACTTTATTGCCTGATAATTGCTGACGGAAGCCTTTGCCATCGAAAGGGTAGATGTCATTTTGCATCACCTGCCATACATTCCCCACAGCATCGGTGAGTCCGCATGGAGCAAGGCCAAAAGTACCCACAGGACTGGTGAAAAGGTAGCCATCCATTGGGTTGGGTTTGGTCAGCTCTCCCTGAAAGGTGTTGGCCATATATTTTCCCTTCTGCTGCTCTTCATTGCCCCAAGGGTAAATGGCATCCGATTTCCCTGAGTTGCGAACCGCATATTCCCATTCCTCTTCAGTCGGTAATCTTTTACCTGCCCATTGGGCAAAGGCGGTGGCATCTTTCCAGCTGACTTGCGTAACGGGCATATCGCCCTGCGCGGCTTTGTTCATGCGGCCCATTGGATACTCCCAGTTGGCACCATCCACCAAAGCCCATTGTCCAGTACTGAAGTTGAACACCATGGAGTTGCCAAACTTGTCGGCATCGGTTTGGTAGCCCGTGGCCTGAACGAACTTCCTGAAATCATCGACGGTCGTCAGGTCACGATCCATTTTAAAGGCTTTCACCGTTACCTGATGTGCGGGGCCTTCAATAGGCGCAAACTGATCGGAGCCCATCATGTAGGTTCCTCCCTGAAAAGTAACCATCACCTTGTTTAGCTCGGGCGCTTTGGCGGCGACTTGTGGTTTGGTGGCTGGTACTGCTGGCGGTGCTTGTTCCGTGGTTGTACCTGCTGATTTCTGTTCTTTTTTTTCAGTACAGGCCAAAAGGCTCACCGAAATTAGTCCGCAGAAAAATAATGATCTATAAATGCGTTTCATATTTAAAGGAAAAAATTGAACCGTAAAGCTACAAATATCTCCTAAAAACCACCCACTAAATACATTTCCATCCAAGTTTTAATGGTGAAATTTTAAAGGATGATTGCCTTACAAGGGCTGTCGCATAACTCAGTTCTATGAATTTAGCACAAAAGATTATTTCGTTAGCTGTACGGATGCACCCAATGTCATTAAGTTAAGAAGCAGTCGATCATTTGCTCGAAATTATGACTTTAAAGCAGATTAAACCAAAGGGTATTCAGAGGGGTATGAATTGAAAGGTTATTTAATGTGTGTTTAAAATTTCTGTTTTTATATCCCGAAGGGATTACATACCATAGCGAAGGGTGAAACCCCTCGAAATCTCCCTCCCCTAAAACCTATAACCCTGAAAGGGTGCAACTCTTTATTTGTATAGAAATTTATATTACGCCCTTTCAGGGCTCAGTATTTTGTCGGTTATTATCCCGGGGTTTCACCCCGGGCTATGATATATCATCCCTTCGGGATTTTCATTTCATTATTCAAAGAATTGCTCAAATTAATACCTACCTTCAAGCAATATGCCCTTAACTTAATGACATTGCGGATGCACCCAATGTCATTAAGTTAAGCGCATTATCCTGTAGAGACGTTATTTTTAACGTCTAATTCAATGGTGATTTTATAGGTTTCCTCTTAGATTTATTCAAATTGTTACGTGAGTCGTTAAGAATAACGCCTCTACGAGCATTTCAAATTTAGACCTGTGTCCCTCAAAATCCTTAACTTAATGACATTGCGGATGCACCTATGTGTGTATCCAAACCCTACAAAAATTATGGTGAATCGGGCTGACAAATAGGTCAGCTCATATAGTGACCAAATAAAATTTCGTGATATAAAATCAGATTATGGTTGTGCAACAGCCCCAAAAAGAAAAAGGGTAGTCAAAGTTTTGCCCACTGTTGGAGGTCAGCCTTCGAATACCCATTTTTTTAAACCATTCTTCTGAATGTTCAACTGAACACGTCAGTTTACAATATTTTGAGGTTCACCCTTCGCATAAGCCTTGATGTTTGCCTCCAGAATATCCATCAGACGCAGGCGAGATTCTACCGATGCCCAGGCCATATGCGGGCTGATCAGGCATTGTTCAATCTTGTAAAGGGGGTGGTCCAGCTGTGGAGGTTCCTGGCACATTACATCGAGACCAGCACCTGCAATTTCACCTCTGTTCAGCGCCTTGGCCAGTGCCATTTCGTCGATCAGTGGCCCTCGGGCGGTGTTAATCAGCAAGGCGGATTTTTTCATTTTGCTGAAACTTTCCGTACCGAAAAGATCTTTATTTTCGGCAGTCAGTGGAGCGTGGAGGCTGAGGATATCTGATGCAGCCAAAAGCTCGTCAAGGCTGACCAAACGGACTCCCTCAATGGTTTTGTCAGATCGACGATGTGCAATGACTTCCATACCGAAGGCCAGGGCAATTTTGGCGACCTCCTGAGCAATGGTCCCAAAACCATAAAGTCCAAGTGTTTTTCCCTTGAGGTCATAAACGGGCTGGTGCCAAAAGGCGAAATCCTCGTGCTTTGCCCAATCATTGGAGCGAACAAATTCACTGTGATGATGCAGGTGGTTGGTCAGGCCAAGGATCAGGGCGAAAGTCTGCTGTGCCACGGCGTCTGTGCTGTATGCTGGGATATTGGACACCGTGATGCCCTTGGATTTGGCATATGCGCCATCAATAATATTGAAGCCCGTCGCCATCACGGCAATGTGCTTCAGTGTAGGGCATTGGCTGAGGATCGCCTCATCGAGCACCACCTTGTTGGTCAGGACCACTTCAGCCTGCTGTATCCGCTCCACGACCTGATCAGCCGAAGTGCGTGGGTAAATCGTAACTTCCCCAAGTGCCTGAATGCGCTCCCAGGAAATACCACCGTCTTTGTCCAGTGGTGAAGCATCTAAAATGACAATCTTCATCATGTATTTATAATTAAGTTTTTCAACGATTTCTCTTGAATAATTTTAAGTTTCATACACGCTACAAGGCTTAAATAGAGGAGGCTAATGGCTTGTTTAGTGATTGATGACGTGGAATAGTACAACTGATTGCCGTTGGTTTATCTATCGCTTGGTCGGCCTCGATGCTGATAAAATCTTTCAAGAATCCTCGAATTTAAGATGAAAAATGATCAAAAGTTATCCCAGGGCTGTTTTTTGTGTCGTGGATTTGGCAGGACATGACCACGGGCGAAAATTTTTGACTAAAAAGTTAATCATTGACCTTTCGAGATTTGTTAGCTGTACAATACAGATACTGAAATAAACCTTATTGCCATGAAAAATATTTATAAAGGAATTTTATTGCTGATCGTTTTTCTTTCGGCAAGTATGGCTGCCAAAGCGCAGGATGCTGAAGACCGAAAACTTATTGCTGGAAATTCTGTCGCCTACATCATCCCTTCAGGGTCGATGGCCGATACCTATACGCATGGGTTCGGGGTGTTCGCACATTTTGATTATCCCATTGGAAAGTATTTTGCCTGGCGCCTTGATGTGGGCTGGAATGATATTGCCGGAGATGAAAACCAATATGTGGATGTTAACGGGCAGGTACTGACCAACCACCCTGAGCGAACCATCTGGGAGTTTTCCACTGGGCTGCAAGCCAAATATTCGGTGGTGTATGTGGAGGCGCGAGTAGGTTACCTGTCGAGTATTAACAGTGTGGGTATTATACCTGCGGTAGGCTTGCGACTTGGGCGGGTCGATTTACAGGGCAGTTACACGATGGCAGGAGGAGAGGAATATGCCTCGATCCGGCTGGGGTATTACTGGTCGAAATAAAAAAAGGTCGCAATGTATTTGCGACCTTTCTGTTATCTATTTTTTTATCCAAAGGATGATTACGGCAACCATTTAATCCCTTTGAAGTTGGGTTTACGCTTTTCAAGAAAGGCGTTGCGGCCTTCTTTTGCCTCTTCGGTCATGTAGGCAAGGCGGGTAGTTTCGCCAGCAAATACCTGCTGCCCTACCATACCATCATCAGTGAGGTTCATGGCAAATTTCAACATCTTGATAGAGGTTGGTGATTTCCCTAAAATTTCCTGTGCCCACTCATAGGCGGTGTCTTCGAGCTCGTCATGAGGAATCACGGCATTCACCATTCCCATTTCGTAAGCATCTTGGGCGCTGTAATTCCTGCCCAAGAAAAAGATCTCACGGGCTTTTTTCTGTCCCACCATTTTGGCCAGGTACGCAGAACCATAACCTGCATCGAAGCTGGTAACGTCGGCATCTGTTTGTTTGAAAATGGCATGTTCCTTACTGGCGAGGGTCAGGTCGCAAACGACATGCAAAGAGTGTCCGCCACCTACGGCCCAACCAGGGACAACGGCAATGACTACCTTCGGCATAAAACGGATCAATCGCTGTACATCCAAAATATTCAGGCGATGCATACCATCCTGTCCAACATACCCTTGATGCCCACGGGCACGCTGGTCGCCACCGCTACAGAAAGAGTAAACGCCATCTTTAGGAGAGGGACCTTCTGCGGAAAGCAAAACGACACCGATAGAGGTATCCTCTTGCGCATCGTGAAATGCATCCAAAAGCTCGCTTGTTGTGTTGGGTCTGAAGGCGTTTCTTACTTCTGGCCGATTAAAGGCAATACGGGCAACGCCATTGGCTTTTTTGTAGGTAATGTCTTCGTATTCCTTGACCACCTTCCAGTTTACTTTTTCCATGTTGCTGGTTTTCTGTTGTTTGAATAATATGATTATACCGCTTTCGCATGAGTTATGGCTAACTGTACGGAAACACCTGCAATTTAAAGGAAAATAGGTGTGGAGAAAATATTTATTTCCACAATACTTTATCCAAAGTGGGCGGAAAGACAGTGTTTAGCATGATTTACAAATTTTTTGGGCAGTAATTTTCATTTAAAAATCTTGATTTAATTACATCCTTCCAGATGAGTATCTGATATTATTCTAAATAAAATTTTTGTCTATTTTGAAGACATCTACTATTTTAAATCTCTATAAGGAGGGGGATCGGTGAAGATTTTCTTCCACTTGTTTGGTTTGGCGAAACCTTAATGCCTCTACCGATAGCTATTGGTGGTGTAAATTAGGAAGCCCTCAACGGATCAGGCATAGGCAGTAAAATAATGCATGATTTATTGCTGATATGAGTTGAATGCTGATTGAGGTTATTTCAGTAAATCAAATTTAAATTTTTTTATACTTTCTTTTTTAGATCTATTTATTCAGTAAGATGCATAATTTAGATAAATTAAATTTATATGCTTTAGCAGATTTAAATGCGGTAACTTTCAATGAATTAGAGGCGATGATCATCAATTTGCTGGCAATTCAGGTGGAGGAAAACACAAAGTGTACGCGGTACACCATTACAAAAAATAGCCTTGCCTATCTTACATGCCGACGCCTTACGGTTCATAGTCTGAGCGAAGCTTTTCTTCGGCTTGGTCAAAGTTTATATATCTATGAGAAGCGGGACTCGCGGACGGTCAAGCACCCTATTATTTTGAGGTATAAACTTTTTCCTTTGTATATCGAGGTAGAGATTAACCATAAACTTCTGCCCTTCTTTTACAATACAAAAAAATACCTGAGGGGGATTAAGGTATTTCACCTCAGTCTGAAAAAGTCCCAGATGTTCGAATGTAAATCTAAATAAAATACCCTGCGACCTTTCAGCGCAGGGTAAATGATATGGTCAGTCAAATTGTGTTTTTTCAAAGGCCGTTTCGCAATCCTTATTTTCAGGAATTCACCTAAGGCTCCGTCGAGCAACCATCAGGACCACACTGCCCTTCGGCATCGGTGGAAAGCCCTTCAATCTGGCTGAAAGCATTTTGCCAGACGTCGGCAGGTTGTGCCCCCTGAATCATGTATTGGTCATTGACAATAAAGGTGGGAACGGCAGAAATACCTGCCTGCCGATATTGTGTTTCTTCTTTCTTAACCTCTTCGATCAGCGATTCATCATTCTGAAAAGCCGTTATCGCCGCATCGCTCAAGCCTGCCGCTTTGCCATAATCCACAAGCGTTGCCTGATTTTCCACATCTTTACCTTCCTCAAAGTAGGCCTTGAAAAGTATGATCGAGAGGGTGTCGTCTTTACCTTCTTTTCTGGCCAGGTGCATCAGTCGATGTGCTTGCAGGGTATTGGGCACATTTTTTATGTTTGAAAACTGCATTTTTACACCTTCCTGAAAAGCCACATTCTCCATTTGGTCGATCATCGGCTGTGGATCCCGATTGTACTTATTGCCCAAAAATTCAAGATAGTTCTCTTGATTTCCCTCGGGAATTTCAGGGTGTAATTGAAAAGGCGCCCAGGAGATTTCTGCCTGCACCTCGGGATTTTCTTGCAAGGCTTTTTCCAGTCGGCTTTTGCCAATGTAACACCATGGGCAAACGACATCAGAAACGATCTGTATTTTCAGTTTTTTCATGCTTGTTTGATTTGTTGCTACAAGATACTCAATCTCAGGGAAGGCGGTTTATCTATCGGGCTGAATTGAGGTCAAAGGTCTGCTGAATGACGCCAAGCGGTGGTAGGGGCGGCAATATCCGATATGGGATCCCAATCGGTGGGCGTCTATGTCCTTTAGCGGGCTTTGAAAGAAAGTATGCGCTGATGTTTAGGCTGGTTGAGGTTCGGTCATTGCGCCTTTCGACAACAAGACTCGAAGGGTGATCGGTAACTAAAATAAAAGTGTGGAAGTAAAAAAAGGATTCAGCACCATACTGAATCCTTTTTTTATCTTTTAATTCTTCGGCGGATAAGTCGTTTCGAGTTCAATTTTACTGACCGCTACTTCGCCATAGCTGTCATTGGGTTCGTCGCGGAATCCCTTTTTGTATTGGCTCAAATATTTGTTGGCTTGGGTGTAACAGCCGACTTTAAAGTAGCCCGTGCTGTCTTCCGATCGCCAGGTTTTGCTGTATGTTTTGTCTTGATCGGTATTGGTGATGGTGCAGGTGATTTTTCCTTTGTTCACTTTTACATCGATGATCAGGTGTTCGCCCAACTGGTAAGGAACGGGGTGGGCAAGGTCCTTATGGGACTCGTTCCATTCAATAACTACGCCTTTATATTTGGGGCTGTAGCTGACTTTCAGCGGTTCGTTCACTGGTCCGTGGATTTGCGAGATAACTACCTTTTGTTTGTAAGTCGGCAGGTGGGTTACCCTGAGGTGAACGGTCATTCGTTGTGGGTCTTGCACAGACCAGTAATTATTTCCACCACCGACAAGCTGTCGTAATTCGCTTCGTGGATTTTTGGAGTTTTTAGTCGTTACGCCGGCGGCATGTGCACGGAAATATACTTCTGCGTTTTGGGCATAAAAGTACGGCTTGTATTGGTAGTCGATCAAATCTCTGCCAATAATCTCCATTGGTTTTCGGAGACGGTCTTCGAGTTTTTTAATATGGCTGTTGTCTTTTCCGTTGGCATCAACGGGCAGGGTCAACTTCCAGCTTGTTAAAGCAGGCAGAACATCGGAGGGGTATTGCTGAGCGGTAGCCGTAAAATACATCCCAATCAGGAACAGGATACTGATAATAAGTTTATACATCATTAAAAAAGTAGGGTGTCATAAAAAAACCTGCCCTCGACAAGGACAGGTTTTCAAAACAATTCATTTATGCTTTAGTGATTTCTGATTACGATCTGTAGCCTGGGTTTTGAACCAGGATACCATTGGTGGTGTTGATCTCACGCTGTGGGATTGGCAACAAATCAGAACCTTCCGGCAAGTCTGCTTTTGGCTGTGCAGGGGTCATTAAACTGCCTTGGAATTTCTCCATTACCTCGGTCCATTTTCCGAAACGTTGCAAATCGAATAGGCGCTGGTCTTCCATTGCGAATTCGTGGCGACGTTCGTTCAGCAAAGACGCTTGCGTAATTTCAGTGGCAGCAGGCAAACCGGCACGGTCGCGTACTTCATTGAAATATTTCAGGGCTTCACCGTCAGTAGTTGCACTACCCGCAGCCTGCGCTTCGGCATACATTAGTAATACATCCGCATAGCGCATCTCGATCCAGTCGTTACCCGAGGTTTTAACATCATTGGATGTAGGATCAATGTTCAAATATTTCCCTGGCTGGTAACAAGGCGACTGATCGTTCTCCACGTTTTTCGGGTCTTCTACCTGCGTTACGTCTTTACGTTTGTCGTTGACTTCCCAGCTTGCCTGTAAATCTTTGGTGGCGTAGTTCAAACCACCCGCACCGTTGGCATAGTGGAAATAGTCCGAAAATTGCTGACTTTCCGCTTTATTTCCTTCGATATACTGAATGGCAAACATGACTTCGTCATTGCCTTCATTGTAGAAAATATCGTGGAAGTCTGACTGCAATTTGTATTCACCAGAGTCGATAACCGATTTCAGCAATGGCAATGCTTTGGTGTATTCTTTTTGTGTCAAGTAAACTTTGGCCAACAAAGCCTGAGCAGCGCCTTTAGTCGCGCGACCGTACTGCGTTGCGGACTGTACAGGAAGATCTTCAACCGCTTTTTCCAAGTCAGAGATGATCATCGCATATACATCCTGAGGATTTACCTGCTTGAATTTTTCTGTCTGGCCTGCGGTAGCGACATCGCTTGACATCGGAACCTGGCCGAACAAGCGAACCAGTTTAAAGTGCATCAACGCACGTACAAACAAGGCTTCGCCTTCGTACTGAGCTCCTGTGCCATTGTATTTGCCATTTTCCAGCTGGTAGGCATTGCCCAAATTCGCCAAAACGGTATTGGCTCTGAAGATCGCGGCATAGGAATTTTTCCAGTATTGCGCAACGATGTTGTTATTTGGGTTAATGATCAGGCGCTGGAATTCCGCCCAGCTACCTTCACCATTTCTTGCTTTTGAGTTGTCGGTACGCATCTCGGTGATGGCAAACTCAGTTTGTACTTGAGCTTGCAATGCGTCGTAGATGGCGTTTGTTGCCAACTGAATCTCTTTTGGAGATTGGTAGAATGCTGCCGCACTGATTTGATCGTGTGGCTGTTCATTCAAAAAATCACTGCAGGAAGTCAATGGCATTGCCAAGCCTGCAATCAGCATATATTTAATTAAAGACTTATTCATTGTTGTGCAGCTTAAAATTCGATGTTAAATCCGACAGTGTAAGAGCGAGGAAGTGGTGCTCCACCTTTTTGGTAACCGTAAGTCAGTGGGTTGTTGGTGTTGTAAACCCCCTCTGGGTTCCAAGAAGAATAACCGTTTGCCATGAAGTACAATAGGTTTGTACCTGCTGCGTAGATTCGACAAGAAGTCAATCCGATTTTCTTAACGAACGTTTTTGGCAATTTGTAACCGATGTTCACGTTACGCAAAGCGATGTATGAAGCATCCTGAATGATGTCATCCGTGTAGATGCGCTCCTGCACCCAGTTTCTGCCTTCGTTTTGAGCAAGGTTAGGGTTTTTGGTGTGATCCGTGAATGCATTCTTGTTGTAGTCCATTCCGCTTGCGAAGTGGTTACCGAAGTAAACAGGATCAATGTTTCTTACTTTCGCTCCTGCGTTTCCTTGCCACATGATCGACAAATCCCAGTTTTTGTATTTGAAGCTGTTGCTTACACTCCAAACGAAAGTAGGGAAGTCGTTACCTAAGATGGTACGGTCAGCAGTGGTGATTTTACCGTCACCGTTCAAGTCTTGTACATAAACATCCTGCGACTGTCCGCCGATACGGCTGAATGGGTCGTGAAGGTATTCAGTAGGAATAGTGCGTGAGTGATCCACTTTGTATCCGTAGTAAGAAGCGATTGGCTGACCTACTACTGCGATCCATTCTGCCGGACGCTTAGGATCGTAAACAGAGATCAGGGAATCCACGCCACCGAAGCCAGTCAATTCATTTTTGTTGAATGACATGTTGGTGGTTACGGTCCATTCGAAGTCTTTTGTTACCACAGGGCGAGCAGTCAATTCGAATTCAACCCCTTGGTTTTTCACAGAACCCAAGTTGACGATTGTTTTGTCGAAACCTGTTTGTGAAGGAATCTCACGTGGCAACAACAAGTCTTGCGATAGACGTTGGTACCAGTCCAATGAACCATACACGCGGTTGCCGAAGAAACCGAAGTCGATACCTGGGTTAAGCTCCAGTTGTTTTTCCCAACGCAAGTCTGGCGAGGCAATATTCATTGGTGCGAAACCAGCAGAAATATTGTTGCCAAATACAGCACTTGACTGCCCGAGCATGGCTAAGTGTTCGTATTCAGAGATTCCTGAATTGTTACCTGTTACACCGTAAGAGATACGTGCTTTCAGGTTGTTGACCCAAGGCAAGGCTTTCATGAAGTTCTCTTCAGACAATCTCCAACCGAATGAACCCGCAGGGAAGATACCATATTGGTAATTTTCACCGAATTTCGAGCTTCCGTCAGTTCTCAAAGAGAAAGAGAACAAATATTTGTCATTGTAAGCGTAGTTTACACGGCCGAAGAATGATTGCAATGATTCTTCCACTTTTGAAGAGGTCGCATCAGAGATGATCGATCCACCTTCACCCGTTTTGATGTAGTCATTTTCATAACCTTTCATGCGTGCTTCCACAAACTCGTCAGAGATATGCTCGAATGAAGTACCCAAAACAGCACTCAAGTCGTGCTTGCCTTTGGTCAGGTTATAAGAGAAATAGGAATCAGACGCCCATTTCAAATAATTGTAAGCACGGTATTGATCTTCTGCTTTCGCTGCACCGTCACGGTGGTATTTGGTACCTGCCCAGTAATCACGTACACGTCCACGGTAAGTGCTCGAAAGTGTTGTTTTGAAGTTCAGCCCTTTGAGTAATTTATACTGAAGGTAAGTGTTCGCAAAAATCTTGTTGGTGTAAGTCTTTTTGTCGCGTTCCAAAACCGCCGCTAAAGCAGAAGGATTTGAAGTTGTGGAGATGTTCTGGTATTTGTTACCATCTGCATCAGTGTAGTTGTCGAAAGGCTTTTCGAAAGCGTAATCACCGATTGCTGCATTAGGGTATTTTTTGTGATCGATGAACTGGAAGGTGTGCTCGTCGAAATACTGAGGCAACCATGGCGCAGAGCGCATCGCATCATACATATATGCAGGGAATGCACGGGAAATCTCACGGGATGGGTTAATGTTCATGCCCATTTCCAACTTGTCGGTCAACTTGGTTTTCAAGTTCAGGCGCAAGTTCATTTTCTTGTAAGAGTCGGTTAGCAATACCCCGTCATCCGACATATAACCACCAGAGATGCGGTATTTGGTGTGTTCAGTACCACCACTCGCACTCAAGTTATAAGACTGGATGTTACCACCATCGAAGAATACATCTTGCCAGTCGTGCTCCGTACCCAAAAGATCCATGTGATCATAGCGACCATATTCACCAGCAGCTTTTTTCGCTGCGCTAAGTGCCGATTTCAATACGTCAGCATATCCTGAAGGATCCGCCAAGCCCAAGTTGTCCACATTCGCCAATTTGTTTTCTGCATCAGCGATGAAGTTGTTGGCACGAGTGCGCTCCTGAGCGATCGATGGATAGATATTGCGTTTCTTAACGAATTTGTGTCCGAAATAAGCATTGAAAGCAAATTTGGCTTTGCCTTCCTGTCCGCCTTTAGTAGTAATCATGATTACCCCGTTACCACCACGGGAACCGTAGATTGCTGCTGAAGAAGCATCTTTCAGTACAGAGATAGATTCCACATCGTTCATGTCCAATGAGGCCATATAATCTGAATCGACAACCATACCATCCACTACTACCAATGGAGAAGCATCTGCGGCAATAGAACCTACACCACGCACTTGCACCTTAGGAGCTGCACCTGCTTGAGGGTCCGACATCTGGATGTTTACCCCAGAGATTTGACCTTGAAGGGCTTCTTCTACACGAGGAGTTGGAATTTGATCGAGCTTATCGTTGTTTACTTTAGAAACAGAACCTGTCAGGCTTGATTTTTTTACCGTACCGTAACCCACAACAACCACTTCGTTAAGCTGAGCGACATCTTCGTCAAGCGAAACATTAATGCTGGTTTGTTGTCCGACAAGTACATCTTTGGTTTTGTAACCGATGAAACTAAAACTGAGGGTAGCCGTGGAAGCGGCTTTAATATTAAACTCCCCGTTCATATCCGTAATGGCTCCGTTAGTCGAACCCTTAACCAATACGGTAACGCCTGGGAGAGCGGAGCCGTCAGCTGATGCGGAAACTACTCCATGAATTGTTACTCTGTCCTGTGCATACACGGCGGTACTGAGCAGAATAACAAGTAAAGAAGCCATCAAAATCGAGGTGATTTTGAATACTCCCATTCTCATTCTGTAAATGGTGTTCATAATCAAAAAGTCATAAAAATGTTACTGAAAATAGCGTACAAAAATGAATTTGTACTCCCTTGTTACAAATGTAGATCAGATCTTTTGATTAAGGTCATACTAAATTATATGGATAGTTTCATTTTTTATAGTCATCGATTTTTTGTGCATCGAAAAAGATGATTAAAATTTACAATAAGCGAACACCTTTGAAATTTTGATAAATTTACCGATGGATTTAGGTGGTTAAATGAAGAAAATGCAACGCATTGGTTGATCATCTGAAAATCCATTATTTTACTAAAAATATATCACTTCAGTATAACGTTTGATGATGTGTTTTTGCCAGGGAGATTGGCGCGTTGTGAAATGATAAAATAAGTTGGATATGCAACAAAGGTAATTTTAAAGTACAGTGACTGAATTCTGACTGATTTTCAAGCTCAGGGTAGGTGGCCTCCCCGAAAATAAGGCCGTCAAGTAAGAATCGTGGCAATTTAGTCTTGCAGTGGGATTAATTTTCGACCAGACCGTTCTATTGGGCAATTATAAGCATTAACAGCCCTATATGAAGGTTTTTAGCTTTGGTAATAAGTGAATTGGGGGCATAGCAGGATGGTGTAGATAAGTATTGGTGCGTTAAGGGGCGTGTGGAGGTGTTTTTGTGTGGTGTGATGATTATAAATATCATTTAGAATACTATCCCGTATTTGGCCTGCGATCTCAAAAGTTGCTTTGATTTCTAAAAATAGACCAAAAATAGCAGGTCTTTTGCGATGATTTTAAAAATAGAACACTTTACTGCTTCTATTTGTGATAAGTTGGTCGACCAATGTAGGGCGGTAGGGCGTTTTTCAGGCTGTTTTATGTCTAAATTGAAGTTAATTCGATAGAAAATCATCGCTTTTGAAATTTATCTGCAAAAAATACTTTGATCTTCGTAAACTTTTCGGATATTTGGTAAACCAATAACCAACTAACGCAATTTTTCGTGTTATTCGGCTTTGGAATAAGCTACCATGCAGGGTGAATGATTGAAGTTGAACAATCTTTATCCGTGTTTAAAATATGTATATCGATGAAATATTTTTTACTGATTTTTTGCTTTTGGATCTCATTTTTATCGCCATCAAGCTCGACTGCTAAAGGGCATGAGCATCCGTCTTTGATTTTGACTAAAGCTTCAGTTAAAGAAATAAGAGATAATATTAATAAATACCCGATACTTGAACGTACAGTATTGGAAATGAAAAAAAGATTAGACGCTACGATCGCTGAAGGCATTGAAGTGCCTATTCCAAAAGATCCAGCGGGTGGTTATACCCACGAACAGCATAAAGAGAACTATAGAAGAATGTATGAGGCGGGCATACTTTACCAGGTGTTGCAAGACCCCAAATATGCCCAGTTTGTAGACGATATGCTGATGAAATATGCGGAAATGTTCCCCACATTACCGCTCCATCCTGTGAAAAAATCCTACGCGCCAGGGAAGTTGTTTTGGCAATGCCTTAATGATGATAACTGGGTTGTGTACACCGCACAGGCTTACGATTGCGTTTACGATGCGATCAGCCCAAAACACCGAAAAATTATTGAAAAGGACCTGTTGCGTCCGTATGCTGAATTTTTGTCGAAAGAGAATCTGAAGGTGTTCAACCGAATTCATAATCATGGTGTTTGGGATGTGGCTGCGGTAGGAATGCTGGGTTATGTGCTCGGAGATCAGCAACTTGTAGAGCAAAGCCTTCATGGTTATTTCAAAAAACCGCTTAAAGGGGATGAGGCTTTTCGTCAGGCGAATGCCCGCGCAGGCTTTTACGCTCACCTGAATCAGCTGTTTGGCCCTGAGGGTTACTATACTGAAGGGCCATATTATCACCGTTATGCATTAACGCCTTTTATTTTATTTGCGGAGGCAATCTCGAACAATGAGCCTGAGCGAGATATTTTCCATTATCGAAACAGCGTTTTGTTGAAAACCGTCGATTGCCTGCTTCAGCTGACCAACGAGAAAGGGGAGTTTTTACCTTTCAATGATGCGATTCCAGAAATGAGCATCAATGCGCCATCGGTGATTGAAGGCGTGGATATTGCCTATAAACACGAGCAGAACCCTGATTTTGTGGCGGTGGCCGCTTTGCAAAATAAAGTAACCATCAGTGAGGGTGGTTTGATGATTGCCAAGGCACTTGCTTCGGGAGATGTACCCCGCATTCGTCGTCATTCACACATTATTAAAGATGGGCAGCACGGCGATCAGGGCGGTATAGGATTTCTTTACAGCAAAAACAGAGCAGAGCAGTTTGCGCTTACCCTTAAATATTCTACCCACGGCCTGAGCCATGGGCATTACGATAAACTTGGACTGACCCTTTATAAAAAAGGCAAGCCTGTTTTGCAGGATTACGGTGCCGTTCGGTATGTGAATGTCGAGCAAAAAGAGGGTGGCCGTTATCTGCCAGAAACGGCGAAGTTTGCCCGCCAGAGTGGTAGCCACAATGTGATGACCTGCGATGGAAAGTCGCACTTTGACGGTAACATCAAGGAGTCCTCGAAACACTGGGGTACACTGATGGCCTTTGATGTCGATCATAAGGATTATCAGGCGATCAGGGCACGACAAAATCATGTGTATGAAGGCGTAGATATGCAGCGTACCATTGTTCAGATTCAGGATACTTCCCTACGGGACCCCATTTACCTGGATGTGATGGAAGGCTTCAGTAAGGAAACCCATCAGTACGATTTATCTTATCAGTATTTAGGACAAATCATGGATATGAAGTTTGATCAGTACACATCACATCAAACGCTTTCTCCAATCGGCACACAGGCAGGATTTGAGTATATCTGGAAAGTGGCCGAGGCGGAAACAACAACACAGAATGCGCAGTTTTCCTGGCTAAATCATGAGGTTTTTTATACCATCACGACCCTGAACAATGCGCCTACAAAGCAAACTTTAGGAGAATACGGGGCAAATGATCCCAATTTTAACCTTCGCCGTGAGCCCATGTACATGATGTCGAGAAGGGCAGACGATGTGCGGTTTGTCAATTTAATTGAACCTCATGGCAAGATCAACCCTGCCACCAACGAGCTGGTCAGGGATACCCACTCGCAGATCTCTGATTTGAAAGAAACTAATTTAGCCGAAGGCCTAAACGTTGTTCAGTTCCAACATAGCAATGGACACACGTATCAGGTCTTTTTAGCGGCCAATAGTGATAAAGCGGCAAAGCATACCGCTACATTAAATAACGAAACTGTGCGTTGGCAAGGACCAATATCAGTGGTTGTTAAATAATAATTTTTAAAGATACATAGGAATGAAAAAGGTACAGAGCGAAGCATTCTTCTTGGATGCGGAAAACGAATGGGAAGTATTGGGAGGTGGAATTTCACGCAAAATCATGGGATACGATGAGTCGATCATGATGGTGAAAGTCAACTTTGAAAAAGGAAGCATTGGCACCCCTCATCAGCACATTCATTCACAAACGACTTATGTAGTCAGTGGATCATTTGAAATGGACGTTGACGGTAAAAAGCAAGTCTTGAATGGCGGCGATTCTTTTTATATCGCACCAGACTTGATGCACTCAGCGGTTTGTCTTGAGGCAGGCATGTTGATTGACGTGTTCAGTCCTGTAAGAGAGGACTTCCTTGATGGAACAAAGCCTGCTTACTTAGGCGGCGGAAAATAATAAAACCATAGCGATAATGGACGTTTTGGAAAAAGAAAGATCACAACGTAAAGCAAATATAGAGGTGAAGGAGAAAGGATTTAAATTACCCAATTTAAGATGGGTGATTATTGGGTTGATTGCTTTAGCAACGGTCATTAATTATATCGACAGATCGGCGCTTGCAATGATGTTCCCTGGAGAAAAGGGAATAGGAAAGACATTGGGGCTGTCGAAAGACGATTACGCCTTGATCTTGAATATCTTTATGGTGGCCTACGCCCTCGGGCAGACGTTTTCGGGGAAAATCTTCGATAAGGTGGGGACACGTTTTGGTTATGTGATTTCTATCGGGATCTGGTCAATTTCTTCCTTCTGCCATACTTTTGCCCGCGGCATTTTTTCGCTTTCGTTTTTCAGATCCACTTTAGGGTTTGGCGAAGCAGGAAACTGGCCTGGTGCAGCAAAAAGTAATGCAGAGTGGTTCCCGATCAAAGAACGTGCTTTTGCGCAAGGCCTATTCAATGCAGGAGCCTCTCTGGGTTCTGTGGTAGCGCCTCCTTTTATCGCAACATTATTCGTGGCTTTTGGCTGGCAAACCACCTTCATGATCGTGGGTTCTTTAGGGATGACGTGGATCATTCCCTGGGTGCTGATCAATAAAGGAACGCCTACCAAACACCCATGGATTACCAAAGAAGAGTGTCATTATATCAAATCGGGGCAGTCGAAAGCAGACAACGATGAGACGGCAGAAGCCATGCCTCTTCTTAAAATTTTATCCTACAAACAAGCGTGGGCGGTATTGGTGTCCCGTTTCTTCATGGAGCCAATCTGGTGGTTGTTCGTTGGCTGGATGCCGATCTACCTTGCAGATACTTATGGCTTTGATGTCAAAGAAATTGGTGCCTTTGCCTGGATCCCTTATGTAGGAGCAGCGATCGGTTCGGTTGCTGGAGGGTACTACTCAGGATTGCTGATCAAAAAAGGAAAATCAACCAATGTGGCGCGTAAACAGACGATCGTTATTGGCGGTTTGATGATGCTTGCGGGTTTAGCGGCAGTATTAACGCTCGATTTAGGGAAATCCCCTGATTTGTTCGTGTATATCGTTGCAGTGGTATTGTTTGGTTTCCAATTTGCTATTGGTAATGTACAGACCCTTCCATCGGACTTGTTCTCTGGCAAAAATGTAGGATCGCTGGCGGGATTTGGCGGAACAATCGGGGTGATCTCCGTAGTGTTGATGAACTTCCTTGTTCCTAAACTGTCGGCAATTTCTTATAACTATATCTTCTTAATGATCGCCGTATTTGTCCCACTGGGCGTTGGATCGATCTTTTATTTTGCAAGAAATATCAAGCCTCTACAAGACTAAGCAACGCTTAGGGAGGTGTTCAAAATTAATTTAATACATAAAAAATATAATCATTATGAATCTTTCAGGAAAAGTAGCAATTATTACAGGTGGTGTACGTGACATCGGGCGTGAAATCACTTTGGCAATGGCAGAAGCAGGCGCAAAATTGGTAGTGAACTACTACGCTGCAGAAGAAAATGCAGAGGAAAATGCCGCTGAAACTGTTCGTTTGGCAAAAGAGAAAGGCGCTGAGATCATCACTGTTGCTGGTGACTTGATGAAAATGGACGAAGTGGAGAACGTTGTGGCTAAAGGTATCGAAGCTTTTGGTGACCGTATCGACGTATTGGTGAACGTAGCAGGTGGTATTGTTGGTCGTAAGAAAATCGAAGAGCAAGACGAGAACTGGTACAACTTGTTGATGGACTTGAACATGAAAACGGTTTGGGCCATGACAAAAGCTGTTCGTCCTTATTTGGGTGAAGGTTCTTCTATCGTGAACTTTGCTTCTCAGGCTGGTCGTGACGGTGCTGGTGGTGGTGCTTCTTTGTACGGTGCTTCTAAAGCTGCTGTAATGGGCTTCACTCGTGCAATGGCGAAAGAATTGGGACCTGACGGTATCCGTTGTAACGCATTGTGCCCAGGTATGATCGCAACGAAATTCCACGATGATCACACCCCGGCTCAGGCTCGTGTAAACGTTGCTGGTGCAACTGCTTTGCGTCGTGAAGGCCGTGCGGAAGAGGTCGCTGATTTGGTGGTTTACTTGGCTTCTGACAAGTCTTCATTCCTTTCAGGAAACAACATCGATATCAACGGTGGTTTGGCATTCTCTTGATGCAATAAAATAAAGCAACAAGGTCGGGTTTTTATGCCCGATCTTGCTTTATCACAAACAATGATGACTTTGTGAAACACCATTAATTCATTGATCAATACTGACTTTAGGCATGGTTCTGAACGATGATAATCTCTATCTTGTGAGAAGTTCATAGCCTGTTTTTTTAATAAATGCCAAGGTCATATTTTTATTCAAGGCGTTCAGGTGACCTATATTTTTTAGTGAAAGACAACACCTGAGTTGATTTTGAAATCAAACTTTTCTGCGGTATTGGGCTGATTTTTTACAATTTAATATTTGTATAAGCAATGGGTAAGGTTGTTACTTTTGGTGAGGTGCTGATGTGTCTGGCATCACCAGGATCTGTAAGGTTGAAGCAGTCTAAAAGTTTAGACATCGATTTTGGAGGAGCAGAAGCCAATGTGGCCGTTTCTTTGGCGCAATTTGGCGAAGATGTATCCTTCGTTACCAGGGTTCCGAAAAATGATATGGCGGAACTCGCACTGATGTCCCTCAAAAGTTTTGGTGTAAACACACATAATGTACAGTGGGGCGGTGACCGACTGGGCCTTTATTATTTTGAAAATGGGGCGGTTTATCGTGGCAGTAAAGTGATTTACGATCGCGATCATTCAGCAATGGCGACCATCGAGCCGCATACGGTAAACTGGGATGAGGTGTTTAAAGATGCTGACTGGTTTCACTGGACGGGCATCACGCCTGCATTATCGGCTTCGGCATTTAATGTTACCAAAGAGGCCCTGAAAGCCGCAAAAGAACGAGGTATTACCATTTCTGGCGACTATAATTTCCGCAAAAACCTCTGGAACTGGGGTGTAGAAGCGGAAGAAGTCATGCCAGAATTGATGAATTATTGCGACATCATGTCGGGCATTCACCCAGACGTTGATGTGGTTAAAGAAAAAGTATCTGATGCGCTTTATGCAGAAGCAGGGCAGCAGATGATGGACAAATATCCGAATTGTAAGTTGGTGGTTTTTACTTCGCGCGGAAGTGTATCGGCAAGTCATAACACTTGGGCGGGTGCATTGTACGACGGCGAGCGCGTTTATCGCAGCATCACTTACAATCTGACACACATTGTCGATCGTGTAGGGGGCGGAGACTCCTTTATGGCGGCATTGATTTATGCATTAAGAAATTACGAAACCAAGCAGGAAGCTGTGGATTTTGCCACGGCAGCTTCAACCCTGAAGCATTTTGTGCTTGGCGATCAAAATATATGTTCTGTTGAGGAGGTTGAAGCACTTATGGGTGGCGACCGCACAGGACTAATCAGTAGATAACATACAATCAAAAAATAGAATAGATACATGGCAAAAGTAGTCACTTTTGGAGAGATCATGTTGCGTTTGGCAACCCCTGGTTATTTGCGTTTTCACCAAGCAAACGAGTTCGAAGCAACTTACGGTGGTGGTGAGTCAAACGTAGCTGTTTCATTGGCAAATTACGGTATGGATGCTGAGTTCGTCACTCGTCTTCCAAAAAATGACATTGGTGATGCTGCAATCAAAAAATTGCGTTCTTACAACGTAGAGACTAAAAACATCGCTTTGGGTGGTGACCGCGTAGGGATCTACTTCTTGGAAACAGGTGCTGTTGCTCGTGGTTCTAAAGTTGTTTATGACCGTGCCAACTCTGCGATTGCTGAGATCACACCAGGCATGATCAACTGGAAAGAAGTTTTCGCTGATGCTACTTGGTTCCACTGGACGGGTATCACGCCAGCTTTGTCTGAAGGTGCTGCTGAAGCATTGAAAGAAGCTTTGGAAGTAGCAAAAGACATGGGCGTTACGGTTTCTTGTGACTTGAACTACCGTGCCAAATTGTGGAAATACGGAAAAGCTTGTCATGAAGTAATGCCTGCATTGGTTGCTTTGACTGACGTTGTTTTGGGTAATGAGGAAGATGCTGAAATGGCATTGCACATTTCTCCTGACGGTGTGGACGTAACAGGTGGTCACGTAGAAGGCGAGGCTTACTTGTCTGTATCTAAAAAGATCATGGAGAAATTCCCAAAGGTGAAGAAAGTAATCACAACACTTCGTGGTTCTATCAACGCCAACCACAACACTTGGGAAGGTGTATTGTATGATGGCAAGACTTTGTTCAAGTCTTCTCGCAAGTATGATATCACGCACATCGTTGACCGTGTAGGTGGTGGAGATTCTTTCATGGGTGGATTGATCTACGGATTGAACACTTACACGGAAGATGATCAAAAAGCTTTGGATTTCGCCGTAGCTGCTTCATGTTTGAAACACACGATCAAAGGTGATTTCAACTTGGTAACGGTTGACGAAGTAGAGAAATTGATGGGTGGTGACGCTTCAGGTCGCGTAGCTCGATAAGATTTCTTTGTTTTGATGAGTACCCACAGATTACACAGATGCTCACAGATTTTTTTAGGGAGTTGATGAAATCACAGGTACTGATTAGGACATATTAGAGGTTGATGTAAAAATAGCATTGACCTCTTTTAAACAAATTCATTAATAAAAGAGCCCCTGACAGTTTATCAGATCTTTGGAGGAACACATCAAATCTGTGGAAATCTGTGGGTTAATTCTTAACTGACAGGAGGACAAAATATATTCCAGTAATGGCAAAATTCACAAGAATTGAAGTCGCTCAGAAGATGAAAGAAACAGGGATGATTCCTGTATTCTTCCACAAAGACTTGGACGTTTGTAAGCAAGTATTGAAAGCTACTTACGATGGTGGAGCACGTGTATTTGAATTCGTAAACCGTGGCGATTTCGCTCACGAGGTTTTTGGCGAATTGATCAAATGGGCAGCTACTGAAACCCCAGAAATGATCTTGGGTATCGGTTCTGTCGTTGATGCACCAACAACAGCATTGTACATTCAATTGGGTGCAAACTTCGTGGTTTCTCCAATCATGAACCCAGAGATGGCCAAAGTATGTAACCGCCGCAAGATCGCCTGGTCTCCAGGTTGTGGTTCTTTGTCTGAGATCTCTATGGCGGAAGAATTGGGTTGTGAGGTTGTTAAGATCTTCCCTGGTCAGCAAGTAGGTGGTCCTGATTTCGTGAAAGCGGTAAAAGGTCCTTTCCCATGGTCTTCAATCATGCCAACAGGTGGTGTGAAGCCTGAGCGTGAGAATTTGACAGAGTGGTTCAATGCAGGAGTTCACTGTGTAGGAATGGGATCGCAATTGATGATCAAAGATGCTGATGGCAACTTTGACTTGGAGGCGATCAAGAATAAAACTAAAGAAGCCTTGGCGATTATCGCTGAGCTTCGCGGATAATTTCGCAATTATCCACAGAGACAGGGCAACACCTGCGCTGTCTCTGTGCGATTGCCTTTTTCCTTTCCAAAGAAAAAAGCGGCACTGCTACGCTGGTCGCACATTGGAGGGGAGGACACCGTGAGGGTGAAAATTTCAGCGCCAGCGCATTGCACTCCATTTTATTTTTTGACCTTTTACATTTCACATTTTTACCCTTTCACCTCACCTCAAGTAAAGGATCAAAAAACGCTTCACTTCAGTAAAAGAGTGCACATTATAATACAACATACATTAGGGAAATCATGAAAAACTTTTTTACAAAGTTATCCATGACGGTTTTTCTTGCCGCAGCCTTAGGGACTGTGCAGGCAAAGAACGTCCTGGTAAAAGATATGAATGCACTGAAAAGTGCTGTGAAGGCGGTCGCTCCTGGAGATACAATCTCTTTGGCGTCAGGTCGTTGGGTGGATGCCAAAATCAAACTTGATATTCAAGGAACGGAGCAGGCAGGTGTTGTTGTTCAGGCACAGGAAACGGGCAAAACCTTCCTAACTGGAAATTCATCTTTGGAGATGGCTGGTGAATACTTTACCGTTAAAGGGTTGATTTTCACGGACGGTTATGCCAAAGGACGTGCGGCGGTTCGTTTCAGAATCAAAAGCAAAATGGCCAAGCATGTTCGCATGACTGAGGTCGTGATGGATCACTACAATCCTGCGGATCGCTTCGAGAAAACGTCGTGGGTGGAGCTTTATGGTCAGCACAATGAAATCGACCATTGTTACTTCGGCGGAAAGCTGAATGCTGGGGTATTGATGGCCGTTCGTTTAAACTATAAGGAGTCGCGTGAAAATTACCACCAGATCCATAACAATATTTTTGGTTCCCGTCCAAAGTTGGGATCCAATGGCGGGGAAACCTTGCGTGTAGGCACTTCGACTTACGCCAATGTTACTTCGGCAACAATGATTGAGAACAACATCTTCGATCACTGTTCGGGAGAAGTAGAGGTGGTATCGATCAAATCATCAGACAATACGATCAAAGGAAACGTTTTCCGTGGTTGCGAAGGCGTAATGACGATGCGTCATGGTGACCGCAATAAAGTTTTGGGCAACTACTTCCTTGGTGAAGAGCTTCCAAATAACAGTGGCGGTTTGCGTATCATCAATGGTGACCACGAGGTAAAAGGCAACTACTTCCAGAATTTGGGAGGTCGCCGATTCTTTGCGCCTTTGGGGATTATGAATGGCGTGCCGAACTCATTGGCCAACCGATATATCCGCGCGCACCATGTAACACTGGAGGACAATCATCTATTCAATTGCCCTCGTATTGAGTTGTGTGTGGGTTCAGACCGTGAGCGTACCCAAACGCCAGACCATATTGTGTTTAAAAACAATACTTTCTATAACCCAAACCAGGGGGATATCTTCACCAAGTTGGATGATATTTCAGGCTTCACTTTCAAAGGAAACAAATACGTGAACAACGGTTTCAAAGTGAAGGAAAAGGGCATGAAAGCCATTGATGCAGATACTTACCACAAAACAAAAGAAGGATTGTGGGCAAGCAAAAACTTTACGCCTGAGTTGCCTGTAAAAGACAACGAAGCGGGACCTCAGTGGTACACACCAATCTCTGACGCCATTGTTTTGACGGACAAGCACACCAAAGTGGCGAATTATGAGGCGTTGGCCGAAGCGATTGCCAATGCTGAAAACGGTGAGACCATTGAAATTACAGCGGATGAAATCCGTTTTATGAAAGGTTTGCACCTGACCAAATTTGTAAACATTGTTTATAAAGGTGAAGGGCAGTCCTTGTTCCATTATTTGGCAGAAGGCAGCAGCCGTCAGCCATTCTTCACGATTGAAAATGGCGGTAGCCTTAAAATTTCAGGGATCAAGTTCAATGGTCGTTCGGATACCGGAATTGTGAATGCGGGTATCAGTACTTCCACTTCACCAATGATTCAGCACTATACTTTGAATGTTGAAAACTGTACTTTCCAGAATTTTGATGGTTCAGATTATTGCGCTTTCCGTGCATACACATCAACTTTTGCTGATGAAATTACCTTCCAAAACTGTCTGTTCACCAATATTTCTGGTGTGGCACTGAACATCAATGGGCAGACAGAAAAACTGGGACGTTACAGCGCCGAGCAGGTAACCATCGAAAACTGTACGTTCGATAAAGTAATGACAGGTGCGATGGCGATCACACGCATGGGTAATGACGAATCGACCACTGGTCCTGCGGTTGTGGTTAAAAACTGTGACTTTATCGAAACAGGAAATAAAGAATTGGGTTCGGCGGTATTGTTGTGGGGTGTTCAGCAATTGGAGCTGGACGGCTTGTTCTTCTACAACTCTGGTGCTTCAGGTCGTACGATCCGCTTTGAAGATCCATTATGGGCCATTTCAAAAATCGACCATATTCTTTCGATCAATTCTGGTCGTATTGAGTCCTATTATAAACGTACAGGTGAGCATATTTATCCTATCAATAAAACAATGAGCCGCCAGGAAGCCATGAAGATGAAATCATCTTATAAAACAGGCTTGATTTTCGGCACGAAATAAAACATTACGCTGTCCTTTTTGGCAAATATGTGTCAGCGCAGGAGGAAATTGAATGTGCACTGCATTTTGTTGCAGGCGCTCTTTTTCCGATCCTGAAAATACTGTTGAATGAGTTGATCATAGCATTGATTCCTTAAAAAACACTGCTGCTGCCTATACATAGGAAGTAGTTAAAATGTCTTTCCTTAATGCTATGTATCTTGGCCCTTCCTGATTTTTCAGCGAAGGGCTTTTTCGTTTTATGCAGCAGCAAAGTTGCCCATACAAACACAGGAGTTCCCTTAATTGCTGTGACGGGAAAAGGACGAATGAATACAATAGGGAGTCTCTGCGGATAAAATATTTGACAGCAATTGAGGGGATTGCTCGATCCACGACCTTTCAGTAATCCTTTTTTCTATTTGTTGGTCATGATTACGGACAACCTTATGTCCGTGCAAGAACATCAGCAAGAAATCGTAACGGCCTGATTTTTTGAACAATTCAATTAAAATGAAGGCTTTTTTCTACTATCACGTAATTTGGATTAATCTAAGGTATTTTGTCTAAAACGGGCTGTGACAATCTCTTTTTATCGTATCAATTAATCACATTAAATCCATCGTAATAAAATTGGTAAACCATCCCGTGAAGGCTCATCAGATTTTAATATACGAATGGTTTGACAAATGTCATGCTTGACAATGATGTCAAGGGGCGTGCAACTATGTTTATGGTTGTATTATTAAAATTTCCGCTAATTGTATGACTTTAGTTATTTTAAGCACCCTGCTATAATGATCTGTATCAGTTTTTTACGAAAAATACCTGATTGTAGTATTTGTAAAATAGACCGCGAAATTTTGTGAATTTGAAATTTTGAGCACTTTAATCAGGGTGTTTTTACCTTCTCGATAATTTCATATCGATAGATGGTGATTATGATTATTATTTTAGTGATTGGTCCGAAATTATAATTATCAAAAACCGATAATGTGTGTAAAAAATTATCTCTAAATCTGTTTAGCGCAATCTCGATTTTTTTTAGAAAATCATTTTCCTCAATTTTGGTGAACCAAAAACCAACATGCTGATTCTTTCAAGAGTCGGTATTATTGTTGCAGGTTCAAAATTACAGAAAAATAGGATTTCGATATGAAACGACTAAATCTACTTTTATTTGCATTACTGCTCAGCTTCATGTCTGTTCAAGTATATGCAAAAGACTCCGTTCAGCATCCTTCATTGGTATTGACACAAAATACCGTTCAACAATTACGCGAAGGATATCAAAAATACCCACTCATGCACCAAGCCATCGACGCCATGAAGCAACGTGTTGATGCCGCGATGCAAAAAGATATGTGTATTCCAATTCCTAAAGATCCAGGTGGCGGATTTACACACGAACAGCACAAGCGCAATTACATGAGCATGTACGAAGCTGGGGTTTTGTATCAGGTTTTTCAGGATGCTAAATATGCGAAGTATGTAGAGACCATGTTGTTGAAGTATGCGGATATGTTCCCATCGTTGCCAACGCACCCTGTCAAAAAATCTTACGCTCCAGGTAAATTGTTCTGGCAGTGTTTGAACGATGACAACTGGGTAGTTTATTCGACGCAGGCTTATGATTGCGTTTATGAGACTTTGAGTGCGAAGACGATCAAGAAAATCGAGAAGAACTTGTGGCGTCCATATGCGAAATTCTTGTCTGTACAGAACTTGCCAGTATTCAACCGTGTACACAACCACGGCGCTTGGGATGTAGCGGCAGTAGGGATGATCGGTTATGTAATCGGTGACCACAAAATCGTTGATCAGTGTTTGTACGGTTACTTCAAAAAACCTTTGAAAGGTGATGATAACTACCGTGAGCAACATGCCCGTGCAGGTTTTTATGCCAACTTGAACCAATTGTTCTCGCCAACAGGATACTATACGGAAGGTCCTTACTACCAACGTTATTCAATGACGCCGTTCATCACTTTTGCGGAAGTTATTCAGAACAACGAGCCTAAGCGTGATATTTTCCACTACCGTAACAATGTATTGTTGAATGCAGTAGATGGTTTGATTCAGTTGACGGATGCTAAAGGCCAGTTCTTGCCTTATAATGATGCAATCAAAGAAATGAGTATTCAAGCTCCTGTAGTTGTGGATGCGATTGGTATGGCTTATGGTCACTACCAAAACCCTAACTATTTGGCGGTAGCACATCTTCAAAACAAAGTAGGTGTTTCTGCGGGTGGTTTGATGTTGGCTAAAGCGATTGCCGAAGGTAAAGCGCCTTCAATGGTAGCGCGTAAATCAACGGTATTGACTGACGGTAACAACGGTAAAGAAGGTGGTATCGCTTTCATGTACTCTAACAACCCAAAGAACCAGACGACAATGACCATGAAGTTCTCTAAACATGGTTTGGCGCACGGTCACTTTGATAAATTGAGCATCTTGTTCTATGACAACGACCGTGAAGTATTGCAAGATTACGGTGCGGCGCGTTATGTAAACGTTGAGGCTAAAGACGGTGGTCGTTACCTTGCAGAAAACAAGACTTTCGCTCGTCAGACAGGTTCTCACTCAACCATGACCGTTGATGGTAAATGTCAATTCGACGCTAACTTCGATGAGTCTATGAAGCGTTGGGGAGATTTGTTGTTCTTCGACACAGATCATAAAGAATACCAGGGAATGCGTGCTGATCAAAAGCAAGTTTACAAAGGTGTGGATATGCAACGTACCATTGTTCAGATCCAGGATGCTTCTTTGAACAAACCATTCTTTGTTGATGTAATGGAAGGTTTCTCTAAAGAAGAGCATTCTTACGATTTGGCTTACCACTACTTGGGTCAGGTAATGGATTACAGCTTTGATACTTTCAACTCAGAAAAAACATTGTCGCCATTAGGTACTGAAGGTGGTTTCCAATACATCTGGAAAGTTGCTACGGCTGAAACGCACACGAAAAACGCGCAGTTCTCGTGGTTGAACGACAAAACATTCTACAGCATCACAACGGCGAACACTGCGCCTACTCAGGAGTTCATGGGACTTTACGGTGCGAATGATCCTCACTTCAACTTGCGCAACCAGCCAATGTATATGATGCGTCGTAAAGGTAAAGACGTTCGTTTTGTGAACATCTTCGAGCCTCACGGTAGCATTCACCCAGCGACTGACGAGTTGGTGAACAACACCAAAAGCCAGATCAAAAATGTTACTGACAAACAGCTTTCAAACGGCTTGACTCAGATCACTGTTGATCACGCTAACGGTCATCAGTACATCGTTCTTTTGTCAAACAACAACGACAAAACTGCCGCTCACCAAGCCACAGTAAACGGACAGGATGTTAAATGGGAAGGCCCATTGAATGTGATCATCAAATAAACCAAAAAATATCAAGGGGCTGCTTCGGCAGTCCCTTAACCCACACATCGCTAATATCAAAAATACATTTGTGTATTTGCAACACTACACCTCATAACCACTAACAGCTTGACTCGCTGAAATTTGCAAATCGAAACGATTTATTAGGATGAATGTGATAAAATCTACTCTTGGCACTTTAGCCGCAACCATTATGGTCGCGGGAATGGGGTTTGCCCAAGCTCCTGTAAAAAAGAAAACATCCTCTTCTGCTGATGGCCTGACGAAGCAGATCAATGTATTTTCAAGTGAAAATGCGACCAATGATGTTCCCCGTGAACTGAACACTGGTATTCCTGGCCTTTCCACAAAACAGACCTATTCTGGTACGTTCTTCGAAATGGGCTACGGGACAACCCTTGGTTATAGAAACTACCTTTTGTCTGGGCAGCGTGAGCAACCAGACCGCCTTTCGACCATCATTCAGTATGGTTACCCAGGTTTTGTGATTAACTACAAGCCTAAAAAAGTAGCCAATTCTATCACGGGTATGATCGGTGCTACCGATCGTGGTACACGTTTCATGGATGCACAAGTAATGCAATCCCTTGCTCAAGGCTGGTATGTGGGGGTAGGTCTTTCGGCAAAAGATGCTAAAGGACCATTCCATTATCAGGATGGCTGGACAGGCACAAGCGGCTACAACTTCGTTGGGCGTGTCGGCAAAACATTGAAGAAAGGAAATATTAATATTGACTTCTATTACAGTAATATCCACGAAACAGATAAGCCTAACGTAATCTTCAACCTGGAAGAGAATGGTGATATTTCGAACACTGGATTTTCTGATTATAACAATTATCTGTTGCCTTCTATCGGTAATTTTGATCTTTATAATCCCGTTACGGGCCAAACAAGTGTGGTTCACCCTGCAGGGGCGATCACCTATGAAACCAAAGGGCTGGATTTGAAATACGATCACTTCTTTGATAATGGCTGGGCATTGAATTCCATCTTGCGTTTCAGTGTTACCGATCGTAACCGGACAATTTGGAAGCCAGTAGCGAAACCTTTCTTGGCTTCAACTTACAATGCGGGTGCTGGTGTAGAAATGACCAACAGCCAGACAGGTGCGGTGATCTCTCCAAATACCTACATGGTAAAGTCTAAATACGAAACTTCAGAAGGTACTAAACCTTTCTCTCAGTTGTATTCCGCTTCGGTATTGAGCAAAACGTTCAACAAGCATAAAGTGGCTTTCGGTTACAATTTGCAGTGGATCAAAATGGATCGCATCGTTACGCAGCAACGTGTAGATTTGGATGTTACCACTCCCGATGGCTTGGCATTGCCAATAACTTTGACTGATGCAGCGGGTAATACAACCACAGGTGCGATTGCCTACAACAACCAATATGGAGAAGGTAGAGACATCAATTCTGTAACAACTTCTTTGTTTGCCAAAGACGACTGGAAGATCAATGCTAAATTCACGCTTTCTTACGGTTACCGTCTGGATATCTTCAGCAACAAGTATTCAAAAATCCTGAAAACAGGCTTGGGTGTTGATCAAAATGCTTTTGGTGGTAATCCTTTGATTGCGGCAAAAGATTTCAGAAATGGCACAGACCCTGTTTGGTACAATTATAATCAGACCAACCTTGGACACAGTGGCTTCCTGGGCTTTGTTTACAAAACAGGACCTTTCCGCATCGATGCTTCGGTAGCAAAAAGTTTGTTGAACCTGGGGATTACCAAAACAACAACGACGCCCGATCCTAATTACAATATGGATGCCATCAACGACATCTATATGGCACAGGCGAACTTCGGATATATCAAGGCTAAATATGGTGTCCGTACTGGTATCAGCTACATCACCAAAACCAACGATTACGAAGCCATTGCTCTGACTGACGGTACAACAATCGGAATTTTACATAATGTAAAAACAACGGGTTTCAATGTGAATGCTTATGCGAAACCGATCAAAGGGTTGAGCATGGTGCTTCAGTACACTTATCAGGAGCCAAAATATGATCAATACCAAATTCCTAACAAAGATGGAAATGGCATTGCATACGATTACACTGGAAACACGCCGACAGGTATCGCAAAGCACATTATTGAGTTCAATACAAGCTACAAAGTGAGCTCCCGTTTGAGTGCGAACGCTTTGTTCCGCTACCAGTCGAAAAAGGCATTGGATAAAATGAACATTTTCTACAACGCACCATACGTATTCACAACAGCTGGTTTGTCCTATAAACTGACGCCAGCGATTACGATCGGTTACCGTTGTACGAACCTTACCAACAGACAATCACCTTCTGGTTTGACTGGATTGCCAAAAGCGGACCCAAGCAAAAAAGGAGAGGTTTACGGACAGCCAATCGTTGGCCGTATCAGCAGCCCACGTGAACATGTGGTAACGGTGAAATTTAAATTCTAAACCATAGGCAAAGGGCCGTGTCATTACTGAACGGTCTTTTGTGCTTGTTTTTGCAGGACAGGTACAACTGCATATTGGGAAAGTTACAGCCTGAAATGGCTCCCAAAATACAGTTGAAAAACCGATAATATATTTTTCTGCGGAACGTGCTTATGGTATGAATCTTGATATATAGTAATAGGTCAATTGGTTTACCAAAAACCAAAACGCCAAATTTAGCACATTCATCAGCCCGCCAGTTCTATCAGGAAAAGGCGACGGATGATCCGCTAATGACTCTTTTGATAATCTACAATTTTTATAATTATGAAAAAGGTACAGAGTGACGCATTCTTCTTGGATGCTGACAACGAATGGGAAGTATTAGGTGGCGGAATTTCTCGCAAAATCATGGGATACGATGAGTCGATCATGATGGTGAAAGTAAATTTCGAAAAAGGAAGTATCGGTACTCCTCACCAGCATGTTCATTCACAAACTACCTATGTAGTAAGTGGCGCATTTGAAATGGATGTTGAAGGTAAAAAACAAGTGTTGAAAGGTGGCGATTCTTTTTACATCGCACCAGATTTGATGCACTCAGCAGTTTGCCTTGAAGCAGGAATGTTGATTGACGTTTTCAGCCCGATCAGAGAAGACTTCCTTGACGGTACTAAGCCTGCATATTTAGGCGGCGGTAAATAATCATTACCCAAAAAACTCTTGTGGCCATGAAAAGCAAAAATGAATGGAAAGGCTCAGCGAAAAAGGTGAAAACCAATATGCGCTGGGTAATTATCGGCTTAATCGCCCTGGCGACGGTCATTAATTATATTGACAGGTCGGCATTGGCAATGATGTGGCCCGATATTGCTAAAGACCTGGATCTCACCAAAGCAGATTATGCTTTGATCCTCAATATTTTCATGGTGGCTTATGCCCTTGGGCAGTCATTTTCTGGGAAGATCTTCGATAAGGTCGGGACACGCTTCGGCTATGTCATCTCGATCGGTATCTGGTCAATTTCTTCCTTCTGTCACAGTTTCGTAAGAGGAATCTTCGGTTTTGGTTTTTTAAGATCAACCCTGGGTTTTGGCGAAGCAGGTAACTGGCCTGGTGCCGTAAAAAGTAATGCCGAATGGTTCCCGATCAAGGAGCGTGCTTTTGCACAGGGATTGTTTAACGCAGGAGCCTCTCTGGGTGCCGTAGTTGCCCCATTGTTGATCGCCTATTTGTGGGCAGCATTTGGCTGGAGAACCACCTTTATGTTTGTCGGTTCTTTCGGTATGCTGTGGATCCTCCCTTGGATCTTGATCAATAAAGGAAATCCGAAAAATCACCCCTGGGTGAATGAGGCAGAGTGTGAGTACATCAAATCTGGCCAAAGCGAAGAGGATAACGACGAGAACAGTAAGGCCATGAGCCTGAAAGAGATCCTGAGCCACCGTGCTTGTTGGGCAGTGTTGGCTTCGCGTTTCTTTTTCGAGCCCATCTGGTGGTTGTTCGTTGGCTGGATGCCCATCTACCTCGCCGATACTTACGGCTTTAATGTCAAAGAAATCGGGATGTTCGCTTGGGTGCCTTATGTGGGTGCAGCCCTTGGCTCGATCGTCGGAGGATATTACTCAGGCTTACTATTAAAACAAGGAAAAACGGTCAACTACGCTCGGAAAAAGACCATCATCATTGGTGGTGCAATTATGTTCCTGGGCTTGGTAGCCACTATATTATTCGCAAAAACACCAGAAGTATTCGTCGCAATTGTCGCCTTTGTATTGTTCGGCTTTCAGTTTGCTATCGGTAATGTACAGACCATCCCTTCCGATTTGCTTGCTGGAAAATCAGTGGGTTCACTTGCTGGACTCGGTGGCACTGTGGGCGTTTTGTCAGTCGTACTGATGAACTTCCTCGTGGCGAAAATTTCCAGTGTATCCTATACTCCAGTCTTTATCTTGATTGCGGTATTGGTACCATTGGGTGTCGGCTCCATCTTCCTTTTAGCGAAGAATTTGAAGCCAGTAGAAAAAAATTAACAAAATTACTTAAATAATCACAATTATGAATCTTTCAGGAAAAGTAGCAATTATTACAGGTGGTGTACGTGACATCGGACGTGAAATCACTTTGGCAATGGCAGAAGCAGGTGCAAAATTGGTAGTGAACTACTATGCAGCTGAAGACAAAGCAGAAGAAAATGCTGCTGAGACTGTACGTTTGGCAAAAGAAAAAGGTGCTGAGATCATCACTGTTGCTGGTGACTTGATGAAAACTGAAGACGTTGAGAACGTTGTTGCTAAATGTGTTGAAACATTCGGTGAGCGTATCGATGTATTGGTGAACGTTGCAGGTGGTATTGTTGGTCGTAAGAAAATCGAAGAGCAAGACGAGAACTGGTACAACTTGTTGATGGACTTGAACATGAAAACAGTTTGGTCGATGACTAAAGCGGTTCGTCCTCACTTGGGTGAAGGTTCTTCTATCGTGAACTTTGCTTCTCAGGCTGGTCGTGACGGTGCTGGTGGTGGTGCTTCTTTGTACGGTGCTTCTAAAGCTGCTGTAATGGGCTTCACTCGTGCAATGGCGAAAGAATTGGGACCTGATGGTATCCGTTGTAACGCATTGTGCCCAGGTATGATCGCAACGAAATTCCACGATGATCACACTCCTGCTCAAGCGCGTGTAAATGTTGCTGGTGCAACTGCTTTGCGTCGTGAAGGTCGTGCTGATGAGGTTGCTGACTTGGTGGTTTACTTGGCTTCTGACAAGTCTTCATTCCTTTCAGGTAACAACATCGATATCAACGGTGGTTTGGCATTCTCTTGATGCAATAAAATAAATAACAAGGCCCGCTTTTTCGAGCAGGCCTTGTTCCTCCTTTACCATAAGCCTGGTCGCCATGGCCATGTCCAACGGTAAGGTTTAATATATCTGATGCAAACCTCCAGGATGCGCTGATGCGCCGCGGATGTCTGCAAAAATAAGTTTGTGTGAACGATGAGTAAAGTTGTTAGTTTCGGTGAGATGCTGATGTGTTTGGCATCACCAGGATCGGTAAGGTTGAGACAGTCTAAAAGTTTAGACATTGATTTTGGCGGCGCGGAAGCCAATGTAGCCGTTTCTTTGGCGCAATTTGGCGAAGATGTTTCTTTTGTTACTCGCCTTCCTAAAAACGACATGGCAGAGCTGGCAATAATGTCGCTCAAAAGCTTTGGCGTGAATACGCACAATGTCCACTGGGGCGGAAACCGACTGGGACTTTACTATTTTGAAAATGGGGCGGTTTATCGTGGCAGTAAGGTGATCTACGACCGTGACCACTCCTCAATGTCAACCATCGAAACAAACAGCATTAACTGGGACGAAGTCTTTGAGGATGCTGAATGGTTTCACTGGACAGGCATTACACCTGCATTATCGGCTTCGGCTTTTAATGTAACCAAAGAAGCCCTGAAAGCGGCAAAAGCCAAGGGCGTAACCATTTCTGGTGATTACAACTACCGCAAAAACCTCTGGAACTGGGGTGTGGAAGCGGAAGAAGTTATGCCAGAATTGATGAATTATTGCGACATCATGTCGGGGATCCACCCCAATGTTGATGTGGTTAAAGAAAAAGTATCTGATGAGCTCTATGCAGAAGCAGGGCAGCAGATGATGGATAAATATCCAAACTGTAAGTTGGTGGTTTTTACCGCACGAGGAAGTGTATCGGCAAGCCACAATACGTGGGCGGGTATTCTCTATGATGGCGAGCGCGTTTATCGCAGCTGTACTTACAACCTGACACACATTGTCGATCGTGTAGGGGGCGGAGACTCCTTTATGGCGGCATTGATTTATGCATTAAGAAATTACGAAACCAAGCAGGAGGCCGTGGATTTTGCTGCGGCAGCTTCTACATTGAAGCACTTTGTGGTTGGCGATCAAAATATATGTTCTGTTGAGGAGGTTGAAGCACTTATGGGTGGCGACCGCAACGGACTAATCAGTAGATAATTCAACTAATTAATAATAATAGACAGATGGCAAAGGTAGTTACTTTTGGAGAGATCATGTTGCGTTTGGCAACACCTGGTTACTTGCGTTTTCACCAAGCAAATGAGTTCGAAGCAACTTACGGTGGTGGTGAGTCAAACGTAGCCGTTTCATTGGCAAATTACGGTATGGATGCAGAGTTTGTAACTCGTCTTCCAAAAAATGATATCGGTGATGCTGCGATCAAAAAATTGCGTTCTTACAACGTGGAGACTAAAAACATCGCTTTGGGCGGTGACCGCGTAGGGATCTACTTCCTGGAAACAGGTGCTGTAGCTCGTGGTTCTAAAGTCGTTTATGACCGTGCCAACTCTGCTATTGCTGAGATCACACCAGGCATGATCAACTGGAAAGAAGTTTTCGCTGATGCTACTTGGTTCCACTGGACAGGTATCACGCCAGCGTTGTCGCAAGGTGCTGCAGATGCTTTGAAAGAAGCTTTGGAAGTTGCTCAGGAAATGGGAATTACTGTTTCTTGTGATTTGAACTACCGCGCTAAATTGTGGAAATACGGAAAAGCTTGTCATGAAGTAATGCCAGCATTGGTTGCTCTGACAGACGTTGTTTTGGGTAACGAAGAAGATGCTGAAATGGCATTGCACATTTCTCCTGACGGTGTGGACGTAACAGGTGGTCATGTAGATGGCGAAGCTTACTTGTCTGTATCTAAAAAGATCATGGCTAAGTTCCCAAAAGTGAAGAAAGTAATCACTACACTTCGTGGTTCTATCAACGCCAACCACAACACTTGGGAAGGTGTATTGTATGACGGCAAAACGTTGTTCAAATCTGCTCGCAAATACGATATCACGCACATCGTTGACCGTGTAGGTGGTGGAGATTCTTTCATGGGTGGATTGATCTACGGATTGAACACTTACACGGAAGATGATCAAAAAGCTTTGGACTTCGCCGTAGCTGCTTCATGTTTGAAACACACGATCAAAGGTGATTTCAACTTGGTAACGGTTGACGAAGTAGAGAAATTGATGGGTGGTGACGCTTCAGGTCGCGTAGCTCGATAAGATTTCTTTGTTTTGATGAGTACCCACAGATTACACAGATGCTCACAGATTTTTTTAGGGAGTTGATGAAATCACAGGTACTGATTAGGACATATTAGAGGTTGATGTAAAAATAGCATTGACCTCTTTTAAACAAATTCATTAATAAAAGAGCCCCTGACAGTTTATCAGATCTTTGGAGGAACACATCAAATCTGTGGAAATCTGTGTAATCTGTGGGTTAATTCTTAACTGACAGGAGGACAAAATATATTCCAGTAATGGCAAAATTCACAAGAATTGAAGTCGCTCAAAAGATGAAAGAAACAGGGATGATTCCTGTATTCTTCCACAAAGACTTGGACGTTTGTAAGCAAGTATTGAAAGCTACTTACGATGGTGGAGCACGTGTATTTGAATTCGTAAACCGTGGCGATTTCGCCCACGAGGTTTTTGGCGAATTGATCAAATGGGCAGCTACTGAAACCCCAGAGATGATCTTGGGTATCGGTTCTGTCGTTGATGCTCCAACGACTGCATTGTACATCCAATTGGGTGCAAACTTCGTGGTTTCTCCAATCATGAACCCAGAGATGGCCAAAGTATGTAACCGCCGCAAGATCGCCTGGTCTCCAGGTTGTGGTTCTTTGTCTGAGATTTCTCAGGCGGAAGAATTGGGTTGCGAGGTAGTGAAAATCTTCCCTGGTCAGCAAGTAGGTGGCCCTGATTTCGTGAAAGCGGTAAAAGGTCCTTTCCCATGGTCATCGATCATGCCAACAGGTGGTGTGAAGCCTGAGCGTGAGAACTTGACAGAGTGGTTCAATGCAGGAGTTCACTGTGTAGGAATGGGATCGCAATTGATGATCAAAGATGCTGATGGCAACTTTGATTTGGAGGCGATCAAGAATAAAACTAAAGAAGCTTTGACGATTATCGCTGAGCTTCGCGGTTAAGTTAATCAATTATTTGAGGCCTGAGCACTTTTTGTGCTTGGGCTTTGTTTTGTGTCAGCAGTACGTGTTTTGCTAATTGGTTACTTTCTGACACTAAAGTATCTTAGGGATTTTTTCTTGGGAGAAATCCAGCCCTTCATCCCCTGTACCAATATCGTGGATCAATCAAGGTGGCCAGCCATCTTTTTTGCCCAATTTTTAACAATATTTACTTTAGATTTCATGAAAAGCTTTTTCTCAAAGTTATCCATGACCCTTTTTCTTGCCGCAGCCTTGGGGACTGTGCAGGCGAAAAATGTGGTTGTCAAGGATATGAATGCGTTGAAAGACGCCACCAAATCTGCCGTAGCAGGTGATACCATCTCGTTGGCCTCTGGCCGATGGACCGATGCCAAAATTAAGCTTGATCTTCAGGGTACGCCAAAAGCGGGTATCGTTGTTCAGGCGGAAGAATCAGGAAAAACCATTTTGGTAGGCAACTCTTCTTTGGAGATGGCTGGAGAATACTTCACCGTAAAAGGTTTGGTATTTACTGATGGTTATGCACAAGGCCGTGTGGCGGTTCGTTTCAAAATCGGAAACAAAGTAGCCAAACACGTTCGCATGAGCGAGGTCGTGATCGACCACTACAACCCTGCTGACCGTTTCGAAAAAACTTCTTGGGTAGAACTTTACGGACAACACAACGAAATCGATCACTGTTACTTCGGTGGTAAATTGAATGCCGGTGTATTGATGGCCGTAAAATTGAACAACGCAGAATCGCGTGAAAACTACCACCATATTCACAACAACGTATTTGGTTCCCGTCCAAAATTGGGATCAAACGGTGGTGAGACTTTGCGTGTAGGTACTTCTACTTACTGTACCAAAACTTCAGGTACACAAATTGAAAACAACATCTTCGATCACTGTTCTGGTGAGGTAGAGGTTGTTTCGATCAAATCTTCTGACAACGTAATCAAAGGAAACCTTTTCCGTGGTTGTGAAGGTGTAATGACGATGCGTCATGGTGACCGCAACCAAGTGTTGGGTAACTATTTCATTGGTTTGGGTGAGTCTAACAACAGCGGTGGATTGCGTATCATCAACGGTAATCACTTGATCAAAGGCAACTACTTCCAAAATTTGGGTGGTCGTCGTTTCTTCGGCCCATTGGCGGTAATGAATGGGGTACCTAACTCATTGGCGAACCGTTACATCCGTGCTCACGATGTGAAAATCGAAGATAACCACGTATTCAATTGCCCTCACGTAGAATTGTGTGTTGGATCTGACCGCGAGCGTACACAAACGCCTGATCATATCCTTTTCAAAAACAACACTTTCTATAACCCTAACGAAGGAGATATCTTCACTAAATTGGATGATATTTCTGGCTTCACTTTCAAAGGAAACAAGTACGTGAATAACGGTTTCAAAGTGAAGGAAAAAGGCATGAAAGCCATTCCTGCTGATACTTACCACAAAACTAAAGAAGGTTTGTGGGCAAGCAAAAACTTTACGCCTGAGTTGCCTGTAAAAGACAACGAAGCGGGACCACAATGGTACACACCAATCTCTGACGCCATTGTTTTGACGGACAAGCACGTAAAAGTAGCTTCTTTTGATGAATTGACTTCAGCGATCAAAAATGCCGAAGACGGTGAAACCATCGAGATCACGGCTCCTGAAATTCACTTTGCTGATGGTATCCACTTGACGCACTTCGTAAACATCGTTTACAAAGGTGAAGGTCACTCAATGTTCCGTTATTTGGCGAATGCCAACCAAAAGCCATTCTTCACCATCGAGAACGGTGGTAGCCTTAAAGTTTCAGGCATTACCTTCAACGGTCGTTCAGATACAGGTATCGTAAAAGCGGGGATCAGTACGTCTACTTCTCCAATGATCAAACACTACTCATTGGATGTAACAGACTGTACATTCCAAAACTTCGACGGTTCCGACTTCTGTGCATTCCGCGCTTACACTTCTACTTTCGCTGATGAAATTACTTTCAAAAACTGTTTGTTCACTAACATCTCAGGTGTGGCGTTGAACATCAACGGTCAAACAGAGAAAAAAGGACGTTACAGCGCTGAAGAAGTAACCATCGAGAACTGTACTTTCGATAAAGTAATGACTGGTGCGATGGAAATTACACGTATGGGTAATGACGAATCAACGACTGGCCCTTCAGTGAAATTGAAAAACTGTGACTTCATCGAAACAGGTAATAAAGAGCTGGGTTCTGCCGTATTGTTGTGGGGTGTTCAGCAGTTGGATATCGACGGACTGTTCTTCTACAACTCTGGTGCTTCAGGACGTACAATCCGCTTCGAAGATCCATTGTGGGCAGTTTCTAAAATCGACAATATCTTATCGATCAACGCTGGACGTATCGAATCTTACTACAAACGTAAGGGCGAGCACGTTTACGAAGTGAACAAGAAAATGAACCGTGAGGAAGCGATGAAGTTGAAAACCAACAACGAATTCGGTGGTTCTTTCGGAACAAAATAAAATATTCCGCTGTCCCATTTGCCAAATATGAGTCAGCTCAGGAGGAAAAAGATTGCGCCATGCATTGCGGTGCAGGTGCTCTTTTCCAGTCCTGTTAAATTACTGTTGGATGAATTGATCATAGCATGGGTCCCTTAAAAAATACAATGGCCACCCGCACAGGGGGTTATTAAAATGTCTTTCCTTAATGCTATGTATCTTGGCCCTTCCTGATTTTTTCAGCGAAGGGCTTTTTCTTTTCCTATCGTTTGTCAGGGGAAAATTGATTATTTTACAGGCAACCAACAGAAAAGGAGTTCTACAATGAGCAAGGAAACGCTTTCGATACAGATAAAAAACATGGTTTGTCCGCGGTGCATTATGGCGGTCTCGGATTTACTGCAACAACTTCAAATCAATTATCAGGAGGTTGGGCTGGGGACGGTGCTACTTGCTGATCAACTTTCAGCATCACAAACCGAGGCGTTGGCTTCAGGGCTGAAGGATTTGGGCTTTGAGTTACTTTCTTCGCGAAATGCAAAACTGATTGCACAGCTCAAACAGCTGATTATCGAAAAAATACACCATCAGGAAGAAGAAATGACCGCAAACTGGTCAGACTTTCTCTCTGCCAAACTCGGGCATACTTATTCAGTACTGACGAAGTTGTTTTCTGCAACAGAGGGCATCACGATTGAAAAATATATTCTCAAACAAAAGATCGAGATGGTCAAGGAATACCTCATTTACGATGAGCGGTCGTTATCGGAAATTGCCCATCAGTTAAATTACAGCTCGGTCGCTTACCTTTCGGCACAATTCAAAAAGGAAACAGGCATGACGCCCACACAATTCAAACAACTCGATCGGCCAAAACGCAGCGGCATCGATGAATTATGAGGCAATCGCTATTTTTTTATCCACCTTATTGTTTTTTTATTTCAGGCGGATAAGGGTTTGGCATTTAGTAAGCTAAGCTGGGGTGGGCGCCGTGTTCCGTGAAAAATCCGCCATATCCTACATCAATAGTAGGGATATTTTTAGTGAGGCATTAAACTTTTTTGGCGCAACTGCATCCAATCATAGTGTATGAACCTAACTAATATCCTATGAAAACTTTTAATGCCGTTCTGTTTACCCTTATTATAGGCTTTTTAATGGCCTGCTCTGATGGCGCAAATGATGTTGCTGATATTATGGATCCTGATGCCGATCAGGAAATTCCAGCAGTTTATGAGAAAATATATGGGGCTTCCCGACTGATGCTCGATGGCGACTTTATTGTGATCAAAACCACAGGAATGCCAGATCATAAAAGCGTTTATTATCCTACAACAAGTGATTTATATGAGCCCTTCAGTGGAACGACATTTGAGGGCTATACCTTTCAGAAAAATCCCAATACCATTGCTTCTTTTGATTATACTTTTCGAATTCCGCTGAATCCTGAAAAGGCCGACCGACATGCGCCTACACCTCTTGGTGCGATTGGGGTCTCGTTGAATGGGGTGCCATTTTTCAATCAGTATGCGGGACCAAATCAGCCTTTAACCGATGAATACAAAAGCTTTGACCAGTATTTGGGCCACCCGACTGGAAACGGGACTTTTCATTATCATGTAGAGCCCACTTACCTGACCACCGTAACGGCTTACAAATCTGCTTTGCTGGGCTTTTTGCTGGACGGTTTCCCTGTTTATGGGCCTGAGGAAAATGGTGCCGCCGTGGAGAACCTTGATGAGTTTCATGGGCATTCCCACGTAACGGCTGATTTCCCCGAAGGGATCTACCATTACCATGTGACCAATGAGGCACCTTACATCAACGGGAATGGGTTTTATGGTCAGGCAGGAACGGTCAGTCAGTAATGAACCGATTAATTTTATGGTGCCTGTTGGTTTTTTCCTGTAGCCCCACCAAAGAGGCGGCGACAGGAACGGAGCCTTACACGGGGCCGAACGCAATCCGACGGTCGGCCTTAACCACCACCACGCATGATGATCGTGCCTACTATCAGGGGCAGCCTTTTTCAGGGAGCGTCTATGATTTGAGTATGGAAGCAGATACTGTTTTCAAGGGTGAATATCAGGAAGGGCGTCCGCATGGGTTGGTGCAAAAATGGTACGAGAGTGGGGAGCGGCAGGAGTGTCGTTATTTTTCAGACGGGCTGAAAGATGGCCCGCAGGTGGCCTTCTGGAAAAATGGAAACAAATGTTTTGAGTATACTGCTGAGCGGGAAATTTATCAGGGGAAGTTGCAGGAGTGGAATGTGGACGGTCAGTTGATTCATCTTGCACATTATAAAGATGGGCAGGAAGAAGGGGAACAAAAATTATGGTATGACAATGGAAAAATCAGAGCGAATTATGTTATCATCAATGGTAGAAGGTACGGCTTGCTGGGGACGAAAAACTGCGTTAATGTATCGGACAGTCTGGCTGTTAATCAGTAGCCTATTGCTGTGGTCGTGCCAAAGTGGAGCGGAAAAAACCGTGGAGGCATCGACGATGTTGCCCTATTATAATGAGCCCACTTTCACACCTCTATTTTTGTCGGCTCCAGAAGAGATTGAAGCAGGAATTACCCATAAAATCAGTCCGTTTAAATTACTGAATCAGGACAGCCTGCTGTTGGATCAGCATTGGATTGAGGGAAAAATTCATGTGGCCAGCTTTATTTTTACGACCTGCGGAAGTATTTGCCCAACGATGGTTCAGCAAATGCAATCGGTCAGTAAAGCATTTGAAAAGGACGACCGTGTGGGGCTGCTGTCTTTTTCAGTAACGCCGTGGTATGATACTCCAGCCGTGATGCAGGCTTTTAAGAAATCTTATGAAATCAGTGACCCGAACTGGCATTTTTTGACGGGTAAGCAAAGTGAGATTTACCAACTCGCCCGACAGGCTTATTTTGCGGAAGAAGACATTGGCTACAGCCGCGACAGTACCGACTTTTTGCACACGGAACATTTAATTTTGGTGGATGCCGATAAGCGAATTCGTGGGATTTACAATGGCACTTTGGCTTTGGATGTTCAGCAGCTGATCGCTGATATCCACTGCTTGCGAAAAACACTTTGATCGTGGCTATAAAGGGGCTGTTGCATCATTTTTTTGGCCTGAATAACAAGCCGATGACACATTCATAACATCGGGTTTGCACCGAGAAAACAAACAACGAAATGCCTATGAGGCAACAGCCCTTTTTTATTGGCAGCCCAAGTTTACAACTCCTCCTGTACCATTCCGCAGTGCAACATCTTGTCGCCGAAATAAGGATTGTTGATTTCCTTTTCTTTGGCCAGCCAAAAAGCGCCCTTATTGTCGAAGGCCATCGGGCAGAACTGTTTGTAAACCGTTGCGCCGTCGGTCTTATTATTTTTTACCAACATATACATCTGCTGAGAGAGTACCTCGAACTGCTTGCGTTGCTCTTTTACATCTTTAGCCGAAGCAATCGCGCGGGTGGAGGCAAACAACTGCCCAGCGTCGTTGGCTTCGAGAACTTTTACAAAGGCCAGCGCTTTTTTGGAGGCGGTTTCAGGCTCGGTCTTCACCAAAGCATCTTTGATTTCGAAGTAGCCCGCCAATAATTTTTGTGTGCCGTCGGCAGAAACATTGTCATTGGCTTCATGTGATACGGTGGTATCGGTGGTCGTTGTCATTTCTGTTGCGTGATCGTGCCCCGCATGATCTTCTTTTTTCTGTTCGCCTTCGCAGGCAAATAAAATGCTGACGATCAAAAGTAAACAAAGGTTGGTTAGGTTTTTCATTGTTGAGTTCATTTATGTAAATGTTTAATTAAAGGTAGGAATAATAATTTTAATATTTTGAAATCAATATAGGGGCGAGCTTAAGTGCTCGCCCTAAATAATTAAATAAAATACGTTTAGGGCTGTTGCACAATTGCCAATTGATTATCAATACCCAAATTTTATTCTGCCGCTTATGTACTACGGGTTAAAACCCGCAGCTATTACGAAATGTACCTTTGGTACACCAGTCCTGAAAGGATTTTTCACAATAGACATGGAATTCATTCCATGGTAAATAAAGGCATGATCAAATTTTATTTGGTTTGATATATTGCGAAGCCAGTTGTGCGACAGCCCCTAAAATATCGATCAACCTATTTCACCACCCCCGTCCGATACCCACACTTCAGCATCTTCGAACCAAAATAAGGGTTTAACACCTGATCGGTTGTGTCGAGCCAGTCGGCACCTTGATCCCCATCCGCCATCGGGCAGTGGATGATGTACACGGTCGGGAAGGCATCGAAGGCTTTTACGAAAGCGATCATCGTCGAAGAGAAGGGCTTGAACGTTTTCCGAAGCTCATCCATATTTTTTGCCGAGGACAAATGCTTGCTGATCGGATCGAAATGATGTGCAAACATCTGCATCCGTTCGTTGGCTTCTGCCTTCAGTTTTAACGCTTTCATCTTTTGATAATTTGTAACCCAATCGTTGGATGCCTTTTGAGCCGAAGCAAAATCATCCGAAGCCAATGCCTTTTTGATTTGTAAATAATCATTCAACAAGGCTTCGAAGATTTGTTGATTTGCCGAGGACAATTGAGCCCGCTGATCGAAAGTCATTTTCATCCCGTGGTGCTCATGTTTCATCTTCATCCCCTTATCCATCTTCATGTCCATTTTCATTCCCGGCATATTCATTTTAGGGGCACCGCCACCTTCAGGGCTCATCATGCTTGGCTTGCCTGCCAACTGCGCCGAAGCATCCACACTGAAAGCGCCTTCGGTAACCACCTCTTCGCCTTCGGTCAATCCACTCAACACCTCATATTGGTCGCCCATTCTTTTACCCAATTCAATTTCCCGCATGCGGAAATAAAGTTGATCGGCTGTTTTTTGCTGAACATACACTACTGAACGCTTGCCGGTCCATAGCACGGCGGAAGCGGGCACCAATAATTTTTCTGCTTGGCTTTCGCTATTGAGCTGCACCTTTCCACGAACAAAAGTCTCAGGCTTTAGCACCATATCCGAATTTTTCAACAACAATCGGGCATGTGCCACCCGCGTTTTCGGGTTCACCACCGGATCTACAAAATCAATTGTGCCCTCATATTTTTTCGAAGGCTGACCTGCAACAGTGTAGCTCACTTTTGTTCCTTTTTTCACCAAAGACAATTGTGATTCATACACTTCAAACTGTACCCAAAGGTGTTTCAGATCGGCAATCTCAAACATCGGATGTCCTTCCATCAGGTGATCGCCCACATTGACCATCTTTTTCATCACCACGCCCGAAACATCCGCCAAGATCGGGAAGCTCTCCTGTACTTTGCCCGAAGCGATGATCTTTTCAATCTGAGCATCCGTCAGCTTCCAGTTTTTCAGCTTCCGTTTGGCTGACGCCCAAAGCGCCGGCTGACTGTCCCTGAACTTTTGCGCCTGAAAAAGTTCTTCTTGCGCCGTTACCAAGGCAGGCGAATAAATTACCGCCAAGGGTTGACCCTTGCGCACATAATCACCCGTGAAATTCACGGACAGCCCATCCACGCGACCCGCAAAGTGCGCCACCTGCGTGAACACCTTTCGCTCATCGGGCGCAATCTTTCCATTCAGTGCAAGGGTATTCTCTGCTGAAGCTTCGCCCACGGTGGTTGTTTCTACCGATGCTAAAGCCATCGCCTGCGGACTCATCTTCACTGCATCAACATCAACTTGTTCGCCCTGCTCATGATCCACGGGAATCAGTTCCATCCCGCAGATCGGGCAATCGCCAGGATGATCCAGGCGAACAGACGGGTGCATCGCACAGGTGTAAGTCGTTTTTTGTTCCGATTTTTCGGTAGCTATAACTTCTTTTTCGGATGGTTTTTGGAAAAAGAATCGCCCGATTAATAGCCCTGCGAGAAGAAGCGCAAGGTAGCCGGCGGTTTGTTTATTGATATATTTTTTGATCATGATTTTTTTATTTTTTTGACTATCTAAAACCTATCGCGAGAGTCCTTCTCGTGATAGGTCTCTGTTTGTGTGTTATAGACCATGATTACCTTGATTTACAGGATTACCATGATTTTTATTTATTCTTATTTCAATGGGTAGGGACGTTGCATGCAACGTCCGTACGTTAGTACAAAATAATCTGTTATCATTGTTGGTCGTAGACAGGAGCCTACGACCAGTAAAGTGTTATAGACCATGATTACCTTGATTTACAGGATTACTATGATTTTTTATTTATTCTTTTGTTGATTATTGATGGGTAGGGACGTTGCATGCAACGTCCGTACGTTAGTACAAAATAATCTGCCATCATTGTTGGTGGTAGGGTCAGACCCAATGTCATTAAGTTAAGAAACAGCCGATCATTTATTCGAAGTTATGGTTTTATAACAGGTTAAACCTTAGCAAATACTAAGAAGTATGATTTGAAAGATCATTAGCACATACCTCAGGTATCTATTTTTATATCCCGAAGGGATTACACTACATAGCGAGGGGTGAAACCCCTCGAAATACCAACCCTAAAACCTATAACCCTGAAAGGGTGCTACTCTTTATTTGTATAGAAATTTATATTACGCCCTTTCAGGGCTCAGCATTTCGTAGGCCATTTTCCCGGGGTTTCACCCCGGGCTATGATATGTCATCCCTTCGGGATTTTCCTTTCATTGGTCAAATTAATACATGCCTTTAAGCAATAAGCCCTTAACTTAATGACATTGGGGTCAGACCAATGTGTCTGACCTGAACGTGTTTTTTATTTCTTTAAGGGCTGACACGCAGGTCAGCCCCTACAGCGCCTAAATAAAATTTTTGTTGTTTCAATTTCCCCCCAACAAATACCCCAACTCCGCCAAGGCATTCTGATACTTGGTCCATGCGCTTGCCTTTCGCTTTTTGTACTGAAGCAACTGCTGTTGCATCCGCAAAACCTCCTCGAAATCTTTACCTGAATTGGCATAAGCAGTGTACAAAAGGTCGAGCGTCTGCTGACTTTCAACATACTGCGCCTGATACAAATTATAATACTGCACCTGACTTTCGATTTCAAAAACAGCCTGTTCATAATCGCTCTTCAGCTGATCCCGAACCGCCTCTTGCTGAAACTGCCACTGCTGTTGCGAAAGCTCGGCGGACTGCTTCATCGCCTTATATTTTTTGCGAAAAATCGGTAGGCTTACCGACACCATCGGCATCAGCGCATCCTGCCCCGAAGATTCAGCGGGCATATCCGATTGCCCGACGATCATATAATCCAGACCGATGCCAAGCTTTGGAGCGCCCAACTTTCGGGCGACTTGCGCCTGCGCTTCGCCTGCCTCTACCATTTTCTGCATGGCCAATATTTCAGGATGCTGAGCAAAGGCACTGTCCATTTGCGCCTGTGCTTCCCATTGCAAAGTATCAGGGTAGGCGAGCACGGGTAGTTCAACGCTTGCCTCCATCGGTTGGTGCAGGTAGCGGTTGAAGCTTGCCAGCAAAGGCTTTACTTTTTGCTGAATCACTTTCAGATTGACCTGCGCCTCCTTCAGCATCATATCCACCCGCAGGACATTCGCCATGCTTCCTTCATTATTTTCAAACTTGCTCAGGGCAATATTTTTATAAGCCGACAGCAATTGAATATTTTCCTGCTCGATCCGTTCCATCGTCTGTTGCTCGATCAAAGGATTGTATGCCTTGCAGAGTTGATACCGAATTTTTTGCTGAGCATCAATAAATTGTTGGTACTGTGCCTCCGCCCGCAAATGCGCCACCGAAGCTTTCGCCTTTTGCGTTCCGAACCACGGGAACTGTTGCATCAGCGAAAACTTGGCGCGTTGCGGTCCGTTGCGGGTTTCGATCGGGCGAATGAAATATCCCATTGACAATTGCGGATCGGGCAAGCCTTGCACCTCGGCCACCTTTTCCATCGACTGCTCAAAGGCTTTGTATTGTGCCTGAAGCGTCGGATTGTTTTGCATCGCCTGCTCGATGTAGTGCTCGGGGACTTGGGCTTTTGCTAATAGTGGAAGGAAAAGGAGAAAGGTGTAAAGAGGAACTTGTTTTATTGTCCACAGATTACGCAGATTTCCACAGATTTTTTTATACTCTTTGAGTTGAATCCCCTTGTTCGCTGTAGAGGCCCTTTTTGGTTCAAGCGTCTCGCTTGGATCAATTTTTTTCAGAGTTTGAGTTTTGCTTACTGTACGGGCGCACCTATGTGTGTGCCCAAGCCCTACCTTATTCCAGAGAGATTTGGATAGACACATAGGTCTATCCTTACAGTGTATATAATTTTTTGATCCAAGCGGGACGCTTGAACCAGAGGTGGTTTTTAGTTCAAGCGTCTCGCTTGGACTAAAATATTTTTTCACATTAAATTTCATGATCCTAAATCTTCCATTGAACCATCATTTTTCTTTTTCAATTGCCATTCAGCGCGCCAACAATACAGCACGGGCACAATGAAAAAAGTAATCGAAGCCACCAGCATGCCCCCAAACGAAGGAATCGCCATTGGGATCATGATGTCCGAGCCCCGACCGGTGGAGGTCAGTACAGGCAAGAGCGCAATGATCGTTGTGGCGGAAGTCATGATCGCAGGCTTGATGCGTCGCTGACCAGCCTTGACGACCGCCTGACGGATTTCCATTTTATTTTCGGGGGAATATTTTTTAAAACTTTGATCCAGATAGGTGGCAATCAAAACCCCATCGTCGGTGGCGATACCGAAGAGGGCGATGAAGCCGACCCAAACGGCCACACTCAGGTTAATGGTGTGCATCTGAAACAGCTCCCGCATGTTTACGCCCATGAAAGAAAAGTCGGCAAACCATGATTGTCCATAGAGCCAAAGCATCAGGAAGCCACCACTGAAGGCCATTGATATTCCGCAGAAAACCATCAGCGAAGTGCCAACAGATTTGAATTGGAAATATAAAATCAGGAAGATAATCAACAGGACGATGGGCATGATCACTGCCAGTCGTTGTTCGGCGCGCACCTGATTTTCATAGCTTCCCGAGAACTGATAGCTGACGCCTGCAGGAACTTTCAAACGCCCCGCATCAATCGCCTGCTCAATGGCTTTTTGTGCATCATTGACTACTTCTACCTCAGAATGTTGAGGCATTTTATCAAACAAAACATAGCCCAACAAGAAAGTATTTTCACTCTTGATCGCCTGCGGACCTCTTTCATAAGCAATCTCGGCGAGCTGTCGCAAAGGGATCTGTGCACCCGTTGGGGTGGAGATCAAAATCTTTCCGATCGCTTCGGGATTGTCGCGAAGCTCACGAGGGTAGCGCACCCGAACGGCATAACGCTCACGCCCCTCAATGGTGGTGGTCATCTGCATGCCCCCGACCGTGGTGGCGATCATTTTCTGAATAGCCTCCATCGACAAACCATAGCGGGCAATTTGTTCCCGATTAGGTTTGATTAGCAAGTAGGGCTTGCCCACAATCCGATCGGCAAAGACGGCTTCCTTTTTTACTGAAGGCACCTGCTTTAGAATATCTTCGAGTTTGATCCCGAAATCCTGAATGGTCGGCAGGTCGGGACCAAATACTTTGATGCCCATCGGTGCACGCATCCCCGTTTGCAACATCACCAGTCTCGTTTCGATCGGTTGAAGTTTGGGCGCAGAAGTTACCCCAGGAATTTTCGATACCTTGGCAATTTGCTTCCAAATATCATCAGGACTTTTGATTTCCTTGCGCCAGTTGCGGTACAGCCTTCCGTCTTGATTTTCAATCAAATCGCTTTGCTTCAGCTTGGCCTTCAAACCTTCGGCATTGGAAAGGTGTCGCCCGTCGGTAGTGATGAATTTGTTTTCCTCATCCACTTTGAAGCGCAGGCGCTCGCCATAGGCATCGGTCATGAACTCGGGTTTGTAATTGATCACATTCTCAAACATGGAGATCGGTGCAGGGTCCAAAGCTGAATTCACACGCCCCATCTTCCCGACGGTCATATCGACCTCAGGAATATTGGTCAATAGTTTATCCAACTGCCCAACCACTTTTCGGTTGTAACTTACGCCCGAATGAGGCATCGAAGTAGGCATCAACAAAAAGCTTCCTTCGTTCAGCGAAGGCATGAACTCCTTGCCTGTACCCGGAAATTCGTCTGACAAATCTTTCCAAAGGGCTGTCGAACGAACCGACCAGCTAATCGTTTCCATTGGTTTGGCAAACCATGAGAAGGTCGCATTGAATCCCTGCCAGATCAGTAGCCCGAAGAAGATCACGAAAATTGGAACGCTCAGGAATTTGATTTTATTGTTCAAACACCATAGCAACATCCGTTTGTAATTGACCTCCAACAGATAGAACAAGAACAGAATCAGCCCGACGATCAGCGCAACGAAAATGAAATTCCGCCACAAACTTTCGTTCGCCCCCAAAGGCATCCAATATTTCGCCAACAGCGACACCACCCCGATGATACTAATGATGGCTTCGAGATGATTGGTCCATTGGGTCCACTTATTTTGAGGGACTTTCGGGGCGATAAATTTTTGGTAAAGCGGGATCAATCCATAGAAGAAAAGCATCCAGCCACCGAACCATTGGCGAAAAGTCAGCAACACCAAGCCCGTGACAATCCCTCCGATGCCCAAAAACAATTTCATGCGTTCACTGCGAATTTTCCAACCGAAAAACCAATAGGCGAGCGTTGGCAAAATCAACAAAGACACCACCAGGGCGGACAAAAGCGCAAAGGATTTGGTGAAGGCGAGCGGACGAAACAGTTTGCCCTCGGAGGCTTGCATGGTAAAGACTGGCACGAAGCTGACGATCGTCGTCGCCACTGCCGTAATGATCGCACTGCCGACTTCTTTTGCACCTATATATATCGTGTCAATTAATTTCTGTTCGGGAGGCGCTTCGTCGAGATGTTTGATAATATTCTCCGACATGACAATCCCCAGATCGACCATCGTCCCGATCGCAATGGCAATGCCCGACAGCGCCACAATGTTGGCGTCCACGCCCGCATAGCGCATCACGATAAAGACCGACAGCACCGCAATCGGCAACAGACTTGAGATCAGCAAGGAGGCCCGCAGGTTGATCACCATCACGATCACCACCAAAATAGAAATTAAAACCTCCATGCTCAAGGCTTCGCGCAAAGTGCCGAGGGTTTCGTGGATCAGGGTCGAGCGATCATAAAACGGAACGATCGTCAGCTTGCTCACCCGCCCGTCCTTCAATGTTTTTTCAGGCATGCCCGGCGCCATCTGTTTGATTTTTTCCTTTAGTTTATTAATCACCTGCAAAGGGTTGGCACCATAACGGGCAACGACCACTCCACCGACTGCCTCGGCGCCGTCTTTGTCCAACAGTCCGCGACGGTTCGCAGGACCCAGCTTCACATGCGCCACATCCTTTACCCGAACCGGTACATTGTTCTGAACAGCCACCACCGCTTCTTCAATGTCTTTAGTGCTTTTGATCAGCCCAAGCCCACGGATCAAATATTCCACCTGATTGATCTCGACCGTCTTCGCCCCAACATCTTTATTGGATTGCTGAACGGCCTTCATCACTTGCGAAAGCGACAGGTGATAAGCATTCAAGGCATCGGGATCAACATCCACCTGATACTCCTTGACATACCCACCGATCGAAGCAACTTCTGCCACCCCTTCGACAGCGTTCAGCCCATACTTGACCAAAAAGTCCTGTGCCGAACGAATGTCCTGAAGGCTCCATCCGCCCGTCGGCTGATTGTTTTGGTCGCGCCCTTCAATTGTGTACCAAAACACCTGACCCAATGCCGTCGCATCAGGGCCCAATGTCGGGCTCACCCCCGCAGGCAACAAACCCGCAGGAAGGGCATTTAATTTTTCGAGGATCCGCGAGCGCGACCAGTAAAACTCGACGTCCTCTTTGAAAATAACATAGATACTTGAAAAGCCGAAGACAGAAGACGAACGCACCGACTTAACGCCCGGCAAGCCAAGCAAGTAAGTCGTCAGCGGATACGAGACCTGATCCTCAATGTCCTGAGGAGAATGCCCCGGCCATTCGGTAAAAACAATTTGTTGATTTTCCCCGATGTCGGGAATGGCATCAATAGCCACCGGATCGGAGGGGAGCCCACCGATTTTCCAGCCAAAAGGCGCCGTGATGATCCCCCAAACCACAAGGGCGAGCATCAACAAGACCGTCACGAGGCGGTTATGTAGAAAGAATTTGATCATGATTTTTTGATAGACCGTATTGGTTCAAGCGTCTCGCTTGGACTTTTTTGAACCGTGCTTGCTTAGAATGATCAGTCCAAGCGGGACGCTTGAACTATAAGTATTATTAGGGGCAGGGGATGGAACGCTGTACGGATACACCTCTGTGTGTATCCAAATTTTATCCGATTCAGAATTGATTTGGGCAGACACATAGGTCAGCCCGTACAGTTGTCAAACAGAATTTGATTGCTCGATGTAGGGACGTTGCATGCAACGTCCGTACCGATAGGCACAAAAATTTCATCACGATGTCTTTAGTCCAAGCGGGACGCTTGAACTAAAAAGGCATGAACATACCGCAATGACCCCTGACTTTAGTCGGGGGCAGGTCTAACAAATAAACGACTGAATGCTCAGCCGGAGCGCCTGACCGTCGGGCGACGGTGGGGCTTCCCGAAAAATATTTTCGGGCGCACGGTGATGCTCCGCCATTAAGGCGCAGAGCAATTGCCATGCCTGCAAGAAAATATCGTGGGAGTTGATCGCCTGTGGAGCGATGAAGTCAAAATGGAAATCCAGCCGTTGAAAGACATCCTGAATTTTTTGTACACTCATCTCATTGCGACAGCCGTGATTTTTTTCGGAATGCTCCGTAGGCATCGGGCAACAGGATGGTGCTTTTTGATAAAAGGCAACGCTCATCAAATGATTACCCATATAATGCTTGTCCACGACGATACCGATCGTCGAGAGCAACACGAGCATAGATAGGATAATATGTGAGATGCGTTTCGCCATTTGAGCTGTAAATTACAATGTTTTGTGTTTTATTGGAATAGTGGATGATTTTTTTTGCTGAAAAATTGAATCAGCATCAGCTTAAAACCTCTTGATTTACAGGGGCTGTTTTTTGAGGCGTAAACTGTTACTGACCACCGAAACGGAACTCAGTCCCATCGCCAGCCCCGCAATCATGGGATTCAGCAGAAAACCATTGAAAGGGTAGAGGACACCCATGGCCAGCGGAATACCGATCAGGTTATAAATAAATGCCCAGAACAGGTTTTGATGAATTCCCCTGACGGTCATTTTTGACAATCGGAAGGCACGAAGAATAGCGTGGAGGTCGTTGGTCATCAGGGTGATTTTGGCCACTTCCATAGCAATATCCGTCCCCTGTCCCATCGCCATAGAGATGTCGGCAGTGGCGAGTGCTTCGGCGTCATTGATGCCATCGCCTACCATGGCCACAATTTTCCCTTCGGCCTGTAGCTGGCGGATAAAGGCGGCTTTTTCCGAAGGGAGTACGCCCCCCTTATAATGATCGATACCCGCCTGTGAAGCCATGTGTTTGGCTGTTGTTGGGTGATCGCCCGTGAGCATATAAGGCGTAATGCCTGCTTTTTTCAGGTTGCTGATCGCTGATGATGCCTGAGGTTTGAGTTGATCCTGAATGGCAAAGATGCTCAGGATCTGGTGATCGTCAGCAAAATAAACGACCGTATGTCCAAGCTCCTGCCACTGTTCAGCCTGTGTCTGTACGGTTTCGGGAAGTTGCTGATATTGTGAAGCCACCAGGCTGAGGTTGCCTACCCAATACCATTTCTGATCCTGAATTTGGGCACGAACCCCTTGCCCCGTGAGGCTTTCGAAGGTTTTCAGTGGTGGGATTTCATCGGCTGGCGTAGTTTTGGGAAGTGCTTTAAGTACTGCAGAAGCCAAAGGGTGTTCCGAAGATTTTTCTATTTGTTCGAGGATATCTGCCTTACTTTTATCCGCCCAAAACTGATGCACTACCGCAGGCTGACCTTCGGTGAGGGTTCCTGTTTTGTCGAGCACTACCGTATCGACACGATGGGCAATTTCAAGGCTTTCGGCATCTTTAATCAGGATATTTTCTTCAGCTCCCTTGCCTACGCCCACCATGATGGCCGTGGGTGTGGCAAGCCCCAAAGCACAGGGGCAGGCAATAACCAAAACCGTTACCGCCGACATCATTGCCTGTGGGAAAAAGGCCATACCGCCAAAAAACAGCCACAGGGCAAAAGTCAGCACAGATAAAAAGAGGATGGTCGGCACAAAGATACTGGCAATTTTATCGGCCAATTTTTGGACGGGAGCCTGTGAGCCCTGTGCCTGCTGTACGCGCTCAATCATTTGTCCGAGGAGGCTGTCTTTTCCTACTTTTTCAGCCTGGAAGTGTAATATTCCTTTTTGGTTTATCGTTCCCGCAAACAGCTTGTCGCCCGCATTTTTTTCGACCGCAACAGGCTCTCCCGTGAGCATACTTTCTTCCACAAAAGAGTGCCCCTTGATCACCTGCCCATCCACAGGAATACGCTCGGCAGGGTGCACGAGTACCTCCATGCCTGCCTGTACTTCATGAATAGGGATTTCCACAAACTCCTGTGCCATTTTCACTTTGACAAATTTGGCCTGCATGCCCATCAGTTTTTGAATGGCGCTATTGGTTTTTGACTTTGCCCGCTGTTCGAGCCACCTTCCGAAGGAAATAAAGGTGATGATCACTGTGGAGGCTTCAAAATAAACATGCGGTTCCATGCCTCTTTGGAGCCAAAAGGCAGGATTTAAAGTATTAAAAACACTGAAGCCAAAGGCAATGCCTGTACTCAGGGCCACAAGGGTGTCCATATTGGCATTTCCATGTTTGGCGTGTTGCCAGGCATTGATATAAAATGAGCGTCCGAAAATCCCTAAAACAGGTACCGACAAAAGCATTGAGAGCCATCGGCCAGCCTCCCAATCCATGAATAACATGCCGATAATGACAACAGGAAGGGTGAAAATCATGGCCCAGAGACTTTGGCTTTTCAGTTGCTGTAATTTTTGATTTTGCAGCTTTTCCCTTTCAGCAGTGGGGTCTTCTATTTCAAGCAATAATTCAAAGCCTGCCCGTTGAACGGCTTCCTGCAAAGTTTTTTCTCCGATAGGTGCTTCCATACTGACTTGCACCTGATGGGTGGCCAAATTGACTTGTGCTTCTTTAACCCCTGCAACGGCCTGTAAAGCCTTGCTTACCTGAGCGGCACAAGAGGCGCAGCTCATGCCTTTTACAGGAAATTGCTGATATCTGAGGGGCGTTTCGGTGAGTGCATTGCTTTTCATGGGATGGTTGTTTTGTGTATTACAAAGGTCGGTCGGGCAGATCGGTTTTGTGTTATGGAATTTTGCTTTTGGTTTATAAGATTTTGCTGAAGATACCACTAATTGGGGGCTTCATGATTTTTTTTAGGCATTAAATCGACTGGGGGTATTAATGAAAAGGAGCAACAAAAGGGGGGGATAATTGGTAGTGTAGGCATTAATAGCAATAGAGAGCGATGGGTTTACTGAAGGAGTTTAAGGAGTTTGCGATTAAGGGCAATATGATTGATATCGCCATTGGGGTAATTATCGGGCAGGCATTCAATAAGGTGGTGGATGTGCTGGTAAAGGAAATTATGCTTCCCCCTTTGTCGTACATTACGGAAGGAATTGACTGGAGTGAGTATGAGGTGGTGCTGCGAGAGGCGGGGAAAGCAGCGGATGGCTCAAAAATTACCGAGATCGCGATTGGTTATGGAAAGCTGATTGATGCGGGGATCCACTTTATGATTATCGGGCTGAGTGTCTTTTTTGTGGTTAAGGTGATGAATGCCTTTAGGAACCAATCTGATGATCCTAAAGATGGCACGGTTAAAACACCCAAGAATATTGAATTGCTCAGTGAGATCAGTGATTTACTGCAAGAACAGCTCAAATTACAGAAGGCTCAACGCCCTGATGGAGACCAAAAGTCAGGTCCTTCAGAAAAGTAGGGACAAAAAAAAATGCCCTTGAAAAGGCATTATGGCTCCTCGACGATCGAGGGTTTTTTAAGAATTTTTCACTGATGATTCATCGGGTTGAATCGCCGAGGGCAATACATCATTGCCCTTGCGTCAACCTTCGCCGATGAATCAATTAGTGTGATGGGTTGTGCTCGAAAGTTTTGCGGGTTACGCCAAAACCATCCTTTACAACTACAGTGTAAGTCCCTTTAGGCATACGCTCGAAACGGAATGGTTTCATGAAGTTGTCTTTGTCTTTTACAGCTGTTTTTGCAACCAATGAACCTGCTTCATTATATAGTGATACCACTACTTTAGAGTCCATGTTAGCCATGTATAACACTTTGTAAGTTTCAGCATTCGAGTTAGAGATCACTCGGAAGAAAGATTTTCCTTTAGCAGCTTCATTGTCGTTGGTACCTGCAAAAGCGAAAGATGCTGTCAATAATAGGGCGAAGGCAATAGATAAGAATTTTTTCATCGTTGTAATTGATTTGTGTTATTTGCTAATTGATTACATTACAAATGTACGGGGCTATTTTTATTAAATTCATATGATTATGATCTTTTTAATTGACCTGATAGGCTCCTGCGGCAGGTCGGATTACGAGATTTTCAAAATGGCCTAAAAAAACAGGTGCATCTTGCCAACTTCCCGAAAAAGTATATTTCATTATCAAAAGCCTTGATTGCGGTTGCCCAATGTTAAATTTAGAAGTGCTGGAGGTCGATTTTGCGAGTTTCAAAATTAAGGGGCTTTTGCAGGCTCAAAATTGTGTAATTGTCAATTCACACGGAACCACCATCGTGGGGCGTCCTCCTGATGACTTCTTAATCTTGGGGTTGCTGAATTAAAAATACCGTGAATAGGGTGTTGCTTGGCGGAGGGTTATTGCAATGAAATGGATGATTATTAATTATTCGAGCACCTGAAGGAATTATTGTTTTAATGCTGACCCTTTCCGTGGAGGGCTTTGTTCTTGAACTTTTCTGTGGTGGGGGATAGAAAATGAAGTTATTTGAAAATGTTGATCAGCGGAGGGACAATGTTGATGGTATGCCTGTAACTATAAGCTTCTTTTTCGCCTTGAATTATTCAAATTGTCATGTGAGTCGTTAAGAATAACATCTCTACATGCATTTCAAATTCAGATAGCACCACCTAAAATCCTTAACTTATATGACATTGACATGGTCGGTGATGATTAATCCCATTTTGATAAGCTATTTTTGACAGCATGCGCAATAAAGATCACTTATTCCTTTATCAATGCCTCAATCCTGTCGATGGCCTCGGGAGTCAAGACTTTCAGGGTCTGAATATGGGCTGTTTCTGTTACCCATAAATTTTTGGGTTCATAGGCGGCATTGAAGAGGTTTTCACCATGACTCAAAGGCACCTGCTGGTCATTTTTACTGTGAATAATTAATTTGGGAATAGCTTTGATCATGGCGATATCTCGTACGGCCACATATTCCTGATTGAATTTTTCTGGCGACTTTTCAATCTGGGCTTTCAATATGCTAACGGGCGCGTACGCCATCGCAAGCCGCTGAGCGGATTCCACAGCACCGTCGAGCACCAACGCATCCACCTCTTGCTGATGATCTTTGGTGATTTTGACCGCCAGTTGCCCTCCGAGAGAACAACCGTAAACAATGGTTTTAAGTTGCTCAGGTTTAACGCTGCCAATGAAGTGAGCAAAACCCGCCTCGGTATCTTTCATCACCCCACGGTAGCTGGGCTTGCCGTTGGATTTTCCATATCCTCGCCAATCTACCACATATACTCCAAAGCCATTTTCTATCAATGGCCGAATCAGGTATTGAGCAGTCGATACATTACCTCCCGCGCCATGAATAAAAAAGATGTTGGCTTTTTTTGGCGTGGAAGGCTCAAACTGATAGGTATATATTTTCAGGGAGTCGTCCACCGTCAGGCAGGTGGTTTTGTGGGGCAGATCATCCATAGGCTGCATGGCCTTTGAAGGAAAATAATACAGTACCGACTCATCATTTTCTACCATGGCACGAATTCTCGGGTTGGTTTGGTAAAAGTAAACACCTACGCCAAGGGTAGAAAGTAAAAGAAACAAGGTGGCTGAAGCAAATATTTTCAGGGCAGTTCTCATGAGGAAAGGTATAAAGGTTGAAGGTGTTTTGATTAGGGAGCAGACGCGCCAGTATAATCGTGAATCGGCTCTTTGTGAAGATGTATTTGTTACATATTTTGAAAAAGAAGCTTATTCGGTATTAATGAATATAAATAAAATCTGAATAAATATAAAATATTTACTCATTATAAGTCAAAGGTTTAGCCTGTGTGAATTTGAATCGGATAAAATAGTTGTTGGACAGAAGCGTATTTCAATGATCATTTCAATATATTAGTGAAGTTACGATTCAATCATACATATTTATTTTATCAATAGATTAGTGGAAGTGATGAGGTTATTTTTCAGTGAATAGACGCCTGTAGTTTCAGCGTGCATAACAGTTGGTGTCTTCTTTTCCTGATTTCGATCCCTGTTGAATCAATTGGGTATCACCTGAATATTTAATCCTTTTACAGTCATTTTTCTTGTTTTTTATAATCCAATAATTGAATAAAAATGGGTTTATTTATTTTTTTTGCCATGGTGGCTGCTTTGTGTTTAGCGTATTATGGATACCTTCGAAAAAGCTCTTGGCAGTCGCCAGATGGGTATTTCCCGACTAAGTGGAGGAAAATCCTTCAGGAGAAAGTCGCTTTTTATAATGGTCTGACGGCTGAGGAACAGGAACACTTTGAATGGAAAGTGGAAGAATTTATTCTGAACCATAAAATTACGGGTGTCCGTGTTGAGATTGATAAAGTGGACAAGCTGCTGGTAGCGGCAAGCGCAGTAATTCCCATATTTAAATTTGCTGATTGGCGTTATGATAATCTCTTCGAGGTGATCATTTATCCTGATCATTTCGATAAGAATTTTGCCACTGAAGGGGAGGGGCGTAATATTCTGGGCATGGTAGGAACAGGCTATATGGAAGGAAAAATGATTCTTTCAAAAAGGGCCCTGCATGATGGTTTCGCCAATGAAAAAGACAAAAGAAACACGGCCATTCATGAATTTGTGCATTTGGTGGATAAAATGGATGGTGTGATCGATGGGGTACCTTCGATGTTGCTTGAGCGGCAATATACGATTCCGTGGATCGACCTGATGAAAACAAAAATTAAGGAGATTCATGAGCGTTCGTCGGACATTAATGCCTACGGTGGTACGAATGAGGCAGAGTTTTTTGCGGTGGCGAGTGAGCATTTTTTTGAAAACCCCAAAAGCATGCAACGCAAGCACCCTCAGCTTTACGCTTTGCTCGAAGAGATTTTCGAACATGATATGGCCGAACGCGAGCAGGTACTCCGCCGAATGGAAATAGGCAGAAATGCCCCTTGTCCGTGTGGAAGTGGGCAGAAATACAAGCGTTGCTGTGCTTAGGGGCCACGAGCCATAAATTTTCAGCCTTTCCGCTCAAAATTGAATATTTTTATGATTAGGTTGTAAGCATAATCAATCTATAACCTTATTCACTTTTTTAAAATGTCACAGGATCAACTTCAGCAAGTATTAAATCTGATCGATGAAAAAAACAGGCAGGACCCGAAAACCATCAACAGCAATGGGGAGGAACTGACCGAAGAATTACTGTATTCGCAACGAATGACCGCTTGGCTTTTCAAGATGGAAACCTCGCCTGCCGCTGAGCTGCAAATTGCCGTTAGGGCCAATCATGTTGGGCGCTGGGAAAGCCCACGGACCGACTATCCAGAAGGGAGAAAGGGATATTTGAAATGGCGTACGGACTTGATTCAGCACCACCTGCAACTTACCCACCAAATGATGGATCAGGCGGGATTTGGTGAGGCGCAGAAACAGGCAGTCAGGAAAATTATGGAGAAAAAACACATCAAAAGAGATGCTGATTGTCAGACTTATGAAGATGTGATTTGCCTGGTTTTTCTTGAAAATTATTTGGCGGATTTTTATGCTGCCGCAGATATCGAGGAAGAAAAAATGGTCAGTATCATTCAAAAAACATGGCATAAAATGTCGGCCAAAGGGCAGGAGATGGCATTGACAATCCCTTTCTCTGCTGAGGCACTTGATTTGGTGAAAAAAGCACTTTAGCATAGCCTGTCGAAAATATGCCATCACCCCAATAAAAAACATGATTTCTACCGCCGTAAGGACGGTGCATGCGACGTCCGTACCGATAGGTGAAAAATAATCGATAGCCCAGCTTAATGGTGTTCCCTAAGTGATATGCATTAACGGATATTTATTTATAAGCAGGGTGGTTGTGGTAGTTGCCGACAGACAATACAGAATTTCAATAATAGGATCAGTATAAAATGATTTATAGAAAAGCTACTGAAAAAGATCTAAATAAAGTTGCTGAATTGTTTGATAGCTACAGGGTGTTTTATCGTAAAGAGTCTAATCTTCAAGGTGCCAAAGCATTTTTGAAGGAAAGGATTGAGCGTAATGATGCTGAAATATTTGTAGCAGAAGTTGACCATAAATTGGTGGGGTTTGTACAATTGTATCCTTTATTTTCCTCTACTAAAATGAAAAAATTCTGGCTACTTAATGATCTTTTTGTACACCCTAACCATAGAGGAAAAGGGATTTCGATAGGACTGATTGCGCGGGCAAAAAAGCTGGTAAAGGAAACGGGAGCTTGCGGAATGTCCTTAGAAACTGACAAGTCAAATTTAATAGGAAATAGCCTTTACCCCAAGGAGGGCTTTGAATTAAATGAAAGCTGTAATTTTTATGAGTGGAGCAATTCATCGGGATCGCTAAATGACGACTGAAGCTTGAATAATACGGGTTAATAATCAATCAGAGATTCGGTTTCCATAAAAATGTAAAGGCCCTGGCAGCAGCAATTTGCCAGGGCTTTTTTCTGGGGGTTAGCGCATCAAAAACCATTGAAGTCCAATGATGGTCTTGGCATCTCGGATCTGGTTGTTTTGCAGGAGCTGCTTTACTTCCTGTCGCTTGATTTTCACCAGTTGAATGTCCTCTTTTTCCGCTTTCAGGCCACCGCCTTCATAAAGTTTGTCGGTGCTTGAAACTTCAGCATAGTAAAGAAAAATCCGCTCCGAGGTACCTCCTGGAGATACGAAAAATGAGCTGATAAATTTTGGCGAATTCAGACGGTAGCCAATCTCCTCTTCCACCTCTTTTTTTACCCGCATGGCGGCATCTTCTTCGCCCTCAAGCATCCCTGCGGTCAGTTCCAAAACCCAGCCATCACCTTCTTTGGTGGAGGGGTAGCGAAACTGGTTGGTGAACAGCAGGCTGTCGGTATCTTGCTCATAAATCACGACGGCCACGGCGTCGCCTCTTTCAAAACATAGCCGCTCAATGGTTACTTTTGATCCGTCAAACTGGTCGTGTTCAATGGTGGCTTTATTGATCTTGAAAAACTGATCAAAGACGGGCTTTTCCGCTAAGATTTTATATTTCATTCTGCTGTATTTTTTTGACCAAATGGCCGTTTTTTTGAATCAATGCTGGATCAGTGTTGGTCCAATAAACCTGGCTGAAGTTCTTTTTTGGTTTTCAGTCCGAGGGATTTGAGTTTTTGTGTTTGTTTCACCAGATTATTATTTCCAGTGGAAAGTTGCTTGTAGGCGGTATCGTATTGCTCTTGTGCCCGCTGAATGCTGCTGCCCACCTTTTCAAGGTTTTCGGTAAAAAGCACAAATTTGTCGTACAGTTTGGCGCCTTGCTCGGCAATCTCCTGTGCATTTTTGTTCTGATATTCCCGTTTCCACAGGTCGTTGATCAGCTTGAGGGAAGTGATCAGATTGGTGGGGTTCATGAGCATAATTCTGCGTTCATAAGCATATTCCCACAGCTGTGGTTCGTGTTTGATCGCCGCAATATAGGCCGCTTCGTTGGGGACAAACATGATCACGAAATCGAGTGCTTTATTGTAATCGTCATACCCCTTACTGCTCAGGGCGGTGATATGATTTTTTATCGCCTGAACGTGGGCATCAAGTTCCTGAATTTTGATGCGATCTTCTTCGGCCTCAATATGGCGGGTATAGGCGTTGAGCGACACTTTGGAATCGATGATCACGTGCCGTTCATCGGGATAATGAATTACGGCATCGGGACGCATTTTTTTGTCCTCAATATCAGACCGCAGGTGTTTTCCCTGTTCATCTTTCAGCTCCTGTTCCATAAAATATTCAGTGCCTTTTCTCAGCCCTGACTGCTCCAGAATCCGCTCCAGGATAATCTCTCCCCAGCGTCCCTGGGTTTTAACTTCCCCTTTAAGCGCCTTGGTCAGGTTGTGGGCTTCGGTACTGATTTTGTGGTTCAGCGCTGCGAGTTCACGGACCTTTTCTGCCAATGAAAAACGTTCTTTGGCTTCTTTGTCATACACCTCATTTACCCTTGCCTGAAACTTGTCGATATTTTGACCGAGAGGCTGTAAAATCTGCGCCAGTTGCTCTTTGTTATGATCGGTGAACCTGGCGGTTTTTTCTTCCAGGATTTTTTGCGCCACCAATTCAAATTCTGTCTTGAATTTTCGGTGGAGGTCTTCGATTTCCCCTTTCTGCTGCTGAAGCTTTTCCTGCAGCCCCCGATTGTTGGCCTCCTGCGTTTTCAGGGCTTCCATCAGGTTTTCATTTTTTTGCTGAAGGGCATTCAGTTGTTGGCCGAGGGATTCTTCCCTGAGTTGTTGCCGCTTGGCGTCTTCAGCCATGGCTTTTCGTTGAGCTTCTTCCGTGGCGAGCAATTTTTCAAGTTGTGTGCTGCGCCCGGAAACTTCATGGAAATCATCGTTCAGGCTGTCAAAGCGATTTTGCTGCTCGGCGAGTTGTGCATGAAGATTCTTGAGGTCAGACTTGTGCTCGGCAAGGGATTGGCCCGCCTGCATTGCCTGTTGCTGGGCATTGTTGAACTGCTGACGGACTTCTTCCAGTCGAGATTTCAGCTGATGATTTTCCTGAGCACTCAGGGCAACATTTTGTTGCTGCTGTTTGCCCCGCAACTGTGCCAGCAGGTAACCGAGGGCCAGGCAGATGAGTCCGGTAAGTATAGCAAAGAGAAGATCCATAGGGGTGGTTTTTAAAGTGAGAGAATCAGTAGTTGAAGGCGTGGCATATTACTTTTGTTCGAGCATTCTGACAATGATTTTCATGGCATGGGCGGCAGCATTTTTGGCCATTTGTGGGTAGGTCATTTCTGCCTCTCCATCTGCCTGATCCGAGATACTGCGGATAATCACAAAAGGCTTGCCCAGGCGGTGAGCCACCTGTGCCACTGCGGCTCCTTCCATTTCAATGGCGTCGGCACGAAAGTCTTTTCGCAGCTGCTCAACCTTCTGGTGATCGGCAATAAACTGATCGCCAGTAACAATAATTCCGCAGTGTGCATGCGCTTTTCCAACCACCTGCTGTGCTGCCCGAAAGGCTTGCGTGACAAGTTGTGGGTCGGCATGAAAATAGCCATTTTTGTCGCTTGATGGCACGAGAGCGGGCTGGGCATCAAAGGGGCGTGCATCGAAATCATGCTGGAGCAGGGATTCAGAAACAACAACATCGAGCAGTTTATAGTGAGGATTGGCAGCTCCAGCAATACCTGTAAACCAAAGCGATTCCGCCTTGAAATGATCTAACAGCAGGGTAGCCGTTAGGGCCGCATTGACCTTCCCAACCCCTGATTTGGTAAGGATAATGGGCTTATCGGCGATGGTACCCTGATAGAACCACTGCCCAGCGATCAGGGTAGAGTCGGAAATGCTCATCTGTGACTTTAAGTCGGTGATTTCCTTGTCCATGGCGCCGAGGATGGCGACCTGTGCCTTGGTGATGGTACTGCAAAAAACACAGAGGAGCAGGCCAATGAGTGCGGGTTTAAATACTTTTATCGTCAATTTTTTAGGGATTATTTTTTAAGCTCAATTCACAGAACCAGTAATCAGCATCCCAGGTATCTCCTTCTTTTTGGGGATAATGGTGCAGGTGATTTTCCCCAATGACTATCGGGATGGGGGCACTGAAAATCGGTCCATCGAAAACAAAGGTATGAAATTCTCCATTTTCTCCACAAGGATCCACATTGTCGGGCAGGCGGTCGATCCATTGCTGATCAATCACTTTTCCGACAAATTCCTCCCCAAGCAGGCGGGCATTGGTACAAACCACAACGGCCTTGAAGCCCAGATTGATAAAATGCTGAAGGAGCTTTTTGGTGTTGAGTTTCCACAAAGGGAATACGCCCCTGATGGCCTGTTGCTCAAGTTGTTCCTCGCGGTATTTTCTTAAATCTTCCAGAAAAATATCCCCAAATACAGCCCGCTCAAAACCTTCCTGCTTGAGCTGCTGCATGGCCTCGGCCATAACCTTATTGTATTGCTCAAGATTTTCCGATGCAGGCAGCGCCACTTTTTGTACGGGCAAGCCGAGGGCTTCAGCCTGAGCATCGAGCAGTGCCTCGGCAACGCCATGCATGGTAATGCGCCTTTGTTCCTGCGAGATGGTGGTCAGAAGTTTAGTTACCGGGGCATTGCCCGTTGCGCGGTGTTTGTACAATGCCATGGCGGCATCTTTGCCTCCGCTCCAGTTGAGATAGGTTTTCTTATTCATACCAAATACTGATTTCCGATAAATTTTTTCGGTGAAGATTCGGGACTTTGGCCTCATCGGCAGGGTAGCCCACAGGCAGGAGCAGGTAGGGCTTTTCGTTTTCAGGGCGTTCAAGAATTTTATGCAAAAAATTCATGGGGCTCGGCGTATGGGTGAGTGTTGCCAGCCCTGCTTCATGAATGGCATTGATTAAAAATCCACAGGCAAGCCCAACGGATTCATTCACATAGTAATTTTTATGTTTCTGTCCTTCGATCAGGTCGTAAGGCTTTTTGAAAACAATGATCAGGTAGGGCACAGTGGTCAGGAATGGTTTGTGCCAGTCGGTTTCAAAAGCTTCGAGATCCTTGAGCCAGGCTTCGCTCATTCGGCCATGGTAATTTTCGTACTCTTCTTTTTCTGCGGCTTCCCTGATTTTTTGCTTCAGTGTGGGATCACTGATCACGCAGAAAGTCCAAGGCTGTTTGTGAGCCCCACTTGGCGCACAGTTGGCGGCTTTAAGGATATTTTCGATAACCTCCCGCGCCACAGGGCGATCGGAAAATTCCCGCAAACTTCGGCGCTGGTTGATTTTTTCAAAATAATCGGCAGCAGCCTTTAAGCTTTGCTGTTCATCAAGCACAGGCGCTGTATATGGGATAAATTTATCGGATTCAGTGTTCATAGCATTGTTATTGATCGGCCTTCAGGCTTTTAAAGTGCCTCCAAAGGGTTTTTATAAATGTAGGTATAGCCCAGTTGCGTGATGCCTTTTTGGGGTGAAATCATTTTTTGGCGGTCGGCCATTGAGGCGAAGGTCGGTGGTTTCAGCCCATTTTTTTTCGCCGCCTGTGTATAAAATTCACTGCGCAAAGGGTGTTCTGGGCAGCAGACATTGAAATCTTCATTGGGCTGTGGTTGGTGGATCAGCCTTTGGGTGAAGCCTATGGCATCGTCAAGGTGCAACATATTGATGACCTTGTCCTCCAGGTTTTCTTTGCCAGCGAGGAATCGTCCTGCTTTTCGGTCGCCGCCAAAAAGCCCTGCAAAACGGAGAATATTCACCTTGCTGAAATGCTTTTTGAAGATCAGTTCCGCTTCATGAAAGTGATTTTCAGGCTGATCGGGAAGATCGTTTTCGGTGACTGCAGTGGGCGAATCGTTATAAACTCCTGTGGTACTGATAAAAATTACCTGATTGATTTCCGCTTTCAGCAAGTCATCTTTGAGTTGGTGGATGGCCTCCAAATAGTCCATCGCTTCCCGCTTTTGGCGCCTTGGGGGAATATTGACCACGACCAGATCACAGGCCTTGAATGCTGCAGGCAGGGGATCAAGTCCGATGCGATACTGAAAGGCATCGATGCCCTTATCTTTCAGCAGGCTGAGCTTTTGCTGTTGGGTGGTCGTTCCGATAATTTGTGTGCCCGCATTGGTCAAAAAACTGCCGAGCGGAAGCCCAAACCATCCACAGCCAATAATTCCAATTTGAAGTTTGTCTGATGTCATGGGATGAAGTTACAAAATCAGCCCAAAAAGCAATAATGCTGCAACTCATAAATAATACTTGTTTTTTTATTGCCCACTGATTCCAGCGTTTTCAACAGATATTTAGCCTTCATCAACCGGATAGCAGCCATTGTAAATGAGGGCATCATCGTGCTTCTTTTGGGGGCTCCGCACGTAAATGTTGCCCCGCTGTAAAATTAGGATCGCCGTGTATTTCGGTCAGCATAATATTGATAAAAATGAGCCGCCGTTTTCATGGCCATAATCTATCGCGATCGTCCCTTTTGTGCTCAATATTTAAGTCGATAGGTTTGCCCCACGACGGAGTCCTGCGACAGATTTTGATGTTGGTTTTTGATGTTTTTCGCAGCCTTAGGCACTTAGCGGATGTTCAAATATGAAAATTTGCAGTAAGGCGGTAAGTGCTGAAACCCACTCTTAAATCTTAGGATGAAATGACATTTGAGGGTTATTTCCATCGTATTTCGCTGTAAGGAATGATCAGCAGCTGTTGAAAAGAAAAAAGGCGCTTTAATAAAAATTTACCATTATTGGTTTGAATTTTTCGACCCTGTAAATATGAGTTTAGTAATATATTATATAAAAAGTTAATTAGGGAGTATGATCAAATCCTATTTGGATAAACTGCACAGGCTATTATCGGGGGGGCCATCTTTTGCATTTGAACACCGAGTGTTGAACATAGGGCTTTTCGTGGGCTTTATTGTTTATGCATCTTATAGTGTGTTTGTGCTCACGACTCCAATATTCCCTCCGGTGCTGGTCTATACCATGTTGATGGTAACCATATTTGTAGCACAAATTTATGTGTTGTCTCGAATAAGTTCTGATTTTTACCAGGAAGGTGTGATTTTCTTTAGCTTTTGGGGAGTGCTCTCCAACGTGGCCATGTGGGTGGTTTCTGGAGGGAAAACGGGGCCGAGCAGCTTAAATTTCATTATTATTTTTGTGGTGGTTACCTATTTGATGGGCAGAAAGTACCATTTTAAGTGGTTTGCTACCAATATCATCGTCATGTGGTTATTGTTCTTTTTCGATGAGCAAATGAGTGCGATAATTATTCCTTATGAAACGGATGAGTTGCGGGAGCTTGATTTCTTTATGACCAATATGTTCGCGATGATCCTGATTTTTGTGGTTGGTTTTATCTTCAGGAAACATTACGAAGAACAAAGAGAAGCACTTGCGTCGTCGAATGAATTACGGGAGCGGGAAAGCAAGAAATACAAAAATTTGATTGACAGTATCCGCGATGAATATTTCCTGAAAAGTGAATCTATTGATGGGCAGGTAGATTATGTCAGCCCTTCGGTCGTGCAGCTGCTGGGCTTCAATCAAGCGGATTTCAAGGAAAAATATGAGGAGATATTCTGGTCGTCTGAAGAAAACAAAAAGATGTTTAGTCATCGGCAGTCTCAAATGAAGGCTGGTCATCCCTTTAATTATGAGCTCGAGGTGTTTTGTGCCGATGGAAAAACCATCCGCCTGCACATCAAAGATACCCCTACTTTTTCGGCAAACGGGTCGGTAACCCATATCGATTCCATTGTTCAGGACATCAGTATCCGTCACCGAATTATGCAGACGCTTAAAAATACCCTTGATCAGGAGCAACAAATGCGAAAGGTTCGGGAGAATTTTATCCTGACCATTTCCCACCAGTTCAGAACGCCACTTACCGTCATTCGTTCGTCGGTAGACCTGATGCATCAGCTGTTGATTTCAGGGGAACAACTGACCAATAATCAGCTTCAGAGAATGAATGGTCGGATCAACGGATCGGTGGATCAGCTCGTCAATTTTGTGGATCAGATTTTAGCTTTTAAGGACTTGGATTTGTGGAACTTTCCTTTCAATCCCAAGCAGTATGAGGTGAAGAGTTTTATGGCGGATTTGTTGGAGCAGCTTAGCGTTCAGGGACGCCATCTGGAGTTTGAGAATTGTTTGGAGAATAGCCTTTTGATGACTTTCGACTATAAGATGATCGAGCAATCCATTACCAATATGGTGACCAATGCGATCAAGTATTCCTCGAAGGAAGCGCCCATTAGGTTATCTTTGGAGACGGATAATGATGAGTTGCTGATCGTTATCCGGGATAAAGGGATTGGCATTTCTATAGAGGATCAGAAAAATCTTTTCAATCCTTTTTTCAGGGGAAAAAATGCCGAGAATATTAAAGGCTCTGGCTTGGGGCTGAGTGTGTGTAAAGAGTTTGTGGAAAAACACCATGGACATATCAGTGTGTTTTCTGAAGAAGGAGTGGGCAGTGTTTTCACGATCCACCTGCCACTGAGTCCGGTTCTGATTGAGGAGTAACCGCTGCCCAGCATTTACAAATCTAAAAAAATCAATGAATTAATGGCCCCTAAAGATCAAATTAACAGACGGTCAGCGATGGGAATTATGCATCACTGATCGTCTGTTGTTTTTTTATTATGATGGAGCTTTATTTACTTTGATACAAAAAGCGTTTAATATTTTTCTTTGGGGTTTTCTCAAAGGCTTCCTGCTGAACTTCCACCATTTTCAGCTGCATATATTTGGGCACTTTGGTATTGACCACCTTAAGGTGTTCTTTATAAATATCATGAATTTGTGGAATGCTCAGGTTCGCTTTTTCTGTTTCTACATAATCAGGATAGATCAGGGCACAGAGTTTTCCCGAACGGTCAACCACCAAGGCTTCGCCAACATAGGGCAGGTTCATCAGTAAAGATTCAAGCTCTTCTGGGTAGATATTTTTTCCCGAAGGGCCTAAAATCAGGCTTTTGCTTCTTCCTTTAATCAGGATGTTGCCTTGCTCGTCCATAATCCCCAGATCGCCTGTATGCAGCCAACCGTCTTTGTCGATGGTGTCGGCGGTGGCTTCTGGATTTTTATAGTAACCTTGCATCACGTGGCCACCACGACACAGAATTTCGCCAACCACTTCCCTTGGGTTTTCGCTGTCGATCTTCACCTCAAGGGCATCTACAGGTCGGCCAGAACCACCAAGTACTGTATTGTTCCAGGAGGCATAGCCAATCAGTGGGCCACATTCGGTCATGCCGTAACCTACGGTGAAAGGGAATTTAATTTCTTTGAAGAAAGCTTCCGCTTCCGCATTGAAGGCCGCGCCACCAATAATAAGCTCTTTGAAATTTCCGCCGAAAACCTGTGTCAGTTTTTCTCGGATCTTTTTATGCACCAGCTTATTGAGCAGGGGAACCTTGAGCATCATCTTGGTTTTTGAATCCTCGAGGGCAGGCAATATCTGACTTTTGTAGATTTTTTCAATTACCAATGGCACGGACAGAATCAAGTGAGGTTTGACCTCCGCAAAGGCCATCATAATGATTTTTGGTGCGGGGGTTTTTGTCAGAAAGGTGATGTGGCAACCTCGGGTAAAAGGAAAAAGAAACTCAAAAGCACAGCCATAGGTGTGCGCCAAAGGCAGGAAAGACATGATTTTGTTGCCGCGTTCGAGGGGCATGTTTTCCCGAGCAAAAACCACATTGCCTGTCAGGCTTCGGTGGGGAATCATGACCCCTTTGGAAAAGCCCGTCGTTCCTGAAGTGTAGCTGATCACCGCCAAATCGTCTGGCTGTGTTTCGGCATACTGAACATCAGCGGCATGGTAGCCGAGCGGGAAATCCTGTAGCATTTTTTCGGCAGGAAGCGCCCCAAGGTCCAGTATTTCTGTTTTCTGATATAAAGGGTTGAAGTCCGCCACATCCATTACTGCCTGCAAAAGGGGCATTCCTTCCACCTCCATTTGCTCAAAAATGAACTTTTCGATGATCAATACTTTGGCATCGGAATGATGCACAATTCTGGTGGCGTCTTCTACTTTAAAATCCGGCAATATAGGGACGATCACTGCACCATAGGTAACGGCAGCCAAATAGCTGATGGCCCATTTGGCGGAGTTTTTTCCCATTAAAGCCACTTTATCTCCTTTTTCAACACCCAATGTTTCAAAGAGGTAATGCTGTTGTTTGATGGCGATAGCAATTGCACCAAAGGTATAGTTATCTCCTTTATAGTTGGACAAAGCTGGCAGTTCCCAACACTCCTGAATGGATTGTTGTATTAAAGATACAAGTGTCTTCAAAATAAATTTATATAAATATTATAAAATCTGATAAGGTGCGCTTGATCGTTTGTGTGAAAAATTAAGCGACCGCGAAAATATCAAACAAAATTTCTTTTTCCTTAAAAGCGTTGATATTAATGCTTAAACCATCGGTAAAGTACAATGTTTGGTGTGTAAAATATAAAAATTAATTTTGTCGAAGAATAATTTCCTTTAAAGTTCGAGTTTCTTCTTCCGAAGACTTAATTTGTGGAGTTATACGAAATAATAGCAGAAGTAGCAGCTAATAAATGATTTTGATGAGACGACTTAACCTGTTTTTTTCAGCGTTTTTAATGTTCCTGTGTGCGCAGGGAGCATGGGCAAATACTGCCGACGGATTCTTGTACACTTATCCCGAAGGTACTACCAGCCTGAAGCAGATGTTTCCGTATCATGGCGGAATCATGGCAATTAATGGACAAGGAAAAATACTATTCCTGAATCAGGGCAAATGGCAGACAGTAGCGGAAGAGGCCAAATTCAGTCAGTTATATAATGCTGATAGTGTACTTTATGCCAGCAGTAGTGCGGGTTTGTTTAAGCTGAAGGCACAAGGGGGAACTTTTGCTACAAAGCCGATAGTGAATGAACGCCTGTCGAAGATTTTTCCTTTGCAGCAGGGTTTAATGCTCGAAGGGGAAGGCTCGCTCTGGTATTTTAAAAAGGGTAAAACAGAAGCTATAGGTGCTGCGGGAGCGCTTCAGGATTATGAACTGCATAAGATTGGTGGCAGCAAATTTTTGGGCATACAGCCCAATGGTGCTTTTTTTATGATCAGTGTGAATGTTGCTGATAAAACCATGACGCAAGTGGAATTCGCACAGCCTTTCTGGGGGCATCAGTTTTGCGGGGTAACACAGGACGGCATCTGGCTGACCAAAGACGGACACCTGAAATTGATTTCTGATGTTACGGGCGACCTTGAAAAGGATTTTGGCAAATTAGCTGAAGTGCCGAGCAGGGTTTTCAGTGAAGATGGCAAGTTCTATTTTCAGACCCAAGGCGAAAGAATTTACCAGATCGATGCGAACGATCATATCAAACCAATTTTTGATAGCCCCTCGGCCAACCCATTGATTTATGTTGCGAAAGGGCACTGGTTTGCCCTAGCAACCGATGAGGGCCTTATGGTGGATTTTACCAAGGATTGTAAGTTACAGAAACTGAAAGCTGAAGCGGTGAATTTTCACCCGGTTGATGCCTCCAAAGTTCTGACCCTTGGCGGTGAGCGCTGGCAGGTGAAACATGGCCAACTTTTGGTGGACGACTCCGTCCTTGAGGTGAACCGTGGACTGTTGGAAAAAGAACACCACAGCCTGGAGGAAGAATTGGAGGTGCTGGAGGGGCAGACGCCCAAAAAGCCGGCTGCAGCACACTGGCAATTGATTGGTCTTAATAAAGGCATGCTTTGGGCAAATAATGGCGCACAACTTTATTTGATTGATCCTTCTGCTAAAATTGTTTTTGACTATGGGCAGCTGAAGGAAGATTATCAGCTTGGTAAAGTGAAAAATCAATGGGCATTGAACTACGCCGATGGGCAGGTGGTGATTTTGCCGCAAACCTTCCCGACCATGCCGGTGTTTTTATATCAGTCCACTTTGCCCGACGATGAGGAATTCGACCTGTTTTTACATGCACAGAGCCTGATGCCCAAGGTGTGGGATTTTATCGCCTGGCGACATGATTCTACGGCCAACTGGCAATACCACGAAGGACGGAAATGGAAGCTGGTAGCGGATACAGAGTTTCGCCATATGGAACATGTGGAATGGAAAGCAAGCCTCGGGCCAAATCAGTGGTCGGAAACCATGCACGTGGAATTGCCCTGGAAGTTCCCTATTGGCCGAACCGTCATTATTTTTATTGTCATTATTCTGTTTATTGTGCTTGGAGGTGGCTATTCGATTTACCGCATCCGCAAGAAAATGAAGCTGCAAGCGGCTATTGAAAAAGAGGATGAAACACCCGCCTATTTAAGAACTGTTGAAGATGAATTTCTTAAAAAAGTGGATGGGGTGATTTTCGAAAATCTGGAGAAGCCAGATTTAAATCAAAATCACGTGATGATGGCCCTGGGGATGGAACGACGGATATTCTTCCGTAACCTCAAGCAGCGCACACACCTGAAACCCAATGATTATATTCGTAAGCGCAAGCTTGACGAGGCTGTTCGTTTACTGCTGGAAACCAATCAGAATGTGGAGACCATCGGGCACAGGGTAGGCTTTACTTCTGGCGCTTATTTCTCTTCCAATTTCAAATACTACTTCGGGATGAGCCCCGAGGAGTACCGCAAAAAAAATAAGAAAAACTCCTATTGATCATAGGGGCTGTTCCGTTGCTGAACAGTAAAAATTAAAGATAACAGGGTTTGTGGTCGGCGTAGGTTGGATGAGTTTCTCTCCCGATTACAGCTGATCGTAACCTTTCGATAAACGCTTAACATCAATCCTTCCCGACAGCAGCAATGTGGGGAAGGATTTTTATTAAGAGCGTGTTTAAAGGCGCTCCATTCGAGCGCAAGTTCGGATAACTGGAATTGATTTTGAATGATTGATCGCTTCTACAATACGCCAAATTTTCGTTGCGAATTTTAAGTTTTAAACATGCTCTTAGTGGCGACTGCTCTGACCTGAGCAGTGAAAAACAGGGATAGATTATGGCAAAAAAAACCAATGCAGCCCGTAAGCTCGACCAATTGAAAATCAGTTACAGCCTTCATCATTATGCTGTAGAAAAGGAGGAAAGAGGCGCAATTGCGGTGGCAGAAAAGACGGGGCAACCGATTGAGCAAATTTTTAAAACCCTCGTACTGAGCGGTGATAAAACGGGCGTGATCGTGGCGGTGATTCGCGGCGACAGGGAAGTACACCTGAAGGCACTGGCCAAAGCGAGTGGGAACAAAAAGGTGGAGATGGTTCCTTTGAAAGAGGTGCTCGGTATTACGGGCTATGTCCGTGGGGGCTGTTCGCCTATCGGGATGAAGAAAAACTTCCCCGTTTTTATAGATGAGGAAGCTTTTGAACACGCACAAATATTTATCAGTGCAGGTTTGCGCGGTACGCAGATTTGTTTGTCTGCCGAAGGTTTAATGCAAGCGACCGACGGCAGGAGGGCCTCGGTGGTGGAGGCTTGATACGCAACGAAAAAACGTACTGGAATAAAAAATAATACAACAAAATATTATATTTAAGGATGAACAATACATCATTATTATTGCTTTTGATCGTCGGCTTGTTCGCATGCAATCAAAAGGAACAGCAAAATACAACGCAGGAATCCGCGCCGCTGGATCGTGGGTACGACATCCTGATGACTTTGGGGCATGATACTGAGTCTTTTACACAGGGGCTTGTGTTTAACGGCAATGAGTTACTCGAAAGTACTGGCGGCAATGGTACCTCATGGATTTCTTCGATTGATTATACCACAGGGCAGGGCGCAAGAAAACTCAGCCTTGAGGATCGCTATTTTGGTGAAGGAATTACGGTGATGGATCATAAAATTTACCAATTGACCTGGCACGGAAAGACCGGCTTTGTTTATGACGTTAATGACTATAAAAAATTAGGCACTTTTGAATATGGCTATGAAGGCTGGGGAGTAACGCACGATAGCACGAGCCTGATCATCAGTGATGGTACGGATAAAATTCATTACCTGAACCCTGAAGCCTTTAAAGAGGAGCGCACTTTGTCGGTAACAGAAAACGGTAAAGCCGTCACTTACCTCAATGAGCTGGAGTATATTCATGGTTATATTTTTGCCAACGTCTGGCAGTCAGCAGATATTGTCAAGATCGATCCTAAAGATGGTAAAGTTGTTCGTCGATACAACTTTGATCACTTGGTGAAGGACAATAAATCCGCCAACCCACGCGCAGATGTCCTCAATGGTATTGCGTTCAATCCGACCAACAACCAAACCTATATCACTGGCAAATTATGGCCCCGCGCTTATATTGTGCGCTTCAGATAGGTAAAAAATACGAAAGATCGGGATGCTTCAAGCATCTTATTGAAGCTTTGATTTATTCAATATGAAAGGGATACCTGAGGATATATGTCAGTGACATATGGTCGTTCAGGTATCCCTTTTTTATTTCAGTTTTTTTTGATAAAAATACAGGCGACTGATCAGCTGTTTTTCATGCGCAAGATATATACATTGGTGTCTTTAATCATCTTATCGATGCACTCCTGAAATCCTGAGGTCATCTCCTCGACCATCAGCCGCATATATTCTTCCGTGATCAGGTTGTTTTCGAGGTACAGCTTTTTAATGCCTTCCTCGCCGTAGGCTTTATTTTTTCGTTTTCCGCTACCTTTAAAATTTTGGCCTTCCACCTGATAACTTCTGTGATAAATCACTTGGTTCGAGGTGCCAATCAGGCGAGCTTCAAAATAGATGTATCGTTCGGGCAGACTGCTTTTGATATAAGTATGGGTTTTCGATGAAGGGCGGTTATGGTAGTAGGGATCGTTAATGCCATAGGGGGAGCCGTAAAGATTGTTGCGATAGGGGCTCATGTAGGGGTTGTTATTGTAATAACCGTCGCTTTCTGTTTGCTCGACTTTTGTAAAATTCCCACTGACGGCTAACTGGCGTATGGTAAATTCAAGGGTGAGGGCGGAGTCTTCGAGCATATTGGCCACCTGAAAAAAACCTCCGTGCTGAATGGTTTTTTCAATGGCTTTTTTGGTATAGCTGTTGACGCTGCTGGCCAGGGAATTTTCGCCAAGCAAAAGCTGATAGTGATTCACTGATTTTTTATTGCTGACTTCATCGTGTGTCAGGGTATGGCTACCAACCAGGCAGGTGGAGTCGGGGAATTGGGAAATATTTTTCACGATGACTTTCACCGCTGTGGGTAGTTTTCGGTTCGCTTTCGGAAGCTGACTTTTGGACAGCATAGGCTGCGGCTGTTGATCGTACATTAACAGAAAAGGCGCAGCGGTTTTACAGCCTGCCAGGGCGATCATCAGCAATAAGGGAAAAAGAAACTTATTCATGAGGTCGAAAAAATGATGGTGGTAAATATGGTTTTAGCGCTGAATACAAAAATAGTGATTTTTGATCAGATATTTCAATGGATGCGCCTGTGCATGTTGGTTGAACCATGCTAAACAGGCCCGAAGCTTGGGCGCATGGAGGGTTTTGCATACTGCGCAGTGTTGATATTCTAAATAATGGTATTTTGTTTTATGGAAAGATGATCTTTGTCATTAATTCGTGCGGTGGTGTTGTGTTTGTTGAATGGGTAATTATGAAATTTGATATTTTGATGGTGATTTGATGCTTTGTTTTAAATTCTATTGAAATTCTTTATCTCCATTTAGGAAAATTTAATTTGAGTGATTACTTTTGGTAAACCAAAAACCAAAGACCATTCAAATTATTGTTAAAATTATTCGAAGGTCGGCGGTGGATGAGCACAGGTTTTTAATTTTTAAAACCATTTTTTAGAAATTTTTATAATTACCTCTACCACTATTCGCTTTAAGGAAAGATAAACCGAACTCGTTGAGGAGGGTCAAAGGATTCGATGAAGATGAAACAGTTATTTACACCATTTTTTTGCCTGGCATTTTTATTGTCAGCCTGTAATTTTTCAGGAAAAGACGGCCTGGTTACTACAGCCGATGGGCTGCAAAAGGCCATCAGTACTGCGCAAGCAGGGGATACTATTCGTATGGCTGCAGGTGTGTGGAATGATACACAGATTGCTTTTAAAGGACAGGGTACGCAAGCCAATCCGATCGTTTTAATGGCGGAAGAAAAAGGCAAGACGATCCTTTCGGGGAATTCTTCGCTGGCATTGGCTGGGGAGTACCTTCAGGTGCATGGCTTGGTTTTTAAAGATGGATATGCCAAAGGCCGTGTAGCGGTTGCTTTCAAAATTGGGGATGAGGTGGCCAAACATTGTCGCTTGAGTGAGGTGGTGATGGATCATTACAACCCTGCGGATCGCTTCGAGAAAACCTCTTGGGTGGAGCTTTACGGGCAGCATAATGAAATTGATCATTGCTATTTCGGTGGAAAACTGAATGCAGGGGTGCTGATGGCCGTGAAATTGAACAATGTGGAGTCACGTCAGAATTTCCACCATATTCATGATAATTACTTTGGCTTCCGTCCGAAGTTGGGCTCCAACGGTGGGGAAACGCTCCGTGTGGGGGTTTCGACCTACTGCGAGATGTCTTCAAATACTTTAATTGAGCGTAACCTTTTCGAACGTTGCTCTGGTGAGGTGGAAGTGGTTTCGATCAAATCTTCAGATAATATTATTAAAGATAATCTTTTTATCGCCTGTGAAGGGGTGTTGGCGTTGCGCCATGGTGACCGTAATCAGGTGCTTGGCAACTATTTCCTTGGCGAGAACCTTGCCAATGCAGGAGGTGTTCGGGTAATTAATGGTGGCCACACGATAGAAAACAACTACTTTCAGGATTTGGCAGGCCGCCGATTTTTCGGGCCGCTGCCAATTATGAACGGCGTGCCTAATTCTCTGGCGAACCGTTATATCCGTGCGCACGATGTATTGGTGAAAAACAACAAGTTCTTCAACTGTCCAAATATTGAATTATGCGTAGGTGCTGACCGTGAGCGGACACAGACACCAGACCATATCACGATCAGCGATAACCTATTTTACAATCCTGCGGGAAAAGCGGTATTCACGAAACTTGATGATATCTCAGGCTTTACTTTCAATAATAATGCGTTCGTAAACGATGGTTCATCGGTTAAGACGAAGGGATTGGTAAGGGTAAAAACAGCTTATGAAAAAAATCAGGACGGCTTGTATGCGAGTGCTGAGTTTACACCAAAATTGCCTGTAGATAAAAACAAAGTGGGGGTCAGCTGGTACACGCCAACTCCTGAAACCAAACAATTGGTCAATACAACAGTAACCGTGAATGGTTTCGAGGCACTGGTGTCGGCTTTGAATCAGGCAAAAGATGGCACGACGATTCAGCTTGCGGCAGGTTCAGATTTTGAATTCAACCATGCGATTCATATCACGAAAAATGTGAAAATCATCAATGGTCATTCAACTCGTGTAAACTTCAAATATGTAAAAAATACCAAGCAGGAATCATTCTTTGTTATTGACAACGGTGGAGATTTAAGTTTGAAAGGTATTGCATTCAATGGCCGCTCAGAAACGGGTATTGTTAAGGCAGGAATCCGCACTTCAGACGAGCCAATGATCGAGCATTATAACCTGAAAGTGGAAGATTGTAGCTTCTCTAATTTTGATGCCGCAGATTATACCGCATTCAGGGCTTTCACCAGTACTTTTGCGGATAAAATCAGCTTTATCAACTGTGATTTCAACAATATCTCAGGCATTGCCTTGAATATCAATGGGCAAAAAGACGATAAAGGCCGATACAGCGCCGAAGAGGTGGTGATTGAAAATTGCCGATTCGAGAAGGTGATGACTGGCGCAATGGAAATCACCCGAATGGGAAATGATGAGTCCACCACAGGGCCATATGTAACGGTGAGAAATTGTGATTTCGTGGACGTCGGCAACAAAGAATTAGGCAGTGTGGTGATGCTTTGGGGAGTACAGAAAGTAACTGCCGACAACCTGTTTTTCTACAATTCTGGATGTTCTGGCCGTACGATCCGCTTTGAAGACCCACTTTGGGCAGTGAGCAGTATCGACCATATTTTGAGTGTAGGCTCAGGGAAAATTGAATCTTATTACCCTCGCCGTGGCAAGCACATTTCCGAATTTGCGCAAACCGAACCGAAGGAGAAAGCTTTGAGTCGCAAAGTCAGCACACGTAAAAACTATACTTTTGGCGCACAGCCAAGGGGTTAAAAATATTGGGGGAGTGATTGCCGCTTCCCTGAATTTCTCCTGAACCCCACTTCGGGAACGGGAACATTTAAATCAATACCTGAATACTTCACCCTTCGGGGATAAAAATTTTTTAGAGATGAATGAAGTTGTAGATAAAAAGAGCACCACCCCAAAGGAAAAGGGTTTTAAACTCCGCAATTTGCGGTGGGTAATCATCGGGCTGATCGCCTTGGCGACGGTAATTAACTATATTGACCGTTCGGCTTTAGCGATGATGTTTCCTGGCGAGAATGGTATAGGCGCTGAACTGGGACTGACCAAGGCCGATTACGCCATCATCCTGAATATTTTCATGGTGGCATATGCTTTAGGGCAAACCTTTTCTGGGCGTATTTTTGATAAAGTAGGAACGCGTTTTGGCTATGTGATCTCTATCGGGATCTGGTCGATTTCGTCTTTCTGCCATACCTTCGCAAGAGGGATCTTTTCCCTTTCTTTCTTCCGTTCAACCCTTGGTTTTGGGGAAGCAGGTAACTGGCCAGGCGCCGCAAAAAGCAACGCCGAGTGGTTCCCAATTCAAGAGCGCGCTTTTGCACAGGGGCTTTTCAATGCTGGTGCCTCATTGGGTTCCGTGGTCGCTCCGCCGTTTATCGCCACCTTGTTTGTTGCTTTCGGCTGGCAGACCACCTTCATGATCATCGGTTCTTTGGGAATGCTATGGATTGTGCCATGGTTGCTGATTAATAAAGGCGAGCCAAAAAATCACCCTTGGATTACCGCCGAGGAGTGTGAGCATATCAAATCTGGGCAATCTAAAGCCGACAACGACGAGCACGCGGTGGCCATGCCTCTGAAAGAAATCTTATCGCACAAAGAATCCTGGGCAGTATTGGTTTCACGTTTTTTTATGGAGCCTATCTGGTGGTTGTTTGTAGGTTGGATGCCTATTTATCTTGCAGATACTTACGGTTTTGATGTCAAGGAAATCGGAGCATTTGCCTGGATCCCTTATGTTGGTGCCGCCATTGGTTCTATTGCAGGAGGGTATTATTCTGGCCAACTGATGAAAAAAGGAAAGTCCACCAACACTGCGCGTAAGCAAACCATTGTTATTGGTGGCGTCCTGATGCTCGTTGGTTTGGCGGCCGTATTGACGATCAATTTGCAACACAACCCAGACTGGTTTGTATATATTGTTGCGGTTGTTTTGTTTGGTTTCCAGTTCTCCATTGGTAATGTTCAGACCCTTCCTTCGGATTTGTTCTCAGGAAAAAATGTCGGTTCGTTGGCAGGTTTCGGTGGAACAATCGGAGTGTTGTCGGTAGTACTGATGAACTTCCTCGTTCCGCAAATTGCAGAAATTTCTTATAGCTATATTTTCATGATGATTGCTGTTTTTGTGCCACTTGGGATAGGTTCTATCTTCTATTTTGCCAAAAACATTCAATCTGTTGAAGACCAATAATACAGGAGGCTTGCGGGCATTGTTCCGCAAGCCACCTGTAAATTAAATTTTTAACGCTGTCATTTAGTCGCTGGCTTGCCCGTTGCTTTGATGGCGTAATTTCGATCAACTAAAACTTTTTTTGTGAAAAAGCACCTAATATCAATCGGTTTGAGTAGCCTCCTGTTTTCTTCTTTTTGTGCTTTGCCAATGCAGGCATTCGCGCAGGGTATAACTTCGGAGAACAGTAAAGCAGTGGAACTCGTGAATCCTGGTTTTGAAAATGGACTGAAGGGATGGGAAAAAAGTGGTAAAGTGGCAGCTTCTGACGTTGCGAATGCAGGGAGCAAATCTGCAAAGATGCAGGATCGTGGCGCCAGTTTCAGCCAGATAGTATCGGTTACTCCCAAAACCAACTACCTGCTTTCAGCCTATGTAAAAGGCAAGGGCACTTTGTATGTTCAGGTTGGCGGAAAGACGTTTACGGCTGAGGCATCGAACAAAAAAGCATTTACTAAAATTGAGCTGCCTTTTTTCAATAAAAAAGCCAAGCGCGTGACCATCGGAGGCAAGTTTGCTGACGGACAGGTACGGTTCGATGATTTCGTCCTCGTAACGAGTGAGGAGCAAGTGGTGGCCAAGGGGAAGGAGAAGAAAGATGCTTTCACCGCACCGAGATTAATCAATGCAGGTTTTGAAAATGGGCTGAAGGGCTGGGATGTTCGAGGTAAAGTATCGAAGTCCGATGTTGCTCAGACAGGCGCAAAATCAGCAAAAGTTGACGACAAAGGCGATTTGAGTCAGTATGTTCGCATCACGCCTTTTCATGCCTATGAATTGTCCGTTGCGGTGAAAGGCAAAGGCGAAGTTTATGTTCGTGTGAAAGGCAAAGAGACGGTTAAAGAATTTAACAATAAAGCTTTTGAAGTAATTACAATTCCTTTTGAAGCGGAAAAGGCTAAAAGTATCATTATCGGTGGCCGTTATACCAACGGGCAGGGGCGTTTTGATGATTTCAAGCTGAAAGCCACAGATATTGAGGTGGATCCAAATCATCAGTTTCCTACGGCAATTATTCCATCATTAACGGACTGGAAATTAACCCTTCCTGTGGATGCCGAAGGCCGTACCAATGCAAAGGTTTATGATGTCAATAGCCGATTGAAAAATCCGCTGGAGATTGTCGGTCAGGGCTTGGTGGATTTTGAGTATACTCCTTATTTCTATGCGAAAGATGGCGAGGTATTTTTCCGTGGAATTTGTGATGGTGTTACCACTAAAGGATCCAAATACCCTCGTGCAGAATTGCGTCAGCAAGTAGGCGGAGGGAATAACTACTGGTCGGTGCAGGATCATCAATTTTTGAAAACAGAATTGCGGGTAACGCATTTGCCTGTGGAAAAGCCTGAAGTTTGTATGGTGCAAATTCACGGGCCAGAAGATGAACCACTTCGTGTACAGTACCACCCAAAATATGGGGTGTATATTGTTTGGAATGAAGATAATAAAGATACCCAAAATGGGGTGCCTTATCAGTTGGGGGAAAATCTTCGGATCACCGTAAGCGTGGAAGGCGGATTTATTAACTGCCACATCGAAAACCTGGATCAGGGGAAAGAATATACCAAGTACTGGAAATCTTCTGACGAAACAGGGTATTTTAAAGTGGGATGCTACACGCAGTCAAATAAATTTTTGAGCCAGATTAAATCTGGTGCCAAAGATGAGCCCAAAGGGGCTTATGGCGAGGTGGCTGTTAAAAGTATTGAGTTAAAAGAAACGTATTCTAAACAATAATTGATCAATTACTATATTATTTTAATTTCGGAATTGTATTTATTGAATTTATATGATTGTTAGTTGATATTTTTTATCGACTATGTTAAAGGTGTTTGATTATTTGAGGCCCTCTTCTTTGTTGAAGAGGGCTTATTTCGTTGTGGTGTTTTGAGTCACTATTTAGAAAAGCCTATATTTTAAGTTGAGTTTCGTGATAACTGCTTTTTAATGAATTCTCGGTTTTTTGTAATCTGATTAATGTAATTATAAAATCAACCTTAAATCCTTAGGAAAAATTAATAGATTTCTCTAAGTTTGGGTAACCAATCACCACATCCCAAATAATTTGTTCGGTGTAGATGTTAATTTTAGTGTTTTACGATATGTTTTTACGAAATGTAAACATTAAAATTTTTTGAGTTTACAATATGGAATGGTTGGCTTATTTTTTTAATAACATTATAAAGCATACCCTATTTGTTTAGCATGATTACAGTATTAAAATCAGGGTGGAGAATTCTACTCGTTCAATGCTTTTTGCTGTCACTGATAGCACAAACACCGTTGTTCGCCCAGGGGGAGATCCGAGTGACTGGAACGGTAATTTCACAAGATGATAATGAGCCTCTTCCAGGGGTGAATATTATTCTTAAAGGTACCAAAACAGGTACGATCACAGATTTTGAGGGAAATTACACGATCATGTGTAACCCAAAATCAATCCTTGAATTCCGCTTTATTGGCTATGGCGAAAAAGAGGAATTTGTGGGTACACGTACAAAAATCGATGTAACGATGAGTTCAGAAGTCTCTGAGCTTAATGAGGTTGTCGTGGTAGGTTACGGTACACAGAAAAAATCTCACTTGACGGGTGCCATCTCCAAGGTGAAAAATGAAAAACTCGATCAGTTGCCGACCGCTCGTATTGATGATGCTTTGGCGGGTCAGGTTTCGGGTGTGAACATCCAGATGACCAACCCAGAGGCGGGTGCCGCCCCAACCATTCAGGTTCGTGGTGTAGGTTCTATCGGTGCAGGTTCATCTCCAGCAATTGTTGTGGATGGTGTATTGGTGGATTCCGATTATATGGCCGCTTTGGATATGAACGATGTGGCGTCTATCGAGGTATTGAAGGATGCTTCTTCAGCAGCAATCTTCGGTTCTCGTGGGGGTAATGGGGTGATCATGATCACCACAAAATCAGGTGCTTCAGGCGAAACAAAATATACCTTCAACTCTTTCTTCGGACAAAAATGGGTGCAGAAAAGAGCGGATTTCCGCCCAACAGTAGCGCAAAATAAAGCCAATGCTGAGGCGTATCTGGCGGATATGGATGCCAACCGTGATGATTACATTGCGACAGGGAAATTCCAGAGTCTTGATCATTTCAATACGGTATATGGCAAGGCACAAACAACCATCAGCCGTATGGATCACATGCTGGATATCAGTCAGGGCAATGAGCGCGACTGGCAGGATGAGATCTTTACTGGCGGTAATATTCAGTCTTACTCTTTAAGTGCTGCTGGTGGTTCAGACAATACGACTTACCATATTTCTGGTGCGTATTTGAATGACCAGGGGGTATTGCTTCAGGATGAGTACACGAAAATGAACCTGCGTTTCAAGTTGAAAACCAAATTGAACAAAAAGCTTGAATTGGGTGTGAATTTCAACCCAACACGTGAGCACAAGCAGGTTTTCCCAACATCATTGCATGAGTCATTGCGTCAGTCTTCATGGTTGCCAATCGTTCACGATGCACACAGCATCCAGTACGTTGACCGTGAAAACTTCCCAAATATTGCCATTGGCGATTATACCCAGGAGTCTCACTTCAACAACTTTGAAGTAATCAACGAAGACGGTACGGTAACCACTTTGCCTAACGTGAGTGTAACAAACAACTCCAACCCTTACGCCAACATTATGGAGCGTGATTACCAGGAGAACACTACTCGTGTTTATGCAAGCACTTACCTGAAATACAAAATCATGAAGGGTTTGAATTTTCGCTCTTCATTGATGGCCAACTACCGCAACCGTATCCGTGATTATTATACCGGTACAAAAGCGACACGAAATGGCGAAGCAGATGCAAGATTGCAATACAGAACTTATGAAGATTTCAGATGGGTGAATGATAACTACTTCACTTATGACCGTTCGATCAAGGGCGGGCATGACATCAACGCGGTAGTCGGAATGTCTTTCGAGCGCGGGATGTATGAGACCACTGAAACGATCGGTACAGGATTTACAAACGATGCGGTGAGAACCATGAATGCTGCGGGAACAATCGCTTACGGAGATCAAATCAAAACAGTAGAAACTTTGCACTCGGTGTTCTCTCGTTTCAACTATGCCTATATGGACAAGTATTTGGTGTCGTTCTCGATGCGTACAGATGGATCTTCTAAATTCGGTCAGAACTACCAGTATGGTATTTTCCCTGCGGGTTCATTCGGTTGGAGAATGACTGAGGAGTCGTTCATGAGACCCCTGAACTGGGTATCGGTATTGAAGCCTCGTATCTCTTACGGTATCACGGGTAACAACAGCATTAACGATTACGAAGCACTTGAGCGTATGTCGCCAGTAGGTGCGGTAGTCGGAGGTAATATTTCTTCAGGTTATGCGCCAGCAAACATTGCCATGCCAGACTTGCGCTGGGAAAAGCAAATTGAAATTAACCCAGGTATTGATTATGGTTTCTTGGGGAACAGAATCTATGGTTCATTCGAGTGGTACCGTCGTACTGCTTCTGATCTGTTGCTTTCACAGCAAATTCCTTCAGTAACAGGTTTCGATCAGCGTATTGTAAACTTGGGACGTGTACAGAATCAGGGTTTTGAAATTGAGTTGAGTGGTAAACCTGTTCAAACTGAAAAAATCAAGTGGACCATTACGGCTAACCTTTCAACCAACGAAAACAAATTGGTCAATAACGGTGGCGTAGACAGCCTGACAACGATTGTTGATGACAAGCGTGCGGCCAACTGGATCGCTATTCAGGGCATGCCGATCTCTACTTTCTACGGCTTTAAAGTAGACCGCACCAAAGGCGATAACGGTAATGTTCCTTTGGAGTATTTGAATGAAGGTTTCTGGCCAATCGGTGCTTCTTCTCAAAGAGCTTATGTGCAGGATTTGAACGGTGATGGCGTGATTGACGATAAAGACCGTACCGTTTTGGGCTCGCCATACCCTACCATATTATGGGCAGTTACGAACAGCTTCAACATCGGTCGATTCGATTTCATGTTCATGTTCCAGGGATCACACGGTGGATTGGTAAGAAACATCGATCCGCAGTATTATGAATACCAAACCATGCAGGGGCAGCGTCCTAACGAGGCCTACATGAGCGCGGAGGATATTGCAACAACACAAGAAAGAATCTTTACGGACGATATCATTCAGGATGCTTCATTCATCGCTTTAAGAAGCCTGAACATCGGTTATACCTTGCCAACAAGTGTGGTCAACCGCATCGGCCTAAACAGTGCAAGGGTTTATTGCTCAGGGTCCAACCTGATCTACTTGATGGCTGATAATTATACCTCATTCAACCCAGAGGGTATTCGTGACGAAGGGCCATTGAACTATGGTTACCAAAGAGGAGCTTCGCCAATGCCTCGCTCTTTCACAGTAGGTATAAACGTTGAATTCTAATTTTTTGAAGAAAATGAAATCACTTTTAAGAATTTTATTAGCAGCCACCCTTTCTTCTGGAATGGTGGCCTGCGACAGCTTTTTGACGCAAATGCCAATTTCTGAAGTTGGTGCCGATGATTATTTCCGCAACGACGACGAAGTGGAAACGGGGGTGATCGGGATGTATGACGGCCTTCAGGATGTTGTTCAGCAAGAATACGCCATCTTGGAGATGCGTACCGACAATGCTGGAACACGAAGTGGGGTAGGAGACTGGGCACAGTTTGAGGTGATGAACATCACCCCTTACAACTCTATCGTAGCCAACTACTGGAGAACGTGTTATGCGGCAATTTACCGTGCCAATATGATCATTGCACACATTGAGAATGTGGTCGATCCTGGCAAAAAAGCACAGTTTGAAGCAGAAGCACGCTTTGTTCGCGCTTACCTTCACTTTAATTTGGTACGCTTGTTCGGATCAGTACCAAAGGCCGATTACCTGATTCGTGTGGGTGATTATGAAGGCTACAAACAGGCGGATACCGAAGCGCTATATCAATTTATCGCCGAAGATCTTCAGTTCGCTGCTGACCACCTGCCTACCCGTGCCAATGTCGCATTGGGAAGGGCCAATCAGGAGTCTGCTAAAACGATGCTGGCTAAATACTTGATCCAGTTCAAGAAATTTGATGAGGCCAAGACTTTGCTGAAAGAGGTGATTGATGGCGGAAATTTTGAATTGAACGCCAACTACAACGATATCTTTTATCAGAGCCTGGGCAATGAAATCATGTTCCCAATTTCTTTTGTAGATGACAATACGGACAACTCTCAGGAATTTTCTTATTACTTCCTGTTTGAGCAAGGTTCGCATAATTATGCTACTGAAGAGATGGTCGCTTTATATGAGGCTGAACCAGGTGAAAATGGTACAGAAGATCTTCGATACACGACCAACATCATCGATATGCGAGGTGTGCGCCGCGGTTGTGGTAAATTCGTCAGCTCGTCTTCAAACGTACGCCTGGCAGGTAACGATTATATCCTGCTTCGCTATGCTGATGTGTTGTTGTTGTATGTTGAAGCCACCATGGGGAATGATTTCCAGACCAATGACGCCACTGCTCTGGAATACTTCAATGCCATTCGCAGCCGCGCAGGTTTGGCGCCATTAGCCAATGTTTCCAAGCCTACTTTGGCCAAGGAGCGTCGCAAAGAATTTTTATATGAAAATCAACGCTGGTTTGACATGGTCAGAACAGGTGATTTGAAAATGACCATGGCCAACTATCTGCAAAGCAACGGTTTGACTTACAATGAAAACCGCTTGTTGTTGCCAATCCCTCAGCGGGAAATTGATACAAGTAACGGGCATTTGGTTCAAAACCCTGGTTATTAATCACCATTAAATACTTGCCATAATGAACTTCCATTGTGGCAGGTCTTTTTATTGATCCGACATCATAATTCTTTAAAATGAGCATCAAACATTGTTTTGTTTACCTATTCTTTTTCCTGGCGATCAGTGCGGCTTTTGTGGCTTGTACAGCCAAGGTTACACCTGTGCCAGAAACGGAGGTAAAGCCTGAAGATCCAGAGGTGGAGCCTCCTGTGGATGAGGACAAAGAGGAAGATCAGGACGGTGGAGAAACCACGCCCCCTGAGGAACAATTACCAGAAATGGTGATTCTCAACGCAGGATTTGAAATAAAAAATTTTGTGGATTGGGAGAAGGAAGGAACTGTCAATAATTCTGACAAGGACTTTCATAGTGGAAGCAATGCCGCAAAATTCGATGCTCAGTATGCTGACGGTAGCCTTCAGCAAAAAATTGGGGTTTTTCCGAATGAAGCATACCGCTTGCGAGTGTATGTCAAAGGTGCGGGGCAGTTGTTTGTCAAGCTGGATGAAACATCGGAGGAATTAACGGCTGAAACACCAGCAGGTGGTAACAGCAATTACGAGCCCTTGGATTTGGATTTTCAGGTGAACGAACAAACCCATGTAACGATCGGCATCCGCTACCATGAAGCCACTGGCCGATTTGATGATTTTTCGATTGACTATGCTTCGGAAGTTGAAGTGCCCGAAGATGCCAAATATCCAACCGACATCATTCCTTCTTTGACCCAATGGAAAATTACCCTTCCTGTGGACAAAAATGGGAACGATAGCCGATATGCATCCAATGTGGACAGCCGCAATACTTCTCCTTGGGAAATCAAGGACAATGCCCTGACAGATTTCGATTACAGCCCGTATTTCTCTGTTCAACAAGGCGAAGTAATCTTCAGGGGACATTGCGCAGGGGCCACCACCAGCGGCTCCAAATATCCACGTTCAGAATTGCGTCAGCGTGTAGGTGGCGGAGATAACTACTGGTCGGTTTACAAAGAACAATACCTCAAAACGCAGTTGCGCGTAACGCATTTGCCGGTGGTAAAACCGGAGGTATGTATGGTGCAAATTCATGGGCCGAATGATGAACCCTTGCGCGTTCAGTATTCGGAAAGAAACCACGGGCTGCACATCATCTGGAATGAAAACAACCGGGCAGAAACCAACATCCCCTACCAACTCGGCGACCTGATCGAGGTGGAGGTGTATGTAAACGGTGGTTACATCAATTGTAAAATCCGAAGTCTTGAAAACGGAAGAACCTTCGAAAAAGAATGGGAATCCGAAGACAAGACAGGCTATTTCAAAGTCGGCTGTTATACTCAATCCTCCATATTCCTGAGTGAATTCAAGAGCGAGTATGACAAGGACGAACCCATTGATGCCTATGGTGAGGTGTCGGTCAAATCAATTGAATTGAAAGAAACTTATTAATGATAACTTATTATTAGCTGATTTTTTTATATGAAAGGTTTATACAAAATATTTACCGTATTCGCACTGCTCGTGTGTATGACGGTGAGCGCAATGGCGCAAGGGCATGTTGATGCCGATGGGAATATCATCATTAATATGCATGAAGGAGCGACTTCGGTAGCCGGATCAGGTGCTTATGCTTCTGACCCTGAGTGGCAAATTTTCGATGATGCTTCTTCGCCAACAGGACACTATATTGAAGTTGGAGGAGATAGATTAGAAGATAAAACTAAAAACCCTTCTGGTGCTGATTATGGCGCTTCTATGCATTATAACTTCAACTTGGATGAGGTACAATCTTATTACGTTTGGATGTTAGTCAATGCGCCGAGCAAAGATGATGGACGCCTTTTTGTCGGTGTAAATGGTAAGTGTATCGATAAAAGAACAGATACAGAGTTTGCTGAAATTCGCCCACGTGTGGACTTTGGTGATAACTGGCAGTGGATCCGCGTAGGTAACAATCTTAAAGATATTCTGCAAACAGGAAATAACACGCTTGAGATCTACAAATTCCGTCCAGATATCAAGGTGGCTCAGGTTGCTTTGGCAGATGCAGAATTGAACAATATGATTTTGGATCAGCCTGCAGAGGTGAAAGTAACAAGCAATACCGCTGATCAAATGACGATTTCCTGGTCGGAGGCTTCAGTGACTGGGCAGGTGATGCAGTTAGATAACAATACAGCATTAGCTTTTACTCCAGCATACAGAATTACTTTAGATGGAGAGGTATTGACTGGAGGAGATGTAACAAGTAGTACAGTAGACAGTAAGGAGTATCAAGAATTTGAAAACCCTTATTCAGAAAATTCTTACTCTTTTGATAAGTCTGTTTTAGGTTCCGATAAACACACTCTTACGATTGAATTAGCGCATCCTAATCGTGTGTCGAGCTCAAAACTATACATGACTTACTCGAATGTTGCCTCTTACGAGTTTGATGTAAATACTCCTGCAGAAGACGGCAGCGAAACCCCAGAAGTTCCTGATACAGGTGATGACCAAACCGATATTCCTCACGAAGCAGATGCCAATGGCGTTTATATGTTCCAGGCTACTGAGTTTTTTGAAAACAAAGCAGCTGCAGCTGATGGCGAGATGTGGAAAGTAGGTACAGATGCTACTTTTGGAAAATACATGTACTTGGAGAATACTGATTCTGATAACCGTAATGAAACTTCTTCAGCACGCTATGATTCACCTTCATTGGTTTATCAAATTCAAATGGCTGAAGCAAAAACAGGTTTTGTTTGGGCTTTGGTTAATGAAGGAGCTAAAGATGCCGGTCGTGTTTGGGTGAATATGAATGATCTTGATTTGGACAAACGGGCTCCTGGAGAGTACGGAAGTACGGCAGCTAAATCAAGAATTTCTGATGATGTTAAAGGGCAATGGCAATGGATTTTGTTGAATAACCAAGCCAATAGCAGTGTGGTAAAAGACGGTGTAAACGTGATTGAATTGTTCAAAGCGCGTCCAAACATCAAAATTGCCAAGATTGCTTTCACGCCTACACAATCCATCAATTTGATTATTAATCAGGTAACTCCTCGTGTTACCGCTAATGACGGCACTAACGTAACCATCGGTTGGGATGAGCCAGGGCTTACTGCTGAACTATATGATTTCAATGAGAATATCTTCACGGATAAATCATTCTTCTATCAGGTAACAATGGGAGGTGAAGTACTTAATGATAGTATCCCTGTAAATAGAATTCAAATTCCAGTAAGTGATTTGGAAACTCCGCAGGAAATTTCTGTTGAAGCGGGGCACATGTTCAGAAAGAACTCTTCTTCAGATATGAATACCTACTCCCTTCCAACAACTATCACTATCGACAAAAACTCTCAGCCAGGTGGTGACGAAGACAATGAAGCACCAACTCAACCAACTGATTTGGCGTCATCTGATGTAACTGCTACTTCAGTGAAATTGACTTGGACCGCTTCTACGGATAATATCGGTGTTGTTGGTTATATCATCGACCAGGATGGTAAAGATTTGGCTACTAAAGCGACAACAAATGAGATCACTGTATCTGATTTGACTGCAGAGACAGCATATGCTTTCACTGTTCGTGCTTATGATGCGGCAGGAAATGAGTCTGAAAAGTCAGCTGAGATTAAAGTAACAACTGCTGAAGGCGGTGAGAACCCAGGTGGTGGAACAGGAATTATTATCAATCCTGATGATGATTTGATCTACTCTTGGAATGCAACTGATTTCGATATGAACAATGCTGGAACAGGTACTTTCGAAGGTGAAAAATGGTTGGTAGGTGCTGACGACGAAGTAGGTCGCTATATCTATTTGGCCAATACGGATACCACTACAAATGCCAATAAAGTTTCTGCTGACAGAGCGGAATCTCCAAGTGTAACTTACAACCTGTCAAATGTGGATGCTTCATCAAGCCGTTATATTTGGGCATTGATCCAGCAGGGCGCAACAAACTCAGGTAAGGTTTACGCGGACTTGAACGGTATTTGTTCAGATGCTCGAGCAGAAGGAAGTTACGGTGCTGCATTTGGCTCCCGTGTATCAGCGGAGTCGGTAGGAAAATGGCAGTGGGTACAGATTGGTTACAATGTTCAGAAAATCGCTAAAGATGGTCAGTTGAATACCATTGAGATCTTCAAAGCATATCCAGATATTAAAATCGCCAAATTGATGTTCACAAGAACACAGGATTATGTGCCGATTATTAACAAGCCACGTGCTTTTGTTCAGGAGAATGATGGCGAATCGGTAACGGTTGCCTGGGATGAGGCGGTGCTACAATACTTATTGTATGATCACGACATGAACCTTTTCGGTGAAGGTTATAACGCCCCAAATTTCACTTACAAGGTGCGTGTAGAAGGGCAGGATGAGGTAACGATTTCTGAGCCATTTATCAAAATTCCTTACAGCCATTTGGCGAGCCCAAAAACAGTTACCGTATCTATCGGTCACCTGTTCAGAAAAGGAAGTTCAAAAACAGAAGTTTGTTTCTCTTTGCCAACAAGACTTGCAGGTGTTTCTACGGAAAGCCAGCCAGACTTCGATGCGCCAACGGTTCCTCAGGATCTTCAGGCCATTGATATTCAGGGTACAAACGTTGCTCTAAGCTGGACGGCTTCTACGGATAATGTAGGCGTGTTGGGCTACAACCTGTATTTGGATGGCATCTTGTTGCAAACCATGAATGCGACTTCCTACAAAGTGAGTGGTTTGAGCACTTCGACAAAATACACTTTCGAAGTTAGCGCTTTTGATGCTGCAGGAAATGAGTCAGATCGTTCTGAAGCTTTGGAAGTAACCACAAGAGATAAGGATGATGAAGTTACTGACCGTCCATCGAAGGTGGAAGATTTGAATGCCACTTCGGTAACAACAACATCATTTACATTGAACTGGCGCCCATCAAATTCATTGAATGGTATTACAGGCTATTATGTTTATATCCGCCGAGCAGGTGAAACAGATTTTCAGTATATCGCTGATCTGAATGGTGAAACGTTCTCTTATGCACTCACCAATCTGTACGCAGGCACAACTTACGAATTGAAGGTAGTTGCTGAAGATGGTATGGGTTACCTTTCTGAGGATTCTGAAATTCTTTCGGTAACCACAACATCCAACCCACTTTCAAATGATGGTCTGTTGAATAAAAAGCTGATCAAAGCTTATCCAAACCCAGCAATGGGCGCGATGAAAGTAGTATTCAATGGGCAGGCACCTTTCAGCTATCAGGTGATTAGCATAACAGGCGCTGTTCAAAAGCAAACAACTACTCACGACTCATCAGTTTCATTGGAAATGCCTTCGGGCTTGTATATCCTGAAAGCGATCGACGCCAATGGGCAGTCAGAAGCACAGAGAGTTGTTTTTCAATAGATAAGGAAGAAAATCAGATTGATTGATAAATCAATAGTCTCGATCTTGTTTTAGTATTTAAACAGATCAATAGTTTAAATGCATCCCATTTTTTAGTGGGATGCATTTTTATTTTTTTTCCATGAGTCGTTATTTTATTTTAAGCCTGCTGTTATGTTTTTTTTCCATAAGTTCAAGCATTGCACAGGTGAAGTTGCCTGCATTTTTTAGTAGCCACATGATTTTTCAGCAAAAGTCGCAGGCAAAAGTTTGGGGATGGGATTGTCCGTATTCCACCATTTTTTTAAAGGGAAGCTGGGGAGCCAAATCTAAAACCGTGGCCGATGAACATGGCCGATGGAGTACCACCATTTCAACACCAGCTGCGGGCGGGCCGTTCAGCTTGTCCATCAAAGGGAGTACAAAAATTTTATTGAAAGATATTTTAATCGGGGAGGTTTGGTTTTGCTCGGGCCAATCGAATATGTATATGCCGCTCAAAGGTTATAGCAACCAACCCGTGGAAGGAGCCAATTCGGCCATTCTAAAATCGAGCAAGTATCTGATACGTTATTTTCAGCAAGAAAAATCCGCCGCATTATCGCCGAAGGCAACCGCAGCGGGCAAATGGTTCATTTCCAACACCAAGAACAGCCCTGACTTTAGTGCCGTTGCTTATTTTTTCGCCCAGCAATTAAGTGAGGCGTTAAATGTCCCGATCGGAATTATACAATCCTCGGTAGGGGGCAGTCCGATTGCGGCCTGGTTAAGTGAAAGTGCCCGTCAGCAGCTGCAATTGCCATCAGCTCCTCAAAAATTCCAGTCCGACGATCTGAAAAAGCAAAGAAAATGGCCGACGGTACTCTACAATAGCATGATTCATCCTTTTGAAGGTTTTACCATCAAAGGAATGTTGTGGTATCAGGGAGAAAGTGATGTTACTGCCCCCAGTCGTTATGCCTCCTGCTTTTCCACACTGATTCAGGACTACCGCCAGCAATGGGAAATGCCTGAAATGCCCTTTTACTTTGTGCAGATTGCCCCATATGGATACTTAAAGGCGAATGCTGGTTTTCTGCGTGAGGCGCAGGCTCAGGTGGCGGAAACGGTAAAAAATACGGGTATGGTGGTAACGACTGATCTGGGAGAAAAAGCACATATTCACCCTCGGAAAAAACAGGCCGTAGGGCAGCGGTTAGCCTATTGGGCGCTGGTTCATCAGTATGGATTTGAGGGTTTACAGTGCAAAAGTCCAAAATTGGATAAAATAAAGAAGGATGGCGAACATGTTCTGAAGCTTTTTTTTCAAAATGCACGTTATGGATTGTCAACTTTTGGCGGATCCACCGATGGTTTTTCGATTGCGGGAAAAGACCGACATTTTTATCCTGCCAAAGTGGTTTTCAATAAAGATCGGAGCCTGAGTTTATCCTCAGACTTGGTAGAGCATCCTGTCGCTGTTCGTTATTGTTTTTCAAGCGCGCAAGCAGGTAATTTTTATAATAATGCCCACCTTCCCCTACAACCATTTCGAACAGATCAATAGGGCTTTTAAGATTAATTTAATATTAAAAAATGTATAGTATGATGAACAAAATACGTACTTTAACCACTATATTATTATTCGCCATTTCTTTTTCAGCCCTTGCGGCCGCTAAAATTAAAGTGGTTGTTACTCCAACAAAACAAGGCTGGCTGTATGAAAAAGGAGAGCCCATTTTTTATAAGGTCGAGGTATTGCAAGATGGCTCGCCATTGAAGCAAAGCCTGAAAGTTCATTTTCAGATTAAGCCTGAAAAAATGGCGGTCATTAAAGAAGGAGATATTAAGCTGAAAAAGGGCGTAGCGATTATTCAGGGGGTAAAAGGCACAAAGCCAGGCTTTCTGAGGTGCTTTGCTTCGGTGCAGGTTGATGGCCAAAAAGTGGACTCTTGGGGTACTGCTGGTGTGGCGGTGGCCGAATTGCGAGCAACAGAAATATTTCCTGACGACTTCAGTGCCTTTTGGGCGCATCAGCTGAAGGAGTTGGCCAAGGTGCCTATTGACCCACAAATGCAGAAATTAACTGCCCAGTGTACCAAAGATTATAATGTTTACAGTGTCAGCTTTCAGAATATCAGGCAGAAGTACGGGCGGGCTTACAGCCGAATCTATGGGACGCTCACGGTGCCTGCAAAAGCAGGGAAATACCCCGCCATTTTAAATTGCCCTGGGGCAGGGGTAAAAAAACAAGGCAAAGACAGCCGTGCCAAACAGGGGGTGATTATCCTGAAAATAGGAATTCACGGGATTCCCCAAACGGCTCCTGATAGCCTATTTGTGGCTTTGCGGGATGCTGGGCTTGGTAATTACCGCATGGAGGGGCTCGACACTCCCGAGGAATATTATTACAAAAGGGTTTATTTGGGCTGCGTTCGTGCCATCGATTTTATCTACACCTTGCCCCAGTTCGATGGGCAGCATGTTGGTGTAATGGGTGGGTCGCAAGGTGGAGGCCTCAGCATTGTTACCGCAGCACTCGACCCTCGGGTAAATGCGCAGCTGGTGTACTTTCCTGCACTTACAGACTGGACAGGTTATTTGCACGGACGAGCAGGAGGCTGGCCGCATTATTTCGCCAATTACAATGTGGAAGAACATCCGCAATGGTTGAAAACAGCACAATATTTTGATGTCATTAATTTTGCGAAAATACTGAAACACCCAGGTTGGTACTCTTGGGGTTATAATGACAATGTTGTTCCTCCAACAACTGCCTACGCGACCTATAATAGTATTACCGCACCAAAAGCATTATTCATTGATCAGCCTCAACGGCACAAATGGTCGGCCGAACAAAGAACAAAAGGATTCAGTTGGTTATGTCAGCAATTAAAAGTGACAAACTGAAATTAATTGAGTTGGGAGTTTAGATATACTGTTGAATATTGGTGTGGATATTTAATGAAAGTTATATGGTTTTCTGTGAGTTGGCAGATGCCTGAAAATAAATTTTGGTGCCCAAAGATCAAAATAATGGCATGGATTCCCCGAGGAATACCGTACTTATCCTTACACATTAACTTTAAATATAAATTGTATTAAACAGTGGGATTGTGTCGATTATTACTTATTTTTGTAATAATCTTTCGATTTCCCTTCATACTTACCTAATAAGGGCTTTTTTTAAACTTAAGAGCTGCTGTAACGGTTTTTGGTTACAGTTTTGTTGGATTAATATCAGATGACGAAAATGAATTTTGAAGCAATTAAGGTTGATAAACCTTCAGATATAATAATTAAGCAAATCCGTGAATTGATCAATTCAGGAACATTAAAAGCGGGAGATGTCTTGCCGCCTGAACGTAAATTGAGTGAATCTTTTGGCGTAGGGCGCGGTCATGTTCGTGAGGCCATAAAAAAGCTGGAGTTTTACGGCATTTTAAAAACGCAGCCACAAAGTGGAACCGTAGTTGCTGGCATGGGAATTACTGCCATGCAAGGGTTGATTTCCAACATTCTGGATCTTGAAGGGCACGACTTCTACTCTTTGGTAGAAACCAGAACTTTCCTTGAGGTAGAAGCTACAGGGCTTGCTGCTGCGCGTCGTACGCAAGAAGATTTGGCGCATATTGAGGCGGCCATGTTGGCTTATGAAAAGGCGGTGAAGGAAAATCAAACTGGTTTGGATTCCGATTTCATGTTCCATTTGGCGATTGCTGATGCCGCACAGAATTCTTCTTTGAAATCTTTGCTCATGGTGATTATGCCAGATATCCTTGAATATTTCAGTAAAGAAGAAGTGTGTACAGCTTCCACAAAAGCAGATGCGGTAGAAGTTCACCGCAAGATTTTTGATTTTATTGTGGCGCAAGATGTTGAAGGGGCAAAAGAAGCCATGCTTGAACATTTGAAGCCTGTATTGGAGCAGTCAAAATTACGCTCTTTATAATTAACAGCCCTTTTTGAAATTGAAAAGGGCGGAAAATCATGCACAGGATATGCTAAGCGTATTTTGTGCATGATTTTTTTTGTCCCTTATGGTGTAGAACACGAAAGCGGTCGCTATTTTTAAGTGGCGGAAGTTTTGCCCTGAAAAATACGATTCGGGAGGCTTTCAGTCCATTTTCAGGATTTGAATTTGCAAGAATATGCCCTGAATAGGAGGGTTTACAGCACTTCAAAATCTTTCTTACCTTAAATTCAAAGGATGAAATATAAAGTGATTGGCATGATGTCGGGCACAAGTCTCGACGGTTTGGATTTGTGTTATGTCCATCTTTCAGTAGATGAAAATGGACGGTGGCAGTTCGAACTTCAGTGTTCAGAAAGCATTCCTTATTCTGCCGAATGGCGGTTGAAGCTCTCGGCAGTGGAAGCAGGCAATGCTTTGGGCTATGCCCTGCTGGATGTCGCATTGGGGCGTTATTTTGGCGAGCAAGTCAAGGCCTTTATCAGTAAACACCAATTGCAGGTGGATTTTATTGCCAGCCATGGGCATACCGTTTTTCATCAGCCTTCAGCGCATTACCTCACCACACAACTCGGCCATGGTGCTCAGATAAATGCTGTTTCGGGCGTGCCTGTTTTCTGCGATTTCCGCACCGCAGATGTTGCCCTTGGTGGGCAGGGCGCTCCGTTGGTTCCTATCGGCGATCGGCTGTTGTTTGCAGATTATGATTTTTGCCTGAACCTTGGTGGTATTGCGAATATATCCCTGGAAGAAGATGGCGTGCGGAAGGCTTTTGATATTGGGGTGGCCAATATGCCGCTGAATTATTTTGTAAAATCCCTCGGGCTTGATTTTGACGAGGAAGGTAAAATTGCCCGTAGTGGTCAGGTCGATCAGGCGGTTTTCGAGGCGCTGAATGCTTTGCCCTTCTTTGAGAAATTTGGGGTGAAATCGTTGGGGAAAGAATGGGTGTTTTCGGAAGTTATCCCTCGGCTGGAAACCATCGGGAAAACCAACGATCAGCTTGCAACGGCCGTGGAGCATGCTGCCTATCAGATTGGTCGGTGTCTCGGTCATTTTTCAGCAAAGCAAAAAGGTAAATGCCTGGTTACAGGTGGAGGCGCTTTCAATCAGTATTTCCTCGAAAGGATCGCCTTTTGGGCAGAAGGAACCACCCTTATTATTCCGGGGGAAGAAATTATTGAGCAAAAAGAAGCCCTGATTTTCGCTCTGCTTGGGGTGCTGAAATATAGGCATGAGGTGAATTGCCTGGCGTCGGTTACTGGTGCAAAGCAAGACCATTCCGCGGGGCAGTTGTTCGATTATCAGGGGAAACTATCCTCTTAGGAGGTTCACCCTAACAGCGTGGCGCACCATTGATTCGAGGTGAAGTTCCTGAGGTAGCAGCTTTGGCAATAGTTTGGCTCAGGTTTCAATCTTTTGAATAAAGAATGTATCTTCCATAAAAAATCAGATTTTTTATGTTGAAGTATTTTTTATTAACCGCCATGCTATGTGTAGGGCAGGTGTTTAATGCCGTTGCTGAACAACTCAGAATGGGTGTAGTAGGGATGAGCCACGGGCATATCGTATGGGTTTTGAAAACCATGGGGAAGCAGGAAGAGGTGAAATTTGTGGGTTTTGTGGAAAGCAACCGCCCTTTTGCGCGCCAACTTTGTGAAAAATATAATATTGATACAGCGCTGATTTACCCGAGCATGCAAGCCATGTATGACGCTCAAAAACCAGATGCCGTTTGCGCCTTTAATGCCCCTTCGGAACATGAGGCCGTGGTGGACTTTTTCGCGCCCAAGGGCGTGGATGTCATGGTGGAAAAACCACTGGCGACCAATTACAAATCTGCTTTGCGAATGCAGGAAAAGGCGCAGAAACATGGTATTTTGCTGTACACCAATTACGAAACTTCCTGGTATCCTTCAACCTATTTTGTGAAGGAACAGCTGGCGCAAAACCCTGAAGATGCGCCCTTCAAGTTTGTGATGAACTATGGACATCATGGGCCTGCAAAACTGAATCTCAGCAAACCTTTTCTCGAAATTTTGAACAGCCCGACCCGTAATGGCGGTGGGGCGGTGGTTGATTTTGGTTGCTATGGCGCCAATATCATGTCTTGGATGATGAATGGCCAAGCACCACTTTCGGTTTATGCCGAAACAAGAAACTATCAGCAGGAATCTTACCCTGAAGTGGATGATGATGCCCTGATTGTGCTTGATTATGGAACAGTTCAGGCCGTGATTCAGGCTTCATGGAACTGGCCAATAAACCGAAAAGAGATGATGGTTTACCGTCGCGATTCTGAACTGCACGCCGTTGATGCCCTGACGGTCAATGAGCGGGAACGTCGTCCGCGAAAAACCGAACAGCACACTTTTGAAAAAAATCAGATGATCAATCCGTTCAGCCACTTTGCGGCAGTACGACGGAAGGAGATCACGGCCGAGGAATTTGCGCTTTATAGCACCGAGAATAATGTATTGACCTGCAAGATTCTTGATATGGCGAGAAAGAGCGCCCAGGAAGGCCGAAAAATTTTATGGGAACAAGACGCGAAGCTTTAAGCGAATGCTGAAAACAATAGGTGGGGTGTTGGATCGCTTTGAACACTTTGAACATTTTGGTTCTGGGGAAATCCACCACCTCAGCGGCTATACCGTGGCTTTTATTGCGATTTGATTAGATATCTATTCATTATTTAAAATAATTGCCACACTTTTGTAGCATGAGTGTTATTGAATTCTTCGCCGTCCTGACAAGTGTCATTTACGTCATCCTTGCAGCCAAACAGAAATTATCCTGTTGGTATTTTGCGATGGCTTCCGTTTTACTGTACCTGTATATTTGCTTTGAAGCCCATCTTTTTGCAGAAACAGGCTTGCAGATTTTTTATATTGGAACCACAATTTACGGTTGGTACCACTGGAAATATGGCAATCAGGAAGCTGAAGATGCTGTTCCCGTTATTGACTGGGGGGTAAAAGAACACCTGTTTACCCTGAGTGCTGGTGCGGTGCTGGTGTACCTGATCGGCAGTTACCTGGAAACACATACCTCGGCATTTTTGCCTTATGTAGATTCCTTTACTTCGGTATTTGGTGTGATCGCCACCGTTATGGGAACCCGTAAAATCCTCAGCAACTGGCTCTACTGGACGGTCATCGACGGGATCAGTGTTTATATGTATGCCATTAAAGGGCTTGAACTGACCTCTGGATTGTTTGTATTTTACACCATCATGACCATCTACGGTTTTATTTCGTGGCGTAAAGAATACCTGAAATCGAAGGCCGAATCGGCAGAAAAAATAAGCGTAGGATTGTCATGATCAAAGTGTTGGTAACTGGGCCCGAGTCGGCAGGAAAAAGCACCCTTTGCGAGCATTTGGCGAAAACGATGCAAGGGGCGATCTGGGTGCGTGAATACGCAAGAGCTTATATCGATCAGCTTGACCGCCCTTATCAGGAGTCGGATTTGGTGAAAATCGCTCAGGGGCAAATCGCCTCCGAAGCGGAAGCAGTGGCGAGTGGGGCCGATATGGTAATTTCCGACACGGGCATGGAGGTCATGAAGGTATGGGCATTGCATAAATATCAGCGGGTGGATCCGTGGATTACCCAGGCGTTGTCCGATCGTCGGTACGACCTGGTGATTCTCTGCAAAAATGACATTCCCTGGGCGTACGACCCACAGCGGGAATACCCTGACGATGTAGACCGACAGTTTTTCATGGATTTGTACATGAAGGAGGTCAAGCAGCATTACGGCGATTTTTTGCTGGTGGAAGGGGAGCTCGAGGACAGGGTTGCCGCCGTGCAACAGGCCATTGCTGAAATTATGCAGTAAGAAAGGCTGTGCTGATCCGTTTGATGTTGAACCGCCTTGCGTCACCTGAATTGAGTAAAACAATAAAGATATAAGTTAAAATTATCACCTGAGGTTATTTTTTCAGCTTCCTTGTTCTATATTTGTGCCAACAATTAACAGGGGTGCCTTAAAAATAACGGGCTGAGATCATACCCTTCTTCAATGAAGAATACCTGAACAGGATAATGCCTGCGTAGGAAGTAGAGGTCAATCGCTTTGCGATATTTGGACGGTGCGCCCCGCCAAAATCAATCTTATGAACAAACAATTACTGTTACTTTTGACCCTTTTTATGGGTTTGCAATGGGGCGCCAATGCACAGATTTTATTCAAGGGCAAAGTGCTCGATAAGGATCAACAGGCACTTATCGGTGCAAGTGTACGCGTGGATGGCCCACAGCAGGCAGGGCAGGCCACCGATCTTAATGGGCAATTTAGCCTGAGCCTTCAACCTGGGGATTATGCGGTAACCCTTTCTTTTATAGGCTATAAAGATCAGCAACTGAAGCTTTCGCTAAAGGAAAATACCGAAAAGAACTTTACACTGGAATCCACTTCTAAAGCCTTGGAAGGGATTATTGTGCGTGGGTCTCGGGCGACAAACACCACCCCAACCACCTTTGCGGAGATTGAAAAGAAAACCCTTGAGCATGCCAATTTAGGACAGGATCTCACCTACCTGATGGGCATGAGCCCTTCGGCAGTGGTGACTTCCGATGCAGGGGCTGGCGTAGGTTATACTTCCATGCGTATCCGTGGAAATGATCAGTCCAAAATCAATGTAACGGTCAATGGTATCCCTTTAAATGATGCGGAATCGCAGGGCGTATTCTGGGTTAACATGCCCGACTTTGCTTCTTCGGTACAGAGCATTCAAATTCAGCGTGGGGTAGGTACTTCTTCCAATGGAGGGGCTGCTTTCGGTGCGTCGGTCAATATTCAGACCGATGAATCCAACGATGAACCTTACGGTGAAATCAATAACAGCTTTGGGTCTTTCAATACCCTGAAAAATACCATCAAGCTGGGAACGGGGTTGATCAACAATCGCTTTAAGCTCGATATGCGTTTGTCGAATTTGAAATCTGATGGCTATATCGACCGCGCAAGTTCTGATTTGCAGTCGTACTTTGTTCAGGGAACATATAACTACAATCACCATTTGCTGAAATTTATTACTTTTTCAGGAAAGGAAAGAACCTACCAGGCTTGGTATGGCGTGGATCAGGAAACGCTGGAAAATGACCGTACCTTCAACCCAGCGGGTGCGTTGTATGATGAAAACTGGAATGTTACCGGTTTTTATGATGACCAAACCGACAACTACCAGCAAACACACTATCAATTGCATTATGCCTATGATGGCAACCGATTAGGATTTAATACCGCACTGCACTACACCAAAGGGCAGGGGTATTATCAAGAGTATAACCAAAATCAGGATTATGCGGAGTATGGGCTGACGGCTCCTGCAGGGGAAACTACGGACATTATTACCCGAAAATGGCTGGACAATGATTTCTACGGTGTGGTGTTTAACCTCCATTATCAGGCCAACAATCAATTAAACCTGACCCTCGGTGGAGGAGCAAACCGTTATGAAGGCTTGCACTTTGGCGAGCTACACTGGATGCAAAATACACAGGGAGCCAGTCCCGATCAGCGTTATTATGACAACAAGGCGGTAAAAGATGATGCCAATATTTTCCTGAAGGCAGACTATCAGGCGACTACGAAATTATCTTTGTTTGGCGATGTGCAATACCGATACATCAATTACTCCTACTATGGATTATTCAAAGATGCCAGCTCGACCATCGAGGGGCAGCATGTCTTCAATTTTGTGAACCCTAAGGTAGGGGCGACCTATCAGGTTAATGCAGACTTACAGGCTTACGCTTCCTTTGCCATTTCTAACCGTGAGCCATTGCGTGATGATTTTCTCGAAGGAGATTCTTCGGAAACACCTGAGGCAGAAAGCCTGCAAAACCTTGAGATGGGTGTTCGTTTCCGTGAAGGGATTTTTCAGGGGGAAGCAAATTATTACTATATGAACTACATCAATCAGTTTGTCTTGACGGGCGAGCAAAATGATGTGGGTGCATTTATCCGTACTAACTCAGGAAGCAGCTACCGTTCGGGTATCGAACTGACGGGGAAACTTACCCCAGCGGATTGGTTCAACTGGGAGTTGGCGATGACATTCTCGGAGAACAAAAACCGTGACTATCAGCAATCGGAACAAAATGAAAATGAGGAAACAGTTTTGGTGAATTATGGTAAAACGACGACCTCTTTCTCGCCTGCGACCATTATCAATTCTCAGTTAGTATTTACGCCTGTATCAGGTTTCCGTATTGGCTGGATCACCCAGTTTGTTGGCAAGCAGTATTTGACCAATACAGAAAATGAGGCGCTGACTCTTGATGCTTATTTGTTGAATAACCTTCAGACCTCTTACACTTTCAAGCCAGCATGGATGCGCGAAGTAACGCTTCGGGCTAATATAAATAATATTTTCAATGCGGAGTATGTAGCCAATGGGGCTGTCTGGGGTACTACGGCGTACTATTACCCTCAGGCAACGGCCAACTATATGTTAGGGCTTGACCTGAAATTTTAAGCAGGGGATTTCAATACACCCTCAATGGCAATGGGGGAGATCGTCCCACAAATTCCGTTACTCTGTGGACAACAGGGTCGCAGAAATGTATGGCAAATCTCTTCGCCAGCGCTAACGCAAAGGGCGGTGGACAACTCTTTTATTCGAGTTGATCCACCGCCCTTTTTTATTCAAATTTATGTATTGATCACGGGATTGCTCTCCTCAGTATTTATTCGCTCAGCTTACAAACCGCAAGAGCAATGGCCGTGGGTTTCGCTGTTTTCATGTGGGAGGTCAAGGCCTTCAGGCTGCTGTTGTTCCCAGTAAAATGGCGCCCGCTGTTTGGGGTGAAGGCCAATTTCGTGCATGGTTTTGGCATCGTAAAGTCGCCCGTTGATCATGACTTTTTCCACCTTTTCACTGTTGCGGATGTTCTCCAGCGGGTTGGCGGAAAGGATGATCAGGTCGGCGAGCTTCCCTTTTTCAAGCGAGCCAATATCGTCGTCGAGGCCAAGGTAATGCGCAGGCTGAATGGTCGCACTTTTGATGGCTTCCAAATTACTCATGCCCCCTTGCTGAAGCATCCACATTTCCCAATGGGCACCAATACCCTGAATCTGTCCGTGGGCACCCATATTCACTTTTACGCCTGCTTCCTGAAGTTTATGGGCACTTTCGGAGGTCAGAATATAGCCGTGATCATAATCCTCCTGCGGCGCCATTGTTCGGTGGATCGCCCGTGGGTCAATCACCGATCTTGGCGTGAAAGTCATCAGGTGCTCGTTCTTCCATACCTCACTTTCCTGATACCAGTAATACTCCCCATTAAGCCCGCCGTAATTGACAATCAGTGTAGGGGTATAGCCCACTTCGGTGTTTTTCCAAAACTCGATCACATCCTTATAAAGTGGAGCCACAGGGATATTGTGCTCAATGCCCGTATGTCCATCCATCACCATGGTCATGTTATGGAAAAAAGTCGAACCACCCTCAGGCACTACCATTATCTCCATTTCTTCAGCGGCCTTCAACACCATTTGCCTTTGCTCACGGCGCGGCTGATTGTAACTTTTTACCGAAGTTGCCCCCCATGCTTTACTCCTTTTGATGGCAAATCGGGCGTCGTCAAGGTTTTGAATATGTGCCTTGAAATCGCCATCGGCACCATAAAGGATGTTGCCCGTGGAGTACACCCGTGGGCCTACCATTTCTCCAGCGCGCACCATTTCCGCCTGATTGAAAATCATTTCTGAATTGGCGGAGGGGTCGTGTGCTGTGGTTACGCCAAAAGCGAGATTGGTATAATATGGCCAGTTTTGCTGTGCACTCATCCCGAGTCTGAATGAACCAAGGTGCGCATGGGCATCGACCATTCCTGCCATCACTGTTTTGCCTGCAAGGTCGATCGTTTCTGTACCTTCAGGAATCTCAATATCGGCACCAATAGCCGTAATGTGGTTATTTTCAACAAGAATATGACCCTTCTCAATCACCTCATCCTGCTGGTTACCTGTGATAATCCGCGCATTGGTCAGTGCGAGTTTACCTTTGGGTAAGTCGCTGTTGATTTTCAGGTCAATCTGTCGCCCTGTTTTTACAGGCTCAGGCAGGGAATCTGGCGCAGCCGCCACAAAAGTGAAGCAGTCTTTCAGTGCGACTTCGTAAACCGTTTCGCCCAATGTCCATTTCAGTTGCTGACCATCGGCACTCCAATGCAAGTTGTACCCAGCATCTTTTGCCACCTGTCGGATCGGCATATATTTATTGGTTGCAGAAAGTTCCTGAGGTTGCCCCGTTTGTGGGAAAGGGGCAATATAGACCTTGTACAGCTCCGTAAATGCGATATATTTATTGTCGGGACTCGGCACAAAAGTGTTGGTGTATTTTGATGTGAAGTGCGTTTTTTTGTCCAGCCCTTCAAGGTTTACACTGTGATACGCCTTCTTCAGGGCACCAAAATAATAGCCCCCTGTCTGATAGAATACCCGCGTTCCTGTGGCATCGAACCGTGCAAATGCACCTTCTTTACTGATGCGTTTTGCTGTTCCACCAGTCGAGGGCATCAGGTAAATTCCTGCCTCGGTGGTGTAGGCGGCACCTTGCTGATTGTTCCCCGCTTCTTTACGGAAAACAAGCATTTTCCCATCGGGGCTGAACTGCGGTTCACGGTACATTCCCTTCGGGAGATCAAAGGCTGTTTTTTGGCGCTTTTTCAGGTCATATTTCCATATTTTTCCTTTTTCAGCATCCGACCAGCTGACATACACGAGGTATCTGCCATCGGGAGAAACCTGCGGCTCATATTCAAAATGGTGCTGGTCATTAAAAAGTCTTTGGGCTTTTCCGCCTTCAGCATTTTGCTCGTATAAATGGCCCACGGCATGGAAGTATATTTTTTTTCCATCGGGGCTGGTGGTTAAATGGCGAATGGCTTTGGCCGTGAATTGTTCAGGAGCCACCTGATGCTTAAAGCGTAAGGCAGTGGCGACCTGTTGTTCAATTTCTGCTTCAAAAGGAATGATGACCGACTGCCCAGTTTGGGTGTTTACCCGATGCAGTTTTCCTTCTCCGTAGATGATGATGTCCTGATCGTCGGGGGTCCAGTTGTAGCCCGTGAATGGACCGAAGATCGCCCATGCTTCCGACTGATCTTTGGTCAGTTTACGGAAAACAGGGCGTGATAATCCCGTTTTCAAATCAAAAATATACAGCACGCTTTCATTACGAACCCTGCGGATATATGCCAGCTGATCGCCTTTTCGGTTCAGCTGCGGGCGCATGGCTCCACCGTTGGTATGAATGACCGTTTCCGTTTTTCCTTCCTGTCGGTCATATCTTTTAATGGCGTAAATGACTTTGTTGGGATCCTTGTTGTATTGGAAATACCCCCCTTCGTACATATCCTCTACATAGTAAACATAGCGCCCATCAGGACTGACCATCGGCTCGTTAATGTCCTGCTGTTCATTTTTTGCAGGAACCAGTTCCGTGCCGCTTCCACCGCCAATATGGTACATCCAGATCGCGCCTGCACCCAGGGAACGGGTATGGGTAAAGTGCTTTCGTGCAACCAGGTACTGGCCGTCGGGGGTCCAGTTGGCATTGTTGAGCAGTCGAAAATCTTCCTTGGTAATTTGCGTAGCCTGCCCATCAGCAAGGCGGAGGGTCCAGATATTGTCGCCACCACCGAGGTCGGACGTGAAGGAAATATACTGACCGTCGGGGGAGAATCTTGGCTGACATTCCCATGCCATACCACCACGTAATTTTTTGGCTTTTCCCCCACCAATCGGCATGGTGTAAATATCTCCCAGCAAGTCAAAAACCAGTGTCTGGCCATCAGGAGAAACATCCACACTCATCCAGGTGCCCTCGTTGGTGGTAAACTTAACGGTCTTTAGCGACCGCTGCGGGTCATTGATGTCCCATTTTTCTGTATCCTGCGCACCCGCAAAGGATGCACTAAAGAGCAGGATCAGCCCTAAAAAAATATGCTTCATAATCGATTGATGTTTTCAGGTACCTGCACAGATACCCGTTTTAAATATCAGTAATAATTATCGATCAGAAAAGAAGAACATTGTGAATGTCCGTTTTGAGCATTTGAATGGTCATCGGTTCAGGGAAATGGTGCAGCAGCCTTATTTCTGATGCTGCTGATGTGCTTCCCGTTTGTGTTTTGAAGGTTTTTTATGCGCTTTCTTCCGCTTGTGTTTCGTGATGTCGATACCTGTAAAAGTAGGCGCCAAGCCACTGAAGATGGTTTTTACGGTATAGGCAATGATGGATTTATTGAACTGACGCTCGTAATACAAGGGGTAGTTACGATGCTCCTTTTTGCGGTAATTGTGGTTCTTGAGCAGCAGGTGGTTGGCAAGCCAGGAGCCTGCTTTTTTACCGAAATTTTGCGACTCAGTATTCGGGTTCACCAGTTTTATTTTCAGGTCTTTATAATAGAGGCCCATATTGCCACGACCGATATTTCTGCCCAGTTCGAGGTGAATGGTGGAGGCGATGACTTCCCCTTTGGGAAATTCCACCCCGAGGGCGGGGGAGCAAAAGGCGTCAAAAATTTTAATCGGAAAACCACCGACTTTGATGTCTGCGGTCATTAATAATTGCTCGGGCTGATAGGGCATTGAAAAAGACATTTGTAGCGGGGCAATCTGGTAGAATTTTGTACTGAATTCCCCTTTGAGCGAGGCGGTTTGCGCGGGATTGGCCAAGCCGTACAAGGTCATGTTTACCGCATCAAGATCGACGTTGCCATAGTGGTCCGATTTGGGATCTTTTTCCAGGTAATCAATCTTACTGTGGGCCACTTTCAGGGTGTCCAAAATAAATTGAAATTCTGAGCGTGCCAGTGCTTTCAGCGGGCTGACTTTCGTGCGTTTGTTTTCCGGGAAATTTTTATCGCGCTTCAGGGTCAGGTGGGCAGAGTCGATTTCCATCAGTCCCAAATGCAAAAGGGATGAAGAAAGAAAGGCATCGAAATCCAAATATTTTCCAGTGGCATGTGCCACGTGAACATTAAGCTGATCGGTTTGGTGGCCGAGCAGGCGACTTCTCTCCTGCACGGAAATGGTGGAGGAAAGCTGAAGGGAGTCCAGCTGGAAATTCGTGCCTTCGCTGTTCAGCTCAATATTTTTTGCCGTCAGCAGGTAGTTGGCTTTTTGTAGCAATAGCTGGAAATGCCGATACTGAAAGCCGACGGAATCGCAATGTACTTTCAGCTTATTCTGGTCGAGTGTCGTGCTGAGTCCTTCAAACCGGAGATTCAGCATGGTGGAAAAAAACAGGGTAGAGTCCTTTTTATCGACATCAATAATGGTGATTTTCCCATCTTTGATGCTGAAATTCTGTAAGCCTACTGAAGAAACATTTTCCTGTAACTGGGCAATGACATTGATGCGCTCAGGAGTGTTGGTTTGTGCTTGGTTTCGGTGGTAAAAAGTCAGCTCAGGCTTGTCGAACTGCATATTTTCGAGGTGGACTTCCCCAAAAAATGCCCGCCAGAAACCCCAGCCTATTTTCACCTGAACACGATCTATATTGCCGAATAGCTGTGACTTATCAGAGGAAAATTTCGGCTGAATACTGATCCCCGAAGCATCGGCCATTACTTCCGACCAGTGAATATCGAAGGAAGCAAGGTCAATTTTATAGTTGTCCGCATCTTTAGCGATGGTAATTTGCTTGAGCTGCTCCTTAATCTGGCTTTCGAGCATATGACCGATCAGGTAGCTTGCCAGTGATATCAATAGCAAAATGAGCAGGAACAGACCCGCCCCGTGGGTTAAATATTTTTTCATGGTAGTTAAGCTTTGCTTCTGAGCGTCCCTTTGAGGTAATTCAGGCACATGATCAATATGTAGATATTTTGCCTTAAATTGCCAAAAATATCAACCTAATATTGTTATGAAGATTTTTAGAAGAGCAATTATCTTGCTTCTTTTTTGTACTTTTTTTAGTGAGGTCAATGCACAGACCACCACTCCGAAGCTCGACATTGCTACCCTGATGCAAGGGGATGCTTTCGTGGGACATTTGCCCGATGGCGCATTTTGGTCGATCGATGGACGGGCAGTTTACTATCATCGAAAGAAAGATGATAACGCTTATGCATCGCTTTACCGTTATGATCTCGAAACAAAAAATACGATGGAAGTTCCTGAATCGGATTATCCATATATTCCCCGCAATATCGTCTGGAATGCGGAACGCTCACAGGGCGCTTATCTGTGGCAGGGGAATATCTATTTGGTGCGTCAGGACAGTAATAAAGGACAGTTGGCTTATCAGAGCACACAGCGGTCGGGTTCTTTGGCATGGGTGGATCAGGGACTGACCTTCACGCAGAATGGAAATCTATACCTGTTGGAGCAACAGCCTTTTGCGCTTCGTCAATTAACAGATTTTCGTTCGGGAACGGATCCCAAGACAAAGAAAATATCGGCACAGAAAAAATGGCTGAAAGAGGATCAGCTGCGTGAATTTGAGATTTTGAGCGCATGGGATCAGCGTAAGAAAGGTAAAGAAGCGCACCTGAAAGCCACAAGTGTGCAGGCGCTGAAGCCCATTTACTTCGGTGGGGCATCTTTATACACCGTGAAGGCATCAAAGGATGCAAAGATTATTTTCTATACAACTTATACCCCTGCCAAAGCGACTAAAACAAAAATGCCCAAGTGGGTAACTGCTTCGGGATATGTGGAGTATGGTAGCTACCGTTCTAAAGTTGGCGATAAGCAACCGACTTACCGATCTTATTTGTACCATGTGGAGGAAGATACCGTGGTGGAGATTAATACCGCTACCATCGAGGGGATAAAAGACCGCCCGCAGTACCTTAAAAATTATCTGCAAGCAGGTCAGGAATGGCAGGCTGAAGGTGAAAAAGAGCGCGAGGTGATGATTCATGAACCTGTATTCTCTTCAGACGGAAAACAGGCGGTAGTCGTGATTCGTTCGGCGGATAATAAAGACCGTTGGCTGATGAGCCTTGACCTTCAGAATGGTACTTTATCGTTATTGGATCGTCAGCATGATGATGCCTGGGTCGGTGGGCCGAATATTAGCAGTTGGAATGGGAGTCGCGGAGCCTTAGGCTGGATTGATGATGAGCAGGTGTGGTTTCAGTCGGAAAAAACGGGCTATTCTCATTTGTACACCGTGAACGTAACGACCAAAAAAATAAAGGCGCTCACCAAAGGGGATTTTGAAATTCTTGAAGCGGAACTTACCCAGGATAAAGAGGCCTTCTTCCTGTTGTCGAATAAGAAAACGCCTATGGAGCAGCACGTCTATCGCATGTCGGTGAAGGGCGGGAAAATGGAGCCCCTTACACAGCAATCAGGCGGTTATTCTTTTACGGTTTCCCCTGATGAAAAAATGCTTGCACTGCGTTTCTCTACGGCCAACAAACCCTGGGAACTGATGCTGAAGCCTGCTACGGCAAAATCAGCGATGGTGGCCATTACACATTCGACAACGCCAGCATTTGAGGCTTTTGAATGGCGGATGCCAGCGCTCAAAACATTTGAGGCAAGGGATGGTCAGCAGGTTTACGGAAGAATGTTCCGCCCTGAGGAGCCGAATAATAAGGCGGTAATTTTTGTGCATGGTGCGGGCTATTTGCAAAATGTACATTCGTGGTGGAGTGCCTATTTTCGGGAGTATATGTTCCATAATTTTTTGGCCGATCAGGGGTACACTGTTTTCCATATTGATTACCGTGGAAGTGCGGGTTATGGCCGCGACTGGCGTACTGGAATTTATCGTCATATGGGTGGTAAAGACCTTACTGACCATGAGGATGCCGTGAAGTGGCTGAAGCAAAATTATGGCATTGAGAAGGTGGGGATTTACGGTGGTTCTTATGGAGGTTTCATGACACTGATGGCCATGTTCAATGCCCCTGCGCTATTTGATGCGGGTGCAGCGATTCGTTCGGTTACTGACTGGGCACATTATAACCATGGTTACACCAGCAATATTTTAAATACGCCCGCACAGGATCCAAAGGCTTATTATGACAGCTCACCGATTTATTTTGCGGACGGGCTTCAGGGGCCGTTGTTAATTTTGCATGGCATGGAGGACGATAATGTGCAGTTTCAGGATGTTGTCCGACTGAATCAAAAGCTGATTGAGCTGGGCAAGGAAAACTGGCAGATGGCACTTTACCCCATTGAACCACATGGCTTCCGTGAGGCTAACAGCTGGACCGATGAGTACAAAAGGATTTTCAAATTATTTGAGGAGCACCTATAGTAGAGGCGTTTCAGAAGGCGGCTTATGGTTGTGATTTTGGAGAAGGAGCGCAGCAATCCGTAAATAACGCATACTTTATCTTGAGGGCGCAACTGTCCATGGAATTCATTCCATAGCTAATTGAGGATGAGTAAATTGCAATCATGGTTGTGCGACAGCCCCCAAGTGATTTTGGATTTGCGAAATATAAAATCGTGCAATAATCTGGGGTTGTACCAGTGGGATTGTGCCTTCCATAAAAGAGCGATCATCCCTGTACGGACATTGTGCACAGTGTCCGTACAGTTCTAAAATATTGAACTCATTATTTTAATTCACACCATAACGCGTGTTTAAAAGCTTAGAACCCTACTGCAAATTGGGATGACCGGGCTTGGGTTTAAATTATTTATAAAAAATAGCGCCGCTATTCTCTCAAAAAAAATCCCCCATCGCTTTTGTATAAAAACGGTGGGGGATTTTGGTTTGTATAGCACTCAGGCTGGGCTGCTGTTACTTGCTGCCTTGGTGGGCATTTTTGAACTGTTCAAAAATCCAGTTATAACGCATGGCCGCCTGTTCGGCATAGGTCCAGTGGCCGGTATCCTGAAAGAGGGTCAGCTCTTTTGGAGCGGTAATTTCATTGTAGGCGGCATACATGGAGGTTGGCGGACAAACGTTATCGTTGAAACCCCAGGAGTAGAAGCCTTTGGCGGTGAGTTTTCGGGCAAAGTTCACCACATCAAAATAGGCAATGTTTTCTACCCAGTTTGGTTTCACCGAGGCGTCAAAATCCCTGAACATATGTGGCCATCCACCGGTTTGCCCTTTGGTATAAGCAGCCATATCACACAAAGCGGGGAACAGTGGCGCAAGGTATTTCACCCGCTGATCCAGGCCTGCGGTAACGATCGAGAGCGCCCCACCTTGCGATCCTCCGGTTACCAGCAGGTCTTCACCATTATATTTGGGCAGTTGTTCAATAAAATCGATGGCACGAACGCACCCGAGGTAAACGCGCTTGTAATAATAGTCATCCTTGCTTTCAAGCTGATAGTTAAAATAGCCGGAAAGCGCACCTGTAGCCAGTCCTTTATAAAAAGCATCATCACGCACATTCACCGGAATACCATGGATACCGATGGTCAGGAAAATGGCCCCACGCTTGGCGTTGCTGTTGGCGTGGTAGGCACGTACACCTGCTCCGGGAACTTCCAAAACTGCGGGGTATTGCCCTGCTTTTTTAGGGACTGATAGCATTCCATAAACCCGTGAAACTCCACGCCATGAATTCCCTTTTTTCATGTTCTGAAAACTGACATGATACACGTCGTAATCCGAGGTGCATTCTTCCGCCTGCAAGGTGATTATCGGCTCCAGAGGAATATCCAACTGTTCCTCACGGGCTTTTTGCCAAAAGGCATCAAAATCCTTGGGCATCTTGGTAACCGCTTTAATTTTCTCTGGGGCCACCCCCGCAGTAGCATAAACGGTCTTTTCCTTCCCATCAATTGTGGTGAATATCCGGCAGGTATAAAAGCCCGGCTTCTTAGCCTTGAACCCTTTGATCGTGGCCGTTCCGTTGGTCAGTTGTACCTCACCCTTTTGGCTTGGGGTCATTAGTTCCTGCCCAATTTCATAGCGGACTTGTAGCGCACTGATCGGCTGCCCAAACTTTTTGGCTTCCACATGAAAAACGATTTCTTCATTGGTCGCATAGGTCCAGTCTTTTGCTGTGGGCGTTACCTTGAGGTAATACATCTCGCCACGTTCATTGGAATGGGCAAGGTTGGGGAACAGCAGGGCCAGCATGAGGCATAGCCAAAGTGCCCGAGTCGTTGAGAAGGGTTGCTTATACATTGTTCTGTTAAAAAAATGTCAGTTGATAGATTTCCGACAATTAAAAAGATTATTCAGCATAATATAAGGATAAGGGCCTGAAGGGGGAAATTTTGAGCCTTTAAAAAACTTTCAAATTAAAAATCGGGGCATTTTCTATTTCATTCTTTAAACTTGGAATACTATTTGTAAAATATTTAGGGTAGTGATTGCAGATTAGTATTTGGTTATAATCCGACGAAGTGTTTAAAAAACAACAGAATTGGGGGGCGCATTTTTCGCTAATGTGGCCATAACCTTTATATTCGCAACTATTAATTGATGATAGGGAGGTGGTTCGTATGACCTTTCATTTTGTATGATTTTATCACCAAATAAATATTTTTTATAGGTGGTTAAATCATATATCAGAAGAAAATACCGAATGGCCCCTGTGGAACTTACCTATATTTATGAAAAGATTTTTGAAAAATGCTTTAGCTACTGTAGCCTTGGGCTCAGCAGTTTCGATCAGTGCACATGCACAGGATATTGCAACCAATAAAAAAGATGGTGGATACCAGTTCACAACCATCAAAAACCTTGAGGGCGGTTCCGTGAAGAACCAGATGCGTACAGGTACTTGTTGGTCTTTTTCGGCGATGTCTTTCATGAATAGCGAAGTGAAGCGCATTACAGGTAAAGAGGTTAACCTTTCAGAAATGTGGATCGTGCGTAACGCCTATTTCATGAAAGCGGAACGTTATGTACGTATGCACGGAAAAGCGAACTTCGGTGAGGGTGGTGCTTTGCAGGATATTCCATCAATTATGGATAAAGTGGGCATCGTTCCAGAATCTGTTTATGAGGGAATCATCCCTGGACAGACGGTTCGTAACCACGGTGAAATTGAAGCGGTGATCAAGGGCATTCTCGATGCGGTCATCAAAAATCCAAGTCACAAAATTTCTCCAGCATGGAAAGATGCTGTGAATGGGGTATTGGATGCATACTTCGGTAAAATGCCAGCAAAATTCACTTACGAGGGAAAAGAATATACGCCTAAATCTTATTATGCGTCCTTGAAGCTGAATGCGAAGGATTATGTGTCGTTTTCTTCTTACACACATCACCCATTTTACGAGCCATTTATCTTACAGGTAGAGGACAACTGGGAAGAGGCTTCGATGTACAATTTGCCAATGGATGAAATGACGGAATTGGCGGAAACGGCCATCGAAAATGGTTATTCTATCGGTTGGGCTGCTGACGTTTCTGAAAAAGGATTCTCTTACCGTGATGGTTTGGCGATTGTTCCTGCAGAAGGAATCAGCATCAAAAAATCAGGAAATGACAATAAGAACTTCTCTGATGCTGGCGCGAAGAAATCATCAAGTGCTTTCGATACGCCTCAGCCAGAAATGAAAATTACGCAGGAAATGCGTCAGGAGGCTTATGATAATTACGAAACCACTGATGACCACGGAATGCATTTGACCGGCTTGGTGAAAGATCAGAATGGTAAAAAATACTTCTTGGTGAAAAACTCCTGGGGTAATGCCAACGATGTGGATGGATATTTCTTCGCATCTGAGCCTTATTTCAAATATAAAACAATGGACATCATGATGAATAAAAATGCTGTTCCTAAAAAATTGAAAAAGAAATTGGGGATTAAGTAATTTGCCAAAACGATCATATAAATTGAAAAGAAAGTCAGTCGGTATCGGCTGACTTTTTTTTAGTGCATCTCCATTGCATCTTTTTTGGTATTTTTGTGCCTGTTATATTTGATAAAAATGTTATGAGAAAAATAGGATTATTATTCATATTATTTTTCATCTTCGAGATGAATGCATGGGCGCAGACTTTCGATACGGGCGCAGAAGCAAGCTACCATAGTACCACCTATGAGCCGGTCAAGAAACCGATCACTTTTGAACATCGCCCCCTTTCGATGATGGATATCGGCTTTCGTACCTTTGCACAGGAAGGCGGACATACCGTAGGGGCGCTGGGGCTCGGGTTTATGCTCGAAAATTTCAAATTCAGTTTGGCGGTCAGTTTTAGTGGCACTGCGGGCCGCGAATACAATGAAGTCATTACCGACAGCAATTACTTCTCAGGCTACTACAACTCGATGGGTTTTTTCCTTGGCTATGCCATCCCTACGATCGGGAACGACGTCGTTCAGCTTTTTATCACCCCAACGATTGGCTGGTGCATGGACCGGGAAATATATTACGACGATGGCGGTTATGAAACCTATTTTTATGGGGATGTAACCCATAAGTTTGACCTCGGTGGTGAACTTACTGCAAGCTTTCCCGAAGCCCATATTGCTGTGAATGTTGGTACGTCGATTTGCAGCCCGCTGATGGCGACTGTCGGCTATACCTTTTAGTGCCTCAAATAGCATTATTTGTGGTTAATTTTCAATATATTTATCGTTTCTTCGATCAATTCCATTATTGAAAACGGCTGCCATGAACTTATATGACTATCAGGAATCCAATGCACAGAAAGCCTTCCAAACGGTGAAAACCCATCAGCATGCTTATTTGTGTTTTGAGGTGCGAACCGGCAAAACCCTGACGGCCCTTCGGACGGCGGACCTCCTGGGAGCCAGTCGTGTGTTGTTCATTACCAAGAAGAAAGCTATACCGAGTATTGAAAGTGATTTTGATGCTTATTCGTCCAGCTACCGGCCAACTTTTAGCCTGTTGGTGACCAACTATGAGCAGGTCAAAAAATTGGCGCCTGAATATGACCTTGTGGTGGTGGATGAGGCGCATAACATTGGGGCTTTCCCCAAGCCAAGTATTCGGCAGGGGCAAGTGCGAGAGATTTGTCAGCAGGCGAAATACGTCTTATTTTTATCGGGAACACCAAGCCCTGAAACCTGGAGTCAGCTTTACCATCAGTTGCAGGTTTTGCCACACAACCCATTTGCCAAATTTCCCAGTTTTTACAGCTGGGCACAGCAGTATGTGGAGGTGTACACCCAGCGGATCGGTGGTCGGGTGATCAACAAATACGACAAAGCAAATGTGGAGGCGATCAAGTCGGTTACCGACCCTTTTATGCTTTCTTTCACACAGGAAGAAGCGGGCTTTGAATGTCCGGTTTCAGAAAATTTCATGGAAGTGAAAATGAAGCCCGCAACGGTTCGGCATGCGAAAAATCTCCGTACCGGAAAACCGGTGATCATCAATGGGCAGGAAATTATGGCCGAGGCGCCAAATGTGATCATGAATAAGGTGCATCAGCTCAGTGGAGGCACGATTATTCCAGACCTGGAGCAGGATTCATTTTTAATTGATGATACCAAAGTGCGGTTCATCAAGCGGGAATTTAAGCAATTTGAACGACTCGCTATCGTTTATAAATTCAAGGGAGAACGCTTGTTGCTGATCGACAAACTGAAAAATTATACGGAGGATGTGGAGGCCTTTAAGTCCGGAAAATTCCGCTATTTCATTGGGCAGGTGAGCAGTATTAAGGAGGGAGTGGATTTGTCCTCCGCGGACGCACTGGTGATGTACAATGTCGATTATTCCGCTGCTGCATATTTGCAAACCCGCGCACGACTTCAGAAAAAATCTCGCAGGCAGGAAGTGCTTATTTTTTGGCTTTTCAGCAATATCGGCTTTGAACAACTGGTCTACGATACCCTGCAGGAAAAGAAGCGCTTCACGGTGCACCATTATCAAAAGGCCATGTTCTGATGTTTCCCCACTCGGGGCTGCACTTTTCAATACTGATGTTTACAGTATCAAAAGTGACTGATGATAGTTCGTCGAACACCAACCACCGCCAGTCACTTTATTTATCGTCCTAATTTAAGCTCCCGTAACTGTCGGAAAGGTCATTTCCTGCTTAAAATCCGGATGGGTAATTCTTATCGTTCGCCCCTGGCGTTGCAGGTCCTGAATCATCTGCAGGGTCGCATCGGAGAAGCGATGGTAATGACTGAAACCAGGCTTAGCCTTCAGGGTAATGCGCTCGAGGAACGTCCATGAATCGGTATTTGACGAAGTTTGAATGTCAAAAGACTGACCTGACGCCCCATTTTCATCAATGGAAAGCTTTAGGTAAGCTTGCTGGTTGACCATCGCAATCTCAGCATGCGTATCCGCTCCATCGAAAGGATACAGCGTCCCTTCTGTGAATTTTGCCAAGCGACCTTCCACGGTGCCCCAGTCTTCTGCCACGATTTCCGATGTCTCGCTCATGATATTGACCGTCTGGGCAATAGTCGTTGTGGTGCCCATTTTAGCGGTGAAAGGAGTGGGCTCTGAAAGCAGTTCGTTGATTGAAGAAATGCTGAAAAGTCTGAAGTTCGGCTGATCGTAAGCATTCAGTTCCTGAACAAACTGACCATTGATTTCTGCGGAGATATTTTGCAGGGAAAAAGTAGATGCCGGTGACTGAAACAAAAGCTTGATGCCCTGAAATTCACTCATATGGCTTTTAGTGAGCGTCTGCACCTGATCATACCCCTGTTGGTTGAAGATCAAATCCCCAGCAAGATGATACTCCGTTCGGGTACTCCAATGGCTTGGAATTTCAAGGGTATCAGGTGACTGATTGATCCCCTCAATGCTGATATTCAGTTCCACAGGAAAGTCACGATTCATTGGTGGATGGACCATAGGAGCCTGTTCGGTGGAACATGAGCTGAATCCAAAGCCACAGGAGGTTAGCGCCAATGCAATAAATTTTTTCATTAATATAGGTTGAAGTTAAATAATGTGATTTTGCATTTGCTAAAATATGATATTTATTTATTGAATATAAACATATTGATTATTTTTTATTATCTTCTATGAAGATATACTCATCAGGTAAGCACATAGCATCGCACCATAAGTACCAAGGGCATAACCTAAAATAGCCAAAAGCACGCCCACAGGAGCAAGAGAAGGGTGAAAAGCCCCAGCGACCACCGGTGCAGAAGCCGCTCCGCCTACATTGGCTTTACTGCCCACCGCAAGGAAAAAGAAAGGGGCACGGATTAATTTGGCGACCAAAAACATCAGTCCTACATGAATGCCCATCCAGATCAGGCCAATGATGAAAAGCCCCGGATTACTGAGGGTATGCGTTACATCCATCTTCATGCCGATAGTCGCCACCAGTATGTAAATACAAATACTGCCGAATTTAGAAGCACCCACTCCTTCCATTTTTTTTGCAGGGGTAAAAGAGGCCAAAATTCCCAGGCTGGTGCTCAGCAGGACAAGCCAGAAAAAGGCACTGCATAAGACGGCCGCATCATTGTTGAGGATACTTTTGAAATAAGCGGACAGCTCACCTGCCAAAAAATGACTCAGCCCGACGAGTCCAAAAGTGAAGCCGGCCATAATCATCAGGTCATTGAAGGTGGGTACCTTGGTAACACTCGACTGAAATTGCTGAACCGTTTCCTTGAGCGCATCAATGGCCGAATTGTCTGCTTTAAGCCATCGGTCAATTTTTGCTGACTTGCCGATGCAAAACAGCAAAATGGCCATCCATACATTGGCTACAAGAATATCCACCGCGACCATCCCTGCATACAGGCTTTGGTCGTACTGGTAAATCTCCAGCATGGCCGTTTGATTGGCACCACCACCGATCCAGCTTCCTGCAATGGTCGCCAGTCCGCGCCAAACCTGCTGAGCCCCCACGCCTCCAACCGTTTCAGGGGAGATATGGGCCACAAGCAAAATGGCCAATGGGCCACCAATCACAATCCCAACGGTTCCAGTTAAAAACATGACAATACTCTTGGAGCCCAGGCGGATGATGTTTTTTAGATCAATACTCAGGGTCATTAAAATCAAACTTGCAGGCAAAAGGTAATTTTTCGCCATGCTGTATAAGTTGGAATGTGTAGGGGAAATCACATGGAAGGTGCTTAATAATGAAGGGATTAAATAGCACATTAATAAGGCTGGGAAAATGGTGTAAAACCTTTTCCAGAAAGTATGCTGACTTTTTGATGTGGTAAATACCAAGGCGAGTGCGCTCATAAGGATCCCAAAGACGATCGCATCATTGGTAATGAAAGGACTATTTTGCATCTGTTGTAAGGTTGTGCTGAAAATTAAAGAAGCCCAAGATAATCAAATTTTCCCTCTTTTGGCTTTCGGTGGGATTCGAGGATTTCAGGAGGGGGTTTATGGCATTAATATTAAAAAAAATGAAACTATTTTGAGTCGCAGCATGGTGATTGGTCTATAATGTAAGAATTTTCGGTTTTTTCACTTCTTTTTGTTCACTTCAACCTGATGTATTTTTTGCGGTTGAACGATATGATTTAGCGGTATTAGCCTGTATTATTGGTTGATGTTGTACATTAAAATATTTAAGTTTAATGTGCTGTATTTGTTGTTGTTATATGAATATTTAATCCTGATTATAATGATTCCAATTTTTATTTTAATCATTAGGATGGTTATGGAATCAAACTATTTTTCTTCAACTCCCTAACTTCCTGTCCATCTTATGTTTCCAATAAAATCGGCTATTTTGGGCTTATTTCCTGTTTTTTATGTCATTTATTATCAATTTAATAAATAACTTTACATTCTTTAATTCGGTTGTGTAATTGTATATCAACCCAACTAATCCTATTTATTTTACTAATTTCATCTATTGATGACAACAAATCAAAAATCTAAAGAGCCAATAGCTATCGTGGGTATTGGTTGCCGATTTCCTGGTGAAGTCAACTCTCCCAAAGAATTTTGGGCGGCGCTGAAAGCAGGATTTAACGGCATAACTGATGTGCCTGCTGACCGCTGGAGTATTGAAGAATACTACGATCCAAACCCCGATAAGGCAGGTAAGATTAAGCAAAAAAAAGGAGGTTTTATCAAGGATATTGACCAGTTCGATGCTGAATTTTTCAATATTTTCCCTAAAACCGCCGAACGTATTGACCCACAGCAGCGCCTGTTATTGGAAGCCTCTTACGCAGCCATGGAGGATTCAGGAACCAAGCTTGAAGACTTCAAAGGTTCCAATACCGCGGTATTCATGGGGGTTTTCATGAATGACTACTGGGATATTCAGGCCTCACAGGCACAACGAAATCACGTGAGCCCACACGTGCCAATGGGGGTTTCCCTGACCTCTATCGCCAACCGCTTATCATGGCAATATGACCTCAAAGGCCCTTCGGTTACTTTGGATACTGCCTGTTCTTCCTCTTTGGTTGGGGTACACCTGGCCTGTAATGCGATTTGGAATGGCGAATCCGAGTACGCCCTTGCGGGTGGTGTCAACCTGATGATTCGTCCGGAATCCTCTTTGATGATGTCGAAAGGACATTTCCTTTGTCCGGATGGGTACTGTAAATCTTTCGATGCGAGCGGAAACGGTTATGTGCGCTCTGAAGGTGTAGGTGTAATTATGCTGAAACCTTTGTCGCAGGCTATTGCCGACGGCGACGATGTATATGCCACCATCAAAGGGACCTCTGTCAATTCCGATGGTTTTACCGAAGACGGTTTCACGGTTCCAAATCCAGACGCTCAGGCAGCGATGTTGCGTCAGGCCTATAAAAACGCCGGTGTAGATCCTTCGACTGTCGCTTATGTGGAGGCACACGGTACAGGAACCAAAGTAGGTGACCCTATTGAAACCAGTGCTTTCGGGCAGGTTTTCGCGGAAAACCGTGCGGCAGACAAGCCGTTGCTGATCGGGTCTGTAAAATCGAATATGGGGCACCTGGAGGCCGCGGCAGGTATTGCCGGGATCATCAAGCTCGCCCTGGCGATCAAGAACAGGCAGATTCCTCAGAACTTGCATTTCAATAACCCCAACCCAGGCATCAAGTTCGAGGAGTGGAAATTGAAGGTGCCAACGGAACTGACGCCTTGGCCATCAGAAAAAATTGTGGGAGGGATTAACTCCTTCGGAGCCGGTGGAACCAATGCCCATGCGGTACTCGAAGGTTTTGATCCTCAGCAGGACATCCAAAGAACAGCAGCCGAAACGGTTGTTGCTGATGTGGCCCTGTTTGCAGTTTCAGCACAAACCAAAGGAGGCTTGAAGGCTACCGTCGAGCAGCAGATTGCCTTCCTGAACGAAAGCGACGCCTCTTTGCAGGACATCTGTTACAACCTTGGTAAGCACCGCTCGAACCTCAAGCACCGCCTGACCATCGCTGTGGCTTCTAAAGAAGAATTGCTGGAAGCATTGAATGCCTACCTCAACGACGAAAGCCGTGTGGGGATGGTCACTGCGGAAAATTCGGAAATTTCCCCGAAAGTCGGTTTCATTTTCTCCGGACAGGGCCCACAGTGGTTCGGTATGGGGCGTCAGCTGATTCAGTCTGAGCCGATCTTCCGTAAAGTGATTGAGCGCATTGATGCCATCCTTTCCAATTTGGCAGACTGGTCGCTGATGGAGGAATTGATGAAGTCGGAAGAAGATTCTCGAATTTCTGAAACCCGCATCGCTCAGCCGGCAATTATGGCGGTTCAGATTGGTCTGATGGAAATGTGGAAAGCCGTTGGGGTAACTCCTGAGGGCGTTGTAGGCCACTCTATTGGTGAAGTGGCTGCCGCTTATACTTCCGGCGCCCTGACTTTGGAGCAGGCGGTGGATGTGATTTTCAATCGTTCACGTGGGCAAGATAAAGCTACGGACAAAGGAAAAATGCTTGCCGCAGCCCTGACACTCGAAGAAGCCCGCAAAGAAATTAAAGGGGTTGAGGACCGCGTCTCTATTGCTGCCATTAACGGGCCGGCAATGCTGACTTTCTCAGGAGATGTTGAACCGCTTGAAGAGATTGCCGCACGCCTTGATGCCCGGGATATTTTCCACCGATTCCTGCGTGTGAACGTGCCGTTCCACTCGCATCATATGGAACCACTGAAGGACGAGCTGATTGCCGACCTCAAACATATCGCGCCGGAAAAAGCCCAAATCAGCCTTTACTCAACCGTTACCGGAAAACAGGAAGATGGTACACACCTGATCTCTGAATACTGGTATGCCAACGTTCGTGAGTCCGTGTATTTTACCGATGCGGTAAGCGCGATGATCAATGACGGCTTCAATACTTTCATTGAAATTGCACCTCATCCTGTTTTGGCTACTGGTGCGATCGATTTGCTCAAAGCGGCCAATGTGGAAGGCGCCCTCTTGGCATCTATCCGCAGAAAAGAAGCGGAAAAGCAGATTTTCATGCAGAACCTCGGCCTGCTGTATACCCTGAACTATAAAGTGGACTGGGCAAAGGCCTGTCCGGCAGCTTCTCAAATCATTGAATTGCCGACTTACCCTTGGCAAAAGGAGCGTTTCTGGTTTGAAACCGAGGAGCATATTGCCAAAAGAACAGGGACAAAAATTCACCCGATGCTGAATGGGGTCGTGGACTCCAATGTTGACAAAGGAAACTATATCTGGGATGTTCAGCTTGACAAAAATGAAGAGCCTTATATCCTCGATCATCAGGTGGACGATGTGATTATCTTCCCAGGTACCGGGCACCTCGAGATTGCCACCGCCGCAGGGCAGGCTTCTTTTGGTGACGACTTCGGCTTCCTTGAAGATGTACGTTTTGAAAACGCCCTCTTCTTGCCAGATGATGGTGAAATGCCACACGTCCGACTGGAAATTTCTTCTCTCGAAGGCGACTACGTCATTTCTACCAAAGCACGTAGCCAGGAAGATGCGGAATGGATTCAGCATTCACGTGGTAAAATCAATGCTTTGGGCGACAAGTTCATCAGTGAGCCTGGCGACCTGAATGCGATTCGTGAGCGCATCAACCGCCGTATGCCGATTGTTCCGATGTACAATGAGCTGAAAAGTGCAGGCCTGCTTTATGGCGACACTTTCCGTGCCATTACCGGCTTATGGACCACCAAAGGCGAGGTGCTTTCTGAAGTTACCCTCCATGATGATATTGAATATGGCGCAAACCGCTATAATGTTCATCCGGCGGTGCTTGATGCCTGTTTGCATACCATTTTTGCAGGCAAGAAAAATGAGCAGGATGCCAAGCGCGGAATCTACCTTCCGGTAGGGATCGACCGCTTCAAGGTGTTTGCCAAGCCCGACAAAAAAGTGTTCACGCATGTGAAAATTTCGGTTTGTACCGAAGCTTACCTGTGTGGTGATTTTCAGGTGTTCAATGCCGACGGTACATTGGTGGCTGAAATTCAGGGCTTTGAAGGGAAGTACATTGAAGGATCTCGTGGGGAGAGTAAAAATGAAAATTACAAGCCATGTTTTGAGTATCAGTGGACGGCACCTGAGGCAGCATTTGTGAACCCAACGGCAACAGCAGAAGGCCACTATGTGGTATTTGCAGATGCAGAAGGACTGGCCGACACGGTGATTGCCAAGCTGAAAGCCAATGGTGCTTCGGTAACCACGGTCAAGCAAGGTTCAGCATTCATGCAAATGGGCGCGCAGGAGTTTATCCTCAACCCACTGGAAAAGGATGAGTATGCTTTGTTGCTGAAACAAACAGGCGCAGTGGACCACCTGATTTATATGTGGCCAACATCATTGCAGGTCGATGTGAATGCGACCATCGACCAATGGAGTGAAACGCAGGAGCATTTCTGCATGGGGACCCTCAATTTGTTGCGTACCCTTGGTGGGCAGGACCTTACCTGCAAGACCTGGCTGGTAACTAAAGGAGCGGAAAAAGTAACCGAGGCCGATCAGTCGATCGCTTTGGCGCAGGCCGCAGTTTACGGAATCGGAAGGGTTTCCAAAAATGAATTCCCAATGTTGCCGGTACGTATTGCTGACCTGAGTGCAGACGCTTCGGTACAGGAGCTTGAAAATCTTGCACTTGCAGTAACAACCCCTCAGGAGGAAAAAACAGAAGAAACAGAATTTGCTTTCCGTCAGCAGGAAGTGTTCCTGAGACGCCTGACACCTGTAAACCCTGAGACGGCAGATGCCCGCGCAACAATGCCGATGGCAGCAAGCGGCAGTGCCTACCGTGCAGAAGTTCAGGAGAACGGCATGCTGGACAGCCTTGCTTTGCGGGCTTTTGAGGCGCATGAACCTGAAGCGCAACAGGTACAAATTGCGGTCCGTGCGGCAGGCCTTAACTTCAAGGATGTTGTCAACGGAATGGGTATTCTTTCCGAAGAAGCCGTTGCCGGAGGTGTTGCTGGCGCAGCCCTTGGTTTGGAGTGTTCAGGTATTGTTACCGCAGTTGGTGAAGGCGTAAGCCATGTGAAGGTTGGAGATGAAGTGATTGCCTGGGCGGCACATTGTTTGGCCGGACAAACCACAGCCCCTGCCCACTGTGTGGTGAAAAAACCTGCCAATATCAGTCATGAATTGGCCTCCAGTTTATCGGTGGTATTCCTGACGGCACATTATGGCTTGAACCATCTTGCACATATGGAAGAAGGGGACAAGGTGTTGATCCATGCCGCTACGGGTGGACTCGGCATTGCGGCCATTCAGCTGGCACAATTGGCGGGCGCTGAAATTTATGCTACCGCAGGTAGTGAGGAGAAGCGTCAGTATTTGCGTGAACTGGGCATCAAGCATGTTTACAACTCGCGTACGCTGGCTTTTGCTGATGAAATTATGGCAGACACCAACGGCCATGGGGTGGATATTATCCTTAACTCCCTGACCGGAAAAGCCATCACGCAGTCTTTCAAATGCCTGGCACCTTTCGGTACTTTTGTGGAAGTGGGTAAAGCCGACATCTATGGCAACAGCAAATTGCCATTGAAGCGTTTCGGTGAAAATATTTCTTTCCATGTGGTTGACCTTGACCGCCTGATGGCGCAGAAGCCTAAATTGGCCAAACGCCTTTATGCTGAGGTGACCGACCTGTTTGCGACGGAAAAAGTAGCCGGGCATCCTTTGGAGGTCTTCCCGGTATCGGAAGCAGGCAAAGCCCTCAAGTATTTGAGTAAAGTAGGCCATATTGGTAAAGTAGTGGTAAATATGCAGGAAGAAGCCGTTGCGGTAATGCCTGCCCACGAACTGAAATTCGATCAGCAGGCCGCCTATGTGGTGTCTGGTGGAGCTTCCGGCTTTGGTCTTGAAGTTGCAAAATGGATGGCTGAAAATGGTGCCGGAGCATTGGTATTGCTTTCTCGCTCTGGGGCAAAGTCTGATTATGACCGTCAGGTGATCAGCTATATGGAGTCGCTTGGCGTAAAGGTCAGCACACCAAAAGTGGACATTACCGATGAGGTAGCACTGAAAGGTATTTTTGCTGAAGTGGCATTGCCAATCAAAGGTTTGATTCATTCTGCCGCGGTGTTGGACGATTGTACCATGCCGAACCTCGATGCCGACCGCTTTATGCGCGTTTACAATCCGAAGGCTATGGGCGCATGGGCACTGCACAAAGCCACCCTCGGCCACGAGATGGATTTCTTCCTTTCTTTCTCTTCTATTTCGGCAGTTTTCGGCTTGCCCGGACAGGCCAACTATTCTTCTGCCAATAACTTCCTCGACCGTCTGGCGACGTACCGACAGTCTATTGGTTTGGCAGGAAATGCCGTGAACCTTGGCGTTTTGGGGCAATATGCCGGAATGTCAAAAGATGGCGGACAGGTGATCGATGTACTTGAGGCGCAGGGATGGACGATGCTTACGCTGAAACAAATCCGTGAAACCTTCTCCAAGATTATCCTGCAAAGAAGCACGCAGCGAATGGTGGCCAACCTGGACTTCCGTCGTTTCCGTGATTTCTTCCCGCAGCTGGCAACCGACAACCGTTTTGCCGACCTGATGAACGCCGCAGGTGGTGAAGGTGGCAATGCCGGTGGATCGTTGAAAGATCAGGTGTTGGCCACGGCCGAAGCCGATCAGGCTACTTTCCTTCAGGAACAGTTACAGCATGCGCTGGCAAAAATCCTTGGAACTTCTCCTGAAAAAATCGACATCCCGACGCCAATCTCCAAAATGGGACTGGATTCGCTGATGCTGAATCAGGTGCGTAACTGGATTTCCCAAAAGCTTGAAGTGAATTACCCACTGATGAAAATCGCCAAAGGGCCTTCGCTCGTTGACCTTGCTGACGATTTGCTCGCAGGTTTTGAGAAAGAGGCTGCTACGGAAGCTAAAGTGCCGGAAATTTCTACGGACATCTCTGGTATTGAAGAGGCGGATGATCTTGAGGTGCTGGGCGACAAGTGGTTTGTACACCGCAAGCGTCAGGACGATGCGCAGTTGCGATTGTTCTGTTTCCACCCTGTAGGGGCTGGAGCGTCAATGTACAATCAGTTCCTTTATGAAATGAAGGAAGAAATTGATGTATATGCAGTGCAGTTGCCTGGCCGTGAAAACCGTAAGGATGAAGCCAACCTGACCGCTTTCTTCGATGTGATTGATGCCATTGAGGCGCAAATTTTGCCGCTATTGGATAAGCCGTTCGCTTTCTACGGACATAGCTTCGGAGGTATTATTGCCTACGAATTGCAGCACCGTCTGCGGGAGCGTCATGGTTTGAAACCTCAGCACTTCTTTGTGTCGGGAACCATCTCTGCTCACCTGACGCCTACCTGGAGAAATGAGCGTGACACCATCCATCAGACTGCCGATGAAACCAACTCGGAAGCTAAACTGATGGGCTTGATGTCCTATATTGACGATGAGAATTTCGTGCGCCAGATCCTGCCGATCATGCGTAAGGATATGGAGCTGATCATGGGTTATGACTATCAGGACAAACAGAACTTCGAGTGGCCGATTACCGCTTTTGCGGCAGAGGAAGACGAAGTCGTGATGCCTGAAGAAATGCGCCCTTGGGCCAACCATACCGATGGTGATTTTGAGCTGAATGTACTCCACGGTGACCACTGGTTCTTGTCAAGAAACAAGGACTTCATCATGGGCAAAGTACACAATGCCCTGATCAAGGAATTGGTGTAACAGTTATTAATTTTTGAACCAATAAATGAAACCGACGGCTTTGCTGTCGGTTTCTGTTTTTGAAGATGAATCAAATTCAGCAACTACAATTAAGTAACCAGCAGGGACGTGTGGAAGCGACAGCCTATTGTCTTCGGGGCGCACTGTCAGACCAGCCAAAGGAGGATGATTATCTCAGTTCGGAAGAACACGCAATAGCTCAGCAATTGCCTGCAAACCGACAGGCCACTTTCCGGCTCGGAAGGTTTTTGCTCAAAACCATCGCCACACGCATTTTCAATATTCCCATGGCGGAAGTAACCATCAGCAAGGGCACCTTCGAACAGCCTATTTTAAAGCATCCCGAGCTGCTGGATTATTCCTGCTCCATCACCCATTCTGCAGATCAGGTTATGGTCTTGCTATTTCCCCGAAGCCACCCCATGGCGGTAGATATGGAATATATTTCCCAGCCCGAGGAGCGCATTCAGGCCATTGAAACACAACTTACCTATCAGGAAAAACAGCAATGCTGCCTATTGAATATTCCCCATAGCCACCTGTTGTTATGGTCAGCAAAAGAAGCCCTTTCCAAATGTCTGGGCACAGGCCTGATGGTGCCTTTTACCCTGCTCGAAACCGTACAACTGGCGCAGAAAAACGAGCAGACGACAATGGAATTCAAGAATTTTGGTCAGTATCGGGCCATCAGCCTACAGGGGCAGGAATACCTGATCACGATTTGCTATCCGGCGAATCATCGCCTCCATGGCTGGGCAAACTGAAGGGCGTAGCTTCAATCGGCAATGCAGCCAATTTTTAGTCTTGTTCTGCTTCCATCGTTACAAAAGGAATGAGCCCTTGCTGTTCAGCAGGCTGATCGTTGAGGGCCGCTAAAAAAGCGATTAAGGCGTCTTTTTCATTTTGACTCAGGTGTAATGAATCTGCAGGCAGGGTTTGATGTGGAATGTTGAGCCCCAAACCTGCGCCACCGCCTGCATCATAAAATTCAAGGACTTTTTCCAAACTGCTGAAGGCGCCATTATGCATATAGGGGGCCGTCAGTGCACTGTTGCGAACCGTTGGGGTTTTAAAGGCAAACAGGTGGAGGTCGGCCTGATAGAGGTGGTACTTTCCAGCATCAGGGTCGAGGGTGGGTTCCCTGAAATTTTCAGTAGCCGTAATGCCCAGCACCTCGGTTTCTGTTTCCGTAAAATGGGGCGGCACGGTTCCGTTAAATAGGGGGAAGAAATGGCAGGTGCCGCATTGGGCCTTGCCCATGAAAAGGTCGAAGCCGTGTGCAACCTGTGGATTATCGGGGAGCTTGCTGAAAAGCATTTGGTCGAAAGCACTTTGACCTACGGGAATGGAACGAATATAGTCTGCCAAAGCCGTTTGGATTTGCAAGGGGGAAATTGAAGGGGTGGGGCCGAATGCCTCTTCAAAATATTTTTGATAACTGGCTTGGGTGTTGAGCTTCTCGGAAACCATGGCGAGTGAACTGTTCATCTCTTCTGGATTGCTGATCACCTGGCGGATTTGGTCTTCAAGTTTGCCTGCTCGGCCATCCCAAAACTGTAAGGACTGAAAGGCGGCGTAGTTCAGTGAAGGGGTATTTCGGGGCAATGGTTTTTGTTGACCGATGGCGAGATCTCTCGCCTTTGTGCTGGCAAATGCATGGTTGGTTTGATGGCAGCTGGCGCAACTTCTTTGTCCGTTGCCTGAAAGCTGTGGGTCAAAGAAGAGCTGCTCCCCAAGCTCGGCACTTGCCGGGATTTTCCTTTTCAAAGGATGAAGCGAAAAGTAGTGCGGGTTGAATTGCTGAAGTTTGAAAAGGCTTTGTTCCCATGGTGGCATCATTTGATTAAATGACAATGCTTTGACTTGGTTGGTTTTGCGCAGGTTATTTAGCGAACGCTCCAAAGGGATGAAATATTTTTTGATCAGGTGGTAGGAACTGTAGCCGTCAATACGCAGGGCTCTTTGCAGTGCATTGATGTAGTAGATGGTAGTGCTCTGTAAGTGAAAGTGATGGAGGTACGGCTTAACGCCTTCGAGGCTGGCGATCATTTCCTGATGGCTGTGCTTGGCCACAGGGCTGTCGAAATTACTCAGGCCAAGGGCGGTATAAGTGAGGATTTGCTCTCGAAAAGCCTGAAAAAAATGTGCTTCGGTAAATTGAATGTACTTTGCCTGACGGCACAGGCCTTGGGCGTAACTGTACAGCTCGTTTATTTTTTCCCGGACGATACTGCTGTCGGCAGGATGAAAAGGAAACAGGTATTCCTCGACGACCTGAAAGCCAGTGGGGTGTAAGGTTTTTCGGTTGGCATCATGCTCATCCACTTTGGGTAGCACAGGGCCATTGACTTTTTTTACCGCCTCGGGCAGATAATAATTGGGCCAAAGTTCAAAAGATTTGAAAGCGAGGCGTGCTTCAAAAAAGCGGGATTGCAGGCTGTCTTGTTGCATGGGGCTTTGTTGCAGCGCATGAACTTTGTTCAGAAAATGGTCGGCTTGCTGTTGGTTGATCGTCGCCATCTCGGGGAGAGTCTGGCAGGCCATTACAGGTAGCAGAAGGAGAAAGAATAACTTTTTCATGGGCATAAAGAGCAAGCGACTATTGCAGTTGGGGTTGCCTCAGCAATTTTTGTTTGCTGCAATGGTCTTTGAGAAAATAATTTGTCGTAGCGCGTGTTTTAAATCACTTCTGCAATACGCCAAGTTTCCGTTGCGAATTTCAAGTTTAAACACACGGTTAATGGCGGCCTGAAGCGATCGCCTTTGGTGGAACAAGGCGTGAAAAGGAGCCTCCAAAAGCTGGAAACTCCTTAAACAACAGGATAGAAATGGGGGCTATTGAGGTAATCCTTTGAGGATCAGTATTTGACTTCCTTGCATTTCATTTGGCCTTCCCGAACCACCGTCAACACCTTTAAATCTTTCTTCCTTCCAGGTGTGTGGCTGAATGGCCAAAAGGAAAACATCATCGATTCCGATTTGATCGGAAATAGAGATCATGCCACCATACTCCCAGGCACCAAAGGCCGAGGAGGGCCCATTGAACCAGTTGGCATCGGTTTTATCGGCATCGTTACGACCATGATCCAGCTCAAATGCAATTTTCAGCTCTTTGGTGGTCAGGTTGTACTGATAAATGTAGGCGTCATGGGTTTCATTGCCATATTTGTTGGGATCTTCCTGCACATAAAGGAAGTTGGTGCCGACGCAAATATTGTCGGGGTTTTGAAAAGTGCCCGCATTACTGTCTCTGTCGTCACCATCCAAAATCACTTCCAATGTACCTTCAAGCGGGTTGTCTTCTGAGAGCATCAGTTTGTAAACGCGACCATAAACCGAACGGCTGTTGTCGCTGTTGTCTCCTCCATTTCCCTGCCCCGTAACGTTGAAATAAATTTCTTTACCATTGCCTTTGTTGTAGTCAATATCTTCTACTCTTCCGAAAGGAATGGCTTTGAGGTCGGTGGAAGCTTGGTTATTCTGTGCGCCTGTATTAGTTTCGGCATTTTCAATTTCAGCAAAAACCACAGGGTAGCTTTGCCCAACGACCATCTGACGCTCGTTCATGTTTTCATCTGTTCTTTTAAGCACATAAACCGACCCTGTGCTCAGGTCGCCAACAGATTCGGAACGATACATGGCCAATTGTCCACCATGCTGTCTGGAATCATCGTCTCCAATCAAAATAATGGTTTCATCGTAAGCACTCGCAGGTAATGGCACGGCATTTTCGGCATTCCATCGGCCCAGGGCAGGCAGGTGTTTTGCAATGTTGGCATCTGCGGCATTAGCAAAAGGATCGATGCCTTGCACCTGCGATTCTACACCACTTTCTCCAGCCGTCAGAAACAAAGGGCCGAAGCCATGCTCCTGAAGGGTGGCCATAGTGGCAGAGCAGCGGCGGGTACCAGAACCATCTGAATTCAGGATGTACTCCCCCTGAATAGGTTTGAAGGTGTCGTCAAGGATGATTCTTGAAACGGCGTAATTGTCTTCATTGTTAATCAACAAAGCGTAGCCGTCGGTCATAGGTGCCAAGCCGAGGCCATCAGCCGATCCGCCAAAGGTGAAGGCAGGGCTGTTGATAAATTTGTCTTCACTCGAGAGCAGGGAGTAAACCTCCACATCGGTGAAGCCTTCTTTGGCCATGATGAGTGCTGGGGTTTTAGAAAAGTTTTCGAATTGAATGGCCATCGGTGCGTCTGCACCATCGCTACCATCAATGCCGTCGGTGCCATCGACTCCGTTTTCACCATCGATTCCGTTAGTTCCTGCAGGGCCCATAGGTCCTTCGCATGCACAGAAGCTCATCGCCGCAGCGATTGTCAATAAGTAGATTCTCTTCAACATAATTGTTGTCAGTTGATGTTGGTTAATGTTTGTATGTCGAAGTTAGAAAAGCAATATTTCCTTGATTTTAAGTGAAGTTCAAACTTTATATGTGAGATAGGATCCAATATGCTGTCAATGTTATGTGTATCATCAGCATGCCGTTGCACCATTAAAACAGCAGGGATTATGGGAGAGATTAGGGCGAAAAAAAGGGTGGTGACACAAATAAATACCAATGTTTATTTGTGAGTGTGGTGTAAATTTCGAGTCTGTTTTTAGTGCGTGCCAGCCACGGCAGGCCTCCTTGTTTCGGATAAAGCAGATTCATTACATTTCCCAAAAAATCTGTATCTTTAAACTTGAATGTAAAAATGGATTACCCCATGAGCAAAAGACAAGCATTACCGATCGGTGTACAGACATTTGAGAAACTTAGAGAACCTAATCAGGATTTTCTTTATGTTGATAAAACGGAGTACGTTTTTGAAATGGCCAAAAGTTATGGTTATTACTTTTTGTCACGTCCCCGTCGTTTCGGAAAATCCATGCTTTGCTCCACCTTTGAAGCGCTTTTTGAAGGAAAGCAGGAGCTGTTTGAGGGGCTTTATATTCATGATAAATGGGATTGGTCGCAAAGTTATCCTGTGATTCGGATTGATCTGAGTGGAATCAATTATGAGAATCTTGAGTCAGTAAAAGATCAACTTGGGAATTCATTATTAAGAACCTGCCTAAAGCATAACATTCCATTCGAAGACCTAAAACAAAATGGTTTGGGGCCCAAATTTGGTGAATTGATCGAAAAATTACACCAAAAATATGAAAGCAAAATTGTAATCCTCATCGACGAATACGACAAACCCGTGCAGGATACCCTGTCCAGTGATGATCAATTAGCGGCTAAATCTTTAGATGTTTTGCGGGGTTTTTATTCGGCGATCAAAGCGTCGGATCAATATATTCGGTTCTGCTTCATGACAGGCATTACCAAATTCACGGGTGTTGGACTGTTCAGTGGGGCAAATAATTTTGAAGATATTACCCTTGACGGTCAATACGCATCTATTTGTGGTTTTACCCAAAATGAATTGGAAACCTGTTTTGGGAGCTATTTTGATGATGTTGATATGGAGGAGGTGAAGGCTTGGTATAATGGCTATAACTACCTTGGCGACAAGGTATACAATCCTTTTGATATCTTATTGTTCCTGAAGAAAAAAGCAGACTTTGATAACTATTGGTGGGATTCGGGACAGCCTAATTTTTTGGTTAAAATGTTCGAGAAGGGTGTGTATGAGACCTATGAGCTTGATAACCTCGAGCTTTCAGCCCAAGAGCTGAAACAGTTTTCATTGACCAATCTGAACTTGGCTTCTTTACTTTGGCAGGCGGGCTATTTGACCATTACTAAGGTGATTCAAGAACCTTACGGTGGGAAAAGCTATGTGCTCAGCACTCCAAACCGAGAGGTTCAAATGACATTAAACATGCTTTTTCTGGTAAGCCTGACGGCTGTGGAATCCAACCGATTGCTGAAAAGAAATGACGCCATAAGAAGTTTATACAAAAATGATTTGACCCGATTTGAAGCAAGTGTTCGGGCCATGTTTTCAGCTATTCCATTCAACAACTACGTGCAAAGCAACATCCAAAAATATGAAGGCTACTACGCCTCAGTGATGTTTAGCTTTTTGGCCGGGCTTGGGCTTAAATGCCGTACTGAAGAATCCACCTCCAAAGGACGTATTGATATGGTCATGGAAACACCAACACACATCTATGTGGTCGAATTTAAGGTGAATGCGCCAAAGCCTAAAGGCAAAGAGCAGGGGGAAGCGATTCAGCAAATCCATCAGCAAAAATACTATGCGCCCTATTTAAATGATGGTCGAAAAATCATTTTGATCGGAATGCATTTCAATGAGCAGGAGCGTAATTTGGATTGGTTTGAGGTGGATGATGTCGTGGAGGGGTGATGCTGTAAAGGGGGCATTCATTAAAAAAATGACCTGTCTATTTTTCTAACGGACATAAGAGCATCAAACGCACTGGAGTGGGTTCAACCCTTCGACCATCGAAAATCGACCGAATTGATGGCCTATTTAGAGCTGTTGCACAATGATGCTTGTATTTACTACACCTAATTCACACATGTCTGTTACGAAACGGCCTTTCCTACCTCATATGCTGAAGAGTCGTTCTGTATTAGCTTTGGGTTTTATACCGATGTGAAGTATTGAAATTTGGTGGTAAATGATCCATTGACCATTGTGCCGCAGCCCTACTTTTTAAAGGTCATTTTTAGGCGAAAACCAGCGACATTACATGTTGGCTTCGTCGATATTTTGCTTCAGCCATATCGCCAAACGGTTTGCTGCAGCATAAGCGCGCTGATAAGCAACTTTTTTGGCCGTCTTGCCATAATCCACGGGAAGCACTGCTGCACCTTCGGCAGTTCTGCTTGCAGGCAGTTGATTGTTCCAGTAGGCGTATTTCACGGCGCAATTGAAACTTTCTGTTTGCCACTGCACAGGGTTCATATTACCTGATGGGCGTTGGCCTTCCATATCTTTTTTGATTTTCAGGGCGGTCTGAATGGCCTTTTGCTGATTTTGACTTCGGCCTAATAGCTGGTCCCAGTAGGAATGCAAACGGTAGGATGTCTTATTGGTCGCCTTGGTTTTAATGTAAAAATCATTGCCGCCTTTATCGCCACTGGCGCTTTGTGCAAACGGCCCCTGATAGTTACTTGCGGCATGCAAAGGCTGGTGAATATCCTCTACCAGGTGCGACATCCAGCAAACGGCAATGGCTTTGTCGTTAAGGTTGCTCGAATGCACCTGTTTTTTGGCATATTCAATGCCATTATAAATGTCTTTCCCTTTTTTAGGACGGTAATGGGCATCATGACCATGAATGAAATCCACACGGCCATTGGTGTAGTGCCAAAAACTGTTGGTGGTCCCTTGGTAGGGGAAATTTTTCATCTTGATATCATCAGGCCACTTGGAGGCGCACATGAACATAAATTCATCTTCAGGTATGCCTGCACCATATTGGTCGAACCATTTTTTCCATTCTGCATGGTTGGGGTGATGGTTCAGAATGATGGATACTTTTTTTTGAGTGGAAGGGGATAGTTGTTGCCAGCACAGGGAGGCAATGACCATGTGCCCTTGCTTGCTCCAGGCAAAAGTGCTGCTGATACTTCCAATGACCAACAACAGGCACAGGGTGCAAACTTTGAGTAGGTTTTTCAAAAGACTAATTTTGTGATATTAAATAAAGTAAAAATGATGCTTATCGGGCTTCTCGTTTTACAACACGCGCGTACAGCCTCTCAGAGGGATTTTTACGCACGGAGGGAAAAGGAAAGCCATTGAATTTAATTATTCTCTTTATCATCAAAATTAGCACCAAATTCCATTTTTGGTCTGCTGTTTGCAATATAGTTTTAGTGCTTTGCGAAGATAGCAATCAAGGAGTTGTTTTTTTTGAGTGCTTTAGAAATTTAATAATTTAATAGGGTCGTTTTAACGATGACAAGCGGGGAGAGAATAATCATGGGATGCCAGGAATACAATAGCTTGGATATGCTGGAGGGAGGAATGAATGATGCCCTCAGTTTATTGCGGGAGCAGCTGTTGCGCTCCTTTGGAGATAATGGTCAGGTGATACTGGAAACGGTTGAATTGAACATCAGGCAATTGTTGTTTGGTGCACGGGATTTTGAAGTGCATTTGATCGCTCTATATGAGCAGATGCGGAAGATGGCAATTTGCGCATTGTTTCCCATTTCAAACCCTGATACCGCCTTTACTTTTGGGAATACCATGATCCTGCTGGCGAATAATAAGCTGAAAACGATTGTTTATAGTATCGATGGTATGGAGGATATGGAGGATATTCAGGCCAAAACAGGGCAGATCGTGGATGCACTCTTTAAAGTATTCGTTTGCGCAACCATGGATCAAGCTGATATGAAATCAGAAGAGGATTTGCAGCACGCCTCACAAATGGCACAGTATTTCATCGCTTATTTCGGCGGATAAAAGAGCTCAATGCGCTGCCGCACATAATACTGAACCTTGATCATCTTCATTTTTAATTTTTACATGCCCTTTTGCACAAAATATGCACGCGGCATGAAGGGGTTATTTTGCCTTTTGCTGAACACCTGTTCATTTTTTTAGCAATAAATTCAGAAATCATTCCTTTTTCAGGCCTTTTAAATGACTTGCCCCCTGACTTTGGCGGCAAGTATTCCGCAGGCCTTTTCCAAGCGGACACTCGCGGTTTTTGTCCTATCTTTCAGAGGATTGATAGGGTTTAAACATTAAATTATAGGGTGTGTTTGTCTGAAATCGCCATGTGATTGTTTTTTTTGAAGAAATAACAGCCGTGTTATCTTTTTGTTATTATCGCCTATATAAATGGTTTATTGTATGGGATTTTAATTATTCAAGCTATTTTTGGAGGCGTTTGGTAAGGAAAACATGATTTTAATGTGAAAATGCTTGGAATAGTGGGCATTTGTTGGCAATTATGTTGATCGATAGACTTGAGTCGTAATGCAACGATTTGATGATCTATTGTAAAATAGTTAGATGGTTTACTTGTTAATCATCAAAGCTGATTGCAGTGTGGGGTTTGTTAAACAATCATTTTCTATTACTTTTCAGCTATAATCTATATGAGGAGTGTCACCTTTATGATAATTTTTTTAATGATCTTAAGGGGGGGTATGCTTAATGGATTGTACTATCTTTGAAGAACTAATTTTCAACAATAACTTGTATTCAGTTTATGAAGGCGGTGAGTGTGCTTGATGAAGTCAGACAAAAACTTGGAAAGTCTTATGATGACCTTTCGTTTTTATTAGAAGCCCTTAAAGAGGTTTTAATCGAAAACGGAGAGTCCGAGATTGCCAATCAAATTCCGTGGATCAACGATGTTCCACCATTTAACGAAAAGAAATTCCAGAACCAGCACGTACAGTTGTATTCTATCATTTTCAACTTAGTGAATATGGTAGAGGTGAACGGTGCGGTGCAAAATCGTCGTCAGATTGAGAACGAATCTCTTGCAGGCGTAAACGGCTTGTGGGCGAGTAACTTCGAAAAACTGAAAGGCGCCAATATCACTGAAGATGATATTTTGGAGCATCTTTCAGATATTTGTGTTGAGCCTGTATTAACAGCTCACCCAACGGAGGCGAAAAGACATACTGTTCTTGAGCATCACCGTGAATTGTATCTTTTGTTGGTAAAGCGTGAGAACAATATGTTCTCCAAGTTTGAGCAACAGGAGATCCGTAATGAAATTAAATTGGCGTTGTATCGCCTATGGAAAACAGGGGAAATTTACCGCGAAAAACCAGATGTAAAGTCTGAGTTGAGTAATATCCTTTATTATATGACCAATGTATTCCCTGAGGTAGTGCCGATTATGGACAACCGCATGCGTCAGGCATGGGAAGCATCGGGCTTTAGTGCAAGTTCTCTGGAGGATTACCGCCGTTGGCCACAACTTAAGTTTGGTAACTGGGTAGGTGGCGACCGTGATGGTCACCCATTGGTAACTGCTGAGGTTACTGCTTATGCTTTGGAGCAATTGCGCTTGAATGCATTTGTTGTGCTTCGTCGCCGTATGGTGAAGTTGCTGAAGCACCTGAGTTTTGCCATGGATTTTGAGCAGGCAACTTGGGAAATGCGCAAGCGTATGCAGGAAATGATCCTTGAGGTTGGCCCTGCAGGAAAAGAATATTTTGAGCGTAACCAAGGCGAAGTTTTCCGTCAGTACATGAACTTGTGTATGGCGAAATTGCCTGTTGATCTTCAGCGTGGCCACGCAGTGGCTTACCATGAGTCAAAAGGGTCTTACAAAAAAGCGTCAGAATTGTTGGCGGATTTAGAGATCCTTCAGCAAGGATTGGTAGAGTACGGGGCAAAAGGAATTGCCTACCAGGAGGTATTTGAAGTACTTCGTATGGTAGATATTTTCGGTTTCCACTTGGCTCGTGTTGATGTTCGTCAGAACTCAGAATTCCATGAAAAAGCCTTGGCTGAATTGATGGAGTCTGCAGGTTTGGATGCTGAAGCTTATTTGTCAGCAAATGAGGAAGGTCGTTTGGCATTCTTGAACAAAGAATTGGAAAGCAACCGTCCGTTTGCAACAGGTAACGCTGAGCTTGGACCACACGCCCGTGCGGTAATCGATGCTTACACCGTAATCTCTAACCATATTACAAAATATGGCCACAAGGGTATCGGTTCATTCATCATTTCCATGACCCGTTCGGTATCCGATCTATTGACCGTATTCGTCTTGGCTCGTGAAGCAGGATTGACGCGTAAGGTGAATGGCGAAGTGGTTTGTGAAGTGCCAGTAGCGCCACTTTTGGAAACCATCGAAGATTTGGCGGAAGGGCCAAAAATTCTTCAGGGCTTCTTGAATCACCCATTTACAAAACGTTCTTTGGCTTATCATCAAAAACTCAACGAGGCGAACCGTCCGTTGCAGATGGTGATGGTAGGTTACTCAGATTCGAACAAAGATGGTGGTATTTTGGCCAGCCAGTGGAACATCTTCCAGGCACAGCATTTGCTTGCTGAGGTAGGTGCAGAAAATGGTGTTCAGATCGAATTTTTCCATGGTAAAGGAGGTTCAATTTCTCGTGGTGCGGGACCAACGCATTACTTTGTAGATGCACTTCCTCATGGTTCTGTAGATGGACATGTCCGCCTGACAGAGCAAGGAGAAACCATTGAGTTGAAATATGCCAACAAAGTGAATGCTTCTTATAATATGGAAGTGTTGCTGGCAAGCACAATGAGCAAAACGATCATGGATCGTTTCTCGAAAAAGCAAAAATTAGCGCACCCATTGGAGCCATTGTTGGCACGTTTGTCTGAAGAGGCAAAGAAACCATATACGGCTTTGTTGCATGGGGAAGGATTTATTGATTATTTCCGTTCTGCAACGCCAATTGATGTGATTGAAAGCAGTAAAATTGGTTCTCGTCCTTCGCGCCGTACAGGAGCAAAAACGTTGAACGATTTGCGTGCTATTCCATGGGTATTCTCTTGGTCGCAATCACGTTACCACATGACCTCATGGTTTGGTTTGGGAACAACAATGGAGCAATTGAAGCAAAATGAGCCTAAGGAATATGCCAAATTCAAGAAGGCGATTTCTACGGATCCATTCTTGCGCTACGTATTGACCAACGTTGATACTTCTATTGCCGCAACCGACCGCAGCATGATGGAAGCTTATGCTTCTTTGGTGCAGGATGATAAAATCCGCAAGTCTTTCCTTGACAGATTCACGGGTGAGTATGAGAAAACAAAGTCGATTTTGGCCGACTTGTTGGATCGTAAAATTCAGGACCGTCGTAAAGGACACTACTACTCTAACCGCCTTCGTGCATCGATCATGAACGATCTGCACCGCAAGCAAATTGTTTTGCTGAAGAAATGGCGTGGTGAGAAACTTGATGGTGCCGATGAGAAGTCTGAAAAGACCTTGGAAGAATTGTTATTGACAATTAACGCAATTGCTGGAGCCAACCGTAACACTGGTTGATACACCGCAATAAGCTAAGTGCATATAATAAAGGCACCCTTCGTCATGAGGGGTGCCTTTTTTTATCTTTATCATTTTCTGATCTTTTTACCTGCAAATTAATTTCGGTATGGAATTACCCGATTTGGTATTGGCAGTGTTGCCTCAGGCGTGGGCAAGGATTAAAAAATACAGTGTGCACGATTTATACCTTGAGCCAATAGTTGATTCTCGAGCGGGGATAAGTGCAGCAACCTTTGAATACAGAACGGATCATCTGTAGACCCTAAAAAAATCAGGGTGTTTTTACAGGTCGTGGCATTTCGTCAGTGGAAAATATAGCCTCATCAATTATTGTTCAGCAGCATTAAATCCCCAAAGTTGGGTGGCCTTACCCGTGTTGTTGAGAGGGCCCCGCCACGTAATGGTTATTCTCGAACCATCAGTTGCAATCATCAGCAATCATCAGCAAAAATTCAAAAACGGTTAACTGGCTTGTTGTTCCGCTTCGTATTGTCGGGCATTTTCTTCTACCCGCTCCCTGGTCAGCTTCCATCGCTTGTGCGTCCAGAGCCAATATTGAGGATTGGCCAAAATATCTTTTTCAAGCATTCGGGTATGTTTTTCGGTAATCTCTCCGTAAGGTGTCGCCTGAGCATCTTCGCAGATCAGCTCTGCATCAAAAATATAGTGCCCTCTTTTGAGCTTACGAACGTGCATATAACAAACGGCATGATCATATTCTTTGGCATATTTCTCGGTACCGAACATCACGGGCGTGTCTTGGTTCAGGAATTTTGTGAAATATGCCTGACGAGTGTGATAGGGTGGACATTGGTCGGCACCAAAACCACTGACGGTCGGTTGCCCTTTATGGGACTCAAACATCGCCTTGACCTGCTTTTTCGGGAACATTTTTAAACCGAAATGTTGCCTGCTCTTCAGGAATTTCTGATCGAGGAATTTATTCGACAGCGGAGCGTAAAGCCCATCGACTTTGTGTTTGAGCAGCAGGGGAATGGCAGTAGCGGCAATTTCCCAGTTATTATAATGGCCTGAAGCAAAAACCACACTTTTGTTCTTCTCATAAAGGGTGTTCAGTGCCTCGATGTCTCCCGCCTGAAAGCGTTGTCTTATTTGTTTTTCGGTGATGGTGAACAAATCGATGCTTTCAATGATCAGGTCGCAGAAATGGGCATAAAACTGATTGGCGATTTTGTTGACCTCCTGCTCACTTTTCTCAGGAAATGACCGGCGGATGTTGTCAAGGACAATCTTTCGGCGATAGGGAACAATATATCGGATGATTAAATAAATAAGGTCTGAAAGAAAATATTGCAACCTGTTCGGTAAAAGAGAAACAGGAATCAATATCAAATAATAAACGACTGCAAACATAGTTTTTGAACAAAATATAGAAGTCGCTAAAATAGTGAATTATCTATTAATCTTAATAGCTCAATACAACATACTCTCAGATAAATTGAGATGCAGGATCATTTTTTTGTGAAGGTGATTTTTGCCAATACTGGCGTCTGCTCATCAGAAGCACTGAAAGGGAAACCTGACAGCGGAACAATATGCCCTTTTTCCCGCATTTCCATTTCATCGTCACCAAAGCTCTGCCCACCGTTCAGCCCCGCATCGTAGGAGTTCATATTCAATGTGAGGTTTGAGACAAAATAGCCATCTTTCAGCAACGAAATATTGCGTAAGCCGACAAACCAGTCGGGGCTTGGAGAGATGCTTCCCAAGACGGACACCAGGCTGTTGGTTTCATCTACCGTCAGGTTGAACGATACAGAAGCGTTGCCAGAATCCAGGGCGGGGGAGTAAATCAGCTCGCCAGCATTTCCTGCATTAATTAAAGATTTGATATGTCGCTGAAGCTTCTTGGCATCGTTATTTACAATAAATTCACTGAGCCCATTCGGCGTTTCTTTTTGCATACGGTATAGCTGTACCGTCGAAGGGTGGGTCATGCCTACGAAATTACTGAACGCAGGATGGGCCGGATAGTGGTCTGGGAAGTTATCTTTGGTCCATTGGCCAGTGATGGTTACCAAGTAAGTGGCTGATACTTCGGGGGTTTCCGAAATCATGCTATTTTGGAATGTCATTTGACGGGGATTCCTGTCGCAGGCAAATAATAGGATAATTCCGATGAGGAGAAAAGGCGTGTAGTTTTTTGTCATGCAGCATATGTTTGAAATATATGCTTCAATAACACATTTTCAGGGGGATATGTTCAATTTTAAACGGCCTTGGTTAAAATAAAAATAGAACAAAATGGGGAGGGTTGAATTATGGGGTTGAAAGCAGCTCCCCGAATTATAAAAGTCAGATGAATAAGCGCATTTAACTGCGGAATTGTCGTGTTTTTTACACTCTTATTTAGGTGGTAGTTTAGATAATCCTACTTTTTGCCTTAAATTTATGCTACCATAAAACAATTTAACCATCAACGAGGACAAACTTTTTTATGAATCAATTACAACTTTTTCGTACGGCGGAATTACTGGCCGAACGATCTGGTCTTGCTTACGATCAGCGAGCAGTGGAGAAATTGGATTTAGCAGGGAGTACAGCTCATTACTCAGAGGTGCGCAACTTCTGTAATGATCTGAGCAAGATAATGGGAGTGAATGATTTGTTGGTTCTTCGGAACGAGACAAGCGAAGAATCCTTGTTAAACTATTGTAAAGAGCTGGAGAACCCCATGCTGGTCTTTGCGATGCTCGAAGGGGGACTTACCCCTGTACTTTTACATCAACAAAAGAACAAATTAGAAGCTATTGCAGTACGTTCTGGCGGAGAGGAGGAAGTGCCGATTTCCGCCCTGACCGAACTGACCCGATTTGAAAAAGGCGATGTGCTTTTTCTAATGGTTTTCAAGAATCAGTCACCAGGTGCGGTGGAGGATGCCTCTGACAACCATGAACACCTGACTCCCTACCAAAGACTGGTGCGCCTGCTGACGGTAGAGAAAAAAGAGATTGCCTATATTTTTATATATGCGATCGTGATCGGACTCATTGGGCTGACCCTGCCCTTGGGGACGCAAGCGATTATCTCGCTGATTTCCTCTGGCGTACTCTTTACGACGGTCATTTTCCTGATCGCCTTCGTGCTCATTGGCGTTTTGCTTACTGGCGGACTGCAAATTATGCAACACTATATGGTGGAGATTTTGCAGCGGCGGATTTTTGCCAAGGCGGCATACGATTTTGCCCTGCGTGTACCGAGGTTTAAACTTGAAGCCATCCGCGGAGATCATGCTCCAGAGCTGATGAACCGTTTCTTTGACGTACTGACCATTCAGAAGTCGTTACCCAAACTGCTGATTGATATGTCGGGGGCGCTGTTGCAAATTTTCTTCGGGCTGATCCTGTTATCATTTTACCATCAGTTTTTTGTCTTTTTTGGCATCTTCCTCTTCCTTTTCATTGGCTGGTTTGTATTGCAGACAGGTAAAAACGGAATGAAGTGGGCGATAAAAACTTCCAAAGATAAATATCGGGTGGTGTATTGGCTTGAAGAGCTTGCCCGATCGCTGACGGCCTTCAAAATGTCGGGAACCACCTATTACCCCGTGAAGCGTACTGATATTGCGGTGGAATCTTACTTGACCCACCGAGCAAAGCATTTCCGAGTATTGATGGGCCAGTATGGCTTTATTGTCCTTTTTAAAATGCTGGTTGTTGGCGGTGTTTTAGTGATCGGTTCTTTGTTGGTGATTGATCGCCAGATTAGCCTCGGGCAGTTTGTGGCTTCAGAGATTATCATTGTTCTGGTCATCAACTCAGTAGAGAAAATTATCGCCTATTTGGATGCCGTATATGATATTCTTGTAGCCGTTGATAAAATTGGTCACGTGATGGATATCCCGCTCGAACGACAAGGAGGAGTGAAAGTGGAACGTCAGCCAAAAAATAATATTGGTATGCGCCTGGAGATGCTTGAGGTTTCTTATGCTTATGAAAAAACAAGCCGCTTCGGTATTAAGGATTTTACGCTTGATATTGAGGCTGGGGAGCGCGTCGCCATTACGGGTTACAGCAATTCAGGGAAAAACACCCTCATGAGCCTGATTGCCGGGGTCTATGATAACTTTCAGGGCGCGATGGTCTATAATGGGCTGAATTCACGCGATGTGGATTTGGTGAGTTTCCATGACCATATTTCCATGAACCTGAGTGAGACGGAAATTTTCGAAGGGTCGATCTATGATAATATCTCGGTCGGTAAATCCAATGTAGATTATCACGATCTGATGGACGCCGTAAAAACCGTGCGCCTGGATCGTGAAATCAATATGATGGAGGCTGGTTTGAATACGCCGCTTGTTGCTGGCGGACAAGGGTTGTCCACTTCTACGGCCCTGAAAATATTGATTGCCAGATGTATCGTTAAAGCACCGCAGTTGTTATTGCTCAACGATAACTTGTCGGCTTTAAGCAATGACGACCAAAAGCATATTTTGGCCTACCTGACGGCCAAAGAGCGCCCATGGACTTTGATCATTTTGTCTGACAAGCCCAAAGTTCATGCCCTTTGCGAACGCATCCTGATTTTGAAGGAAGGAAAACTGATCCTTGATGGACCGACCGCCTCGGTGTCGCAAACGGAAATCTACAAAGATATCGTCACCCTATAATTTCGCTACCAAATGTTGAACGTTTCAAAAAATAGAATGTATTCGCAGGCGGAAGAACACCGACTGCAGACCCTGAAAACGCTTGTTACACCTCAATATGGAAAAATCCTGGCCAAATGGCTGGTGGGGATCCTGGCTTTGCTGTTTCTGATCATGTTCGTGCCCTGGCAGCAGAATATTAAAGGTTATGGTCGGGTAACGGCTTTTCACCCTTCAAACCGCCCGCAAAATGTGCAAACCACTATTGCCGGTCGTATTGAATCGTGGCGGGTACGGGAAGGTCAGTATGTACACGAGGGAGATACCCTGATGGTGATCTCTGAGATTAAAGATAAATTTTTCGATCCGGAATTGCTGCCAAGAACCAAACAACAGCTCGAGGCCAAGGAGAACAGTCTGGGGGCGAAGGCCAACAAGGTTATTGCACTGGAAAAGCAAATTGCCGCCCTGAAAAGTGCTTTGTCTTTGAAACTGGAGCAGGTGAAAATCAAGCAGCAACAAATGGTGCTGAAGTTTGAGTCTGATAGTATTGAGTATGAAGTGGAGCAGATCAATTACGATGTTGCGCAGAAGCAATTTGACCGTCAGCTGAAATTATATGAACAGGGGCTGAAATCCCTGACCGATCTGGAGTCGCGAAAGCTTAAACTTCAGGAAAGTTCAGCAAAAATGGTGGCCAAAGAGAATAAATTTCTGGCGACCAAAAACGAGATGCTGAGTTTGAAGGTAGAGGTGAATGCCATTCAGGCGGAATACCTCGACAAGATATCGAAAGCGGAATCGGACCTGGGAGCAACCCGCTCCGACCTTTTTGAATCGGAGGGTTCTTTGGCGAAAATGGAAAATGAGTATGCCAACCTTCGGATTCGTAAAGATCAGTATTTTATTAAAGCACCGCAGGATGGTTACATCGTCAAGGCACTTATTGCGGGTATTGGTGAAACCATCAAAGAAGGTTCTTCGGTGGTAACGATCCTGCCTGCAAGCTCGGATCTGGCGGTGGAGCTTTATGTAAAAGCCATGGATGTCAGCCTGCTTAGGGCAGGTGCCAAAGTGCGTATTCAGTTCGATGGCTGGCCTGCCTTGCAGTTCAGTGGTTGGCCTGAAGCCTCTATCGGTACTTTCGGCGGTGTGGTAGAAGTGATTGATTATGTAGATTCACAGGGGGGTAAATACCGTATTTTGGTGAAGCCTGACCCGAACGATCAGCCGTGGCCTTCCATCCTCAGGATTGGTTCTGGTGCCAATGGCTGGGCAATGCTTGATGAAGTTCCTGTTTGGTATGAGTTGTGGCGTCAGTTTAATGGCTTCCCACCACAAATGCCTGTTTCAGCGACGTCATCAGTAAAAGAAGGAGGTAAGAAATGAGGCGATGGAAAATGATTTTTTGTGCCTGTTTAGTGATGGTTTTGGTGCTTGAAGGCGCTAACAGCTTGCAGGCGCAAAATATTTCCGTGGATTCCATGCGAGTGGAGGAAGATGGAAAGGCTTTCAGTCTGGATGAGTTTTATCAGATTATTCTTGATCATCATCCGCTGGTAAAGCAGGCGCAATTTTTAAGCCCCCTGGCGCAGGAGGAAATCCGATATGCCCGAGGGAGCTTTGACCCTAAGGCGCAAGCCAAACTGAAGCAGAAGGTTTTTGAAAGTAAAAATTACTATCAGTTATTTGATGGCTATATTTCTGTGCCTACCTGGGTGGGGGTGGACTTTAAGGCGGGTTACGAAAGTGCCTCGGGGATTAATGTGAACCCCGAACATTATGTGCCCGATCAGGGGTTGATGTACGCTGGCGTTTCGGTGCCTATTGGTAAGGGACTCATTATGGATGCCCGACGACTGACGTTGCGAAAAGCGCAGATCGGTCAGCAAATGGCAGAGGCCGACCGCCTGAAGATGATCAACAAAGTGTTGCTTTCTGCTGCCAAGGATTATTGGCAGTGGTATATGGCTTACCGTAATTTTCAGGTGGCAGAAGAAATCTATGAGCTGGCAGGAGATCGTTTTGAGGCCGTTCGAGAGAATGTACTCAACGGGGAAGAGGCGCCTATCGATTCGGTACAGGCACTGATCAACTACCAAAATCGTAGTGTTACCTTGCGGGAGGCTGAAATTGGTTTTGTTAATGCCTCCTTGGTGATTTCCAATTATTTGTGGGATGCAGAAATGAACCCCTTGCAAATTGAGGGCTCACTTTATCCCGTTTACGAGGACCTGATGGGGGGCTATCAGTCGGAAGCTTTTTTAGCCAAACTGATTGAAATGGCCAGTATTTCTCACCCCGATCTGGTGAAGCTTGACGCCAAAGCTCGGCAACTGATTTTGGATAAACGCTGGGCCGTAGAGTCGTTAAAGCCTGAGCTGAACGTGAATTATAACCTGATTAATGAGCAGCTCAGTTTATCGAACAGTAAAGGCGATGCGGTTTTCAATAATAACTACAAGTGGGGCTTTGATTTCAGCATTCCGATTTTTCTGCGGAAGGAACGGGCCAAGCTGAAAATGACCAAGATTAAAATGGAGCAGGTGGATTTTGACCGGGTGCATCGGGAGAAAGAAATTAACACGGAGGTGCTTACGCTCTATAATCAGTTGGTGAATACCGCGCAATTGCTCGACATTCAGCGGAGTATGGTGATTAACTATTCTACCATGCTTAATGGTGAACAGCAGATGTTCAATGCGGGGGAAAGTTCCCTGTTTTTGGTCAATACCCGAGAGAGTCAGCTTTTGGAAGCCAACCAAAAGTTGCTGAAGCTCGAAGTTACCCTGGAAAAAGATAAGGCACAGCTCCTTTGGGCTGCTGGAGTCGAAAATCTTGATTTCTTTGCCGTGCAATAAACGATCAGCAGAAATATTAAAAACAAAAAAGCCACCACGAATTTTTCATGGTGGCTTTTTTATGATTTGAAGGCCCGAGGGGACGTCCTTTTGTGGAGCTGATCCTGAATAGGGCGCACAGGTTAATGGACTTATGAAAATGGATTTGGTAAGCGGCTTAAAATAGCCTCTGAAAACATCTAATTGTGTAGTCTATTAATAAAAGCACTGATCATCATTGCGTGTTCATTTGGAAAAGCCTTTTAATCTGCGGATATATATCAGCCGATAGTTGAAGGTTTTGGCATGGCTAACATTGTGGGCAAATGCCACGATGGTCGAGGTGGTTTTAACCGATGAGCTGCTCAATGGCAAAGAGCAACAGGCCGATCAATCCACCAATCAGCGTACCGTTGATGCGAATGTATTGAAGGTCTGCACCAACCTCCTGTTCGAGTCTTGGCGACAGGTCCTTCCACTCCCGTACGGTGGTTTCAATAATGCCCGAAATTTTCGTCCGTTGGCCAATAACCCAGTCCGAAATGCTCTCCTGAACTTTCTGATTCAGGTTTTCCTTGAGTTCCTGATCCTGGTAAGTTTCCGTGATGGTATTTTTGATGATCGTATTGAGATAGTCCGCAATTTGCCCCTCTTTTTGAACAAGAATGGCAATAAGTTTATCCTTATTTTCTGACCACAGCTTTCGGCTCATTTGGTGGAATTGCTCACTGTTAATCAGCTCCTTTCGGTAGGTGTCGATTTGTGATTGCCATTGGGGATCATTTCCTAATTTCTCCAAAAGGGTATCCGTTTGCCGATCCGTCCAATCTCCCAGCATGGAATGGTAATCCTTGTCGATATCATCTAAAAATTTATAAAATTTATCCCGAGCCCTGTTCTTTGAGGCTTCCAACACGATAATCTCCAGAAAGCTGGTTGTTTTGCCAAGCTCCTCATATAACTGATTAAAAATCATCTGTCGGTTTTCACTCACCAGTTTAATGACCTGTTGCGCCAATAGGTGGTGTCGGTTTTGCTTCTTCTGAAAGGCCAGAAGGTCGGTGATAAACTGGCGAACATCCCAATGGAGCACCGCCTTTTCAATATTTTTATACAGGAAAATGTCGGCAAGCTCATGATCTATCTGCCCCACAATTCGGGGTAAGTTTTTACTGATGAGCTGGCTGATTTTATGAACTTCTTTTTCAGATTGTGCCCAATGGTACAGGCGGTCGATCAGGTTGAGTTGCGCCGTTTCCTGCCTGATGATTTCCTCTGTAAGAAAATTTTCCACCACAAAAGTGCTTAGCCCCTCGGCGATGGTCAGGCGTTTATTCTCGATGATGTTCGTATGCGGAAAAGGGATGCCCATAGGGTAACGGAATAATGCCACCACGGCAAACCAGTCGGCAAGTGCACCCACCGTCCCTGCTTCGGCGAAGGCTTTTACCCAAGCCCATGCGGGGGAATATCGTTGCGCAAACAGGGAACCGATAAACAGGCAAATCATGAGCAGCAACAGCACTAAGGCCAGATTTTTACTTGTAGTGGAAGATTTTTTCATGTTAAAAGGTGGGGTATTTTTCCGAGGAAACCAAAATAATACTTAAAGGTGTTGTGTAGAATATAAATTCGCCGTACATTGCAGGCCTTTTGCTCTGAAAATCAACTCTGATCAATGCAGAGCGAAGGTCTAACAAGTGGGTTCCCACAAATATTATAATTTAATCATATTTTAATTGACTAAATGCAACTAATTTCTTCGGAAATCAGTATTTTATGTCATGGAACAAAGTTAGTGCGTATAAAAAATATTTTAATTTAAATTTTATTATTATGATTGTAGTATTGAACAATAGAGCGTTTGATTTGAGAGAGGTGAATGCTACACCAGAGGACATGAGAGTTATCCAGACAATCCGTGAATTAGAGGATACCGCCGAAGAATTCAGATCTATGGATGAATCTTCTTCTGAAGCTCAGATGTATGATTTTTTCGCATCAGAAACTGCTAACATTTTAGCAAACCGTTGGTTATCGAATAAGTAACCAATATTTTTTTTTACATTATTTACTCACCGCAAATATTATATTTGCGGTATTTGAATTTTAAGGGGTATCACCCTTATTTTTTTGCCCAAAAATTCCTCAATACCCATTATTTTTCCCCTTCCACAAGCACTTTAAGGCACTTGCCAACCTTCGGGCAGTATTCTTTAAAAAAGGACAAACTTGCAGGTTTTATTTCGTAAAAAAGTAGACGATATAACTTTTTTCGAATGACCAGAACCAAAAATTTGTGGCGGGAAATATCCATGCTTCTTGGCATCTCACCAGAGGTAAGTTATGAAGAGCGAATGCTGAATATTATTGGCAGTGTTTTGTTGCTTCTTTCGACTTCCAATGTAATGTTTTTTGAATCCCTCGGATTGCCTTTTCCCATGCGCTATGCCATGATTCTAAACGTGCCACTTTCAATGTTGGTGCTTTATTTTAATCGACGGCTGAAGCGGTTTGGACTCGCCCTGATCGCCCTGTTTTTTATTCAAATCAATTTGGGAATCAGTGAATGGGTTTTCCTTGGCGGCATGCAGGGTACTTTCCCTTTTCTTTTTATTGTTTCTCAGGTGATGAACTTCAGTGTTGTCAAACATCAATGGCAGTGGCCTTATTTGTTTGCGAGCCTCCTGATGGTGGTCATTATTGGTGTGGTACGTTCGATGGAAGTGGTACCTGTGGTGGTTCCTGACCATGTAGATGAAATACGTTTTGGGCAGTTCGTTACTGTTTTTATTGTTACTTCCGCCTGCCTTGTTTCGCTGAGGAAGGCCGAACATGCCAAGCGGCAACAGCTTGCGGATAATTATGTCTTTCAGCAACACCTGCTGCAAGCGCTGGAGCAGGATTCCTTTTTGGTATCTTTAATGAAAAAGCGAGGGCAAACGGTGGTCAGTTATATCAGCGATTCCATTCACTATCATTTTCCAAATCAGACCGTCGAACAGATCAAGCAAATGGTGCTGGGATTTTCAGCCGTTAAATTATTGGATGGGCAAGTGGTAGCGCAACAGGAAGAGGAGGTGGTGCTGGGCACGAAAAAGAGATATTTCAAGATTATCCATCAGCAAATTCAGGGTACCCTCAACCTGATTGTTCAGGATATTACACCCCTGCGCAAACAAGAGGAAGGGCTGCGGGTAGCTTTGGCCAAAGAGCTGGAGTTGAATAAAATGAAAAGTGAGTTTATTTCGATGGTATCACATCAGTTTAGAACACCACTGACGACCATTCACAGTGCAACAGAGCTACTGAAGCTCTATGCTTCAGCAGGTTCAAGGCGCGATTTTATGCGGATGGGCTCTGCGAAAATATCACAGGTTCAGGAGTCAGTCGTGGGGCTGACGGCCATTATGGAGCGTCTGCTTGACTTTGGGAAAATTGAAGCGGGGGAGATGCGACTACAAATTAATGAATTAGATATGGTGGAATTGGTAACCAAGGTGATCGATCAGCAAAAGAAAATTTATCCTGAACGCTCCCTGCTTTTCACCTGTATTGGGCAACCGAAACTCGTGCCTGTGGATCGCTACCTTTTCAAACATATATTCGGCAACCTGATCAATAATGCCATGAAATACTCCGATGAGGATTCGACTGTAGAGGTGTTTTTGTTCTTTCATGAGGAGTCCTACACGATTTATGTCTGTGATCGTGGTATAGGCATATCGCAGGAAGAAATAGGCCATCTGTTTACCCCCTTTTTTCGGGCGAAGAATGCGGAAAACCATAAAGGAACAGGCATTGGGTTGGCTTTTGTCAAGCATTTTGTAGAAATGAACCAGGGGGAAATTTTTGTCAGCAGTAGGCTTGGCGTAGGAACATCTTTTGCTTTGGTGATGCCTTATCGGTTAAGAGAGGAATTGGATGCCGATGAGGGTGCTGCCCATGAGGATGAAAGTCAGGTGATTGGGCAGGGTGAGGTCGTTTAAAAGGTCAGTATAAGTTTGACGCTTGTCAGCTTCTCACTTTGTCTAATAAATCGGAGAGTAAGATGGCTTCCTCTTCTGTAATGTTGATGCGCTGATCAGAGCGTTTCATTTTTACATCTATTTTCCCCAGGGTTTTCAGGCCTTTTTCTGAAATATTGATATGAAATATGCGTCGGTCATCTGCGCATTGCAGCCGCTCAATCATCTCTTTTTTCTCCAAAGTTCCAAGGAGGCGGGTCATGTTAGGGGTTTTGTCGAGCATCCGAGCTTTAATTTCCTGCACAGGAAGGCTGTCAGGCATTGACCCTCGCAATATCCGCAATACATTGAACTGAGAAATGGTCAGGTCGAAGGGTTTCAGTTCCTCGGCCGTGTGTGCATTCCACCAATTGGCGGTGAAAATCACATTCAGCATGGCCTTCATCTTTTGGCTTCTGAATTTTTTTGATTTTATCTCTTTTTCAATGCTCATGATCCCTGTTTTCTATTTTCATTACTTTACGTGTAAAGTAAAATTGATGTTTCGATTTCATTATATTTTATTGGGGGTTTGGTTAAATTGCCACCCCCGTTATAATTGGGGGATTTTTTGAAAATTATAGTTTATGATGAAGAAACGCTTAATTGCCCTAACCATGGTATTGTTGGTTTTTGGGCAGATGAGTGCAGAAGCCTGCACCAACCTATTGATTAGTAAAGGAGCTTCCAAGGATGGCTCCACGATGATTACCTATGCGGCCGATTCCCATGTTTTATATGGGGAGCTGTACCATTGGCCTGCGGCGGATCACCCTGCGGGAACCATGCTTCAGGTGCGGGAATGGGACACAGGTAAAATATTGGGGGAAATTCCTCAAGTGGCGCATACTTATAATGTTACTGGTAACATGAATGAGCATCAGCTGGCCATTGCAGAAACCACTTTCGGGGGGAGAAAATCCTTGCGTGACCCAAAGGGGATTATGGATTACGGTTCGTTGATTTATATCACGCTTCAGCGGGCAAAAACGGCACAGGAAGCTATCACGGTAATGACCGACCTGGTGGAAAAATATGGGTATTACTCGAGTGGGGAGTCCTTTTCCATTGCCGATAAAAATGAAGTATGGGTACTTGAAATGATTTCCAAAGGAACGGTGGAAAAAGGCGCTGTTTGGGTGGCACAACGTATTCCAGACGGCTATATTTCGGCGCATGCCAATCAGGCGCGAATCACAAAGATCAATTTTAATGAGCCGGAGAATTTCCGCTATTCATCAGATGTCGTGTCATTTGCCCGTGCGCAAAAATTCTTCGAAGGCAAAGACAAGCATTTTGATTTTTCGGCAGCTTATGCTCCCCTTGATTTTGGTGCGGTGCGCTTTTGTGATGCGCGGGCATGGAGTATTTTCAACCGAGTAAATCCAACTTTTGGTAAAAAATATGAGGCCTATGCCATGGGAGATCTGACAAAAAAGCGGATGCCTTTATATGTCAAGCCAGATCATCAACTGACGGTGAAAGATGCCATGGAATTAATGCGTGACCATTATGAAGGCACGCCGATGGATATGACCAAAGATGTTGGAGCGGGGCCGTCGGCCTGTCCGTATCGTTGGCGTCCGCTCACTTGGGAATCGGAAGGGAAGACGTATTTCAATGAACGGGCGATTTCTACGCAGCAAACAGGTTTTTCTTTTGTTGCGCAATGCCGAGACTGGATGCCCGATGCCCTCGGAGGGATTTTATGGTTCGGTGTTGATGATACCTATTCGACTTGCTACACCCCAATTTACAGTGCGGCGACTCAGGTACCGTCGTCTTTTGCAAATGGCAATGGCGATATGTTGACCTACTCCGACGATGCTGCTTTTTGGGTATTCAATCGGGTGACCAACCTGGCTTATATGCGTTATGATGAAATTATTAAGGATATTCGAAAAAAGCAGACCACGCTTGAGGCGAAATACATTCGTACTGTAAAAGCGATTGATGTGGCGGCAAAAGAACTTTATCAGGAAAACCCTGCTGACGCCATTGAGTTTGTTACTGACTTTTCAGTGGATAATGCTAATAAAATGGTTGAGCAGTGGCGTGAGCTTGAAAAATACCTATGGGTAAAATACCTCGATGGAAATATTAAAGTGGAGGAAAATGGGAAGTTCAAATATAACCCTTCAGGCCTGATGCCTGTTTCTCCAAAGAATAAACCGTATTCGGAGGAGTACAGAAAGAAAATTGTTCAGGATACAGGTGACCGACTGCTTGAGCCTGCCGCAGTACAATAGTGCTTTTCAATATTTAATGATACTTCAACATAAATGATGTAATATGCTTAAAAATGGTCTTTTAATATTAGCGATTTCCCTGTTCAGTTTTTCCTGTAAAAGCAGTAAAGAGGCGCTGGAGGAAAACATCATCAATTTGAAAGTGGCCCCCTTTCAGGTTGCGTGTATGGGAGTCAGTGAACGGGAGTGTATGGTTGTGCAGAAAGACACTGCGGACTTCAGCCTGTTTTACAGTGGAATCGAGGGGTTTGATTTTCAGGAAGGCAAGGCCTATCAGTTAACCGTGGCGGTGGAACAGGTGCCAAATCCGCCAGCTGATGGTAGCAGCCTTCGGTATATTCTTAGAAGCAGTAAGGAGATTGCTGTGGCTAAAACGCTCGAAGGAAGTGCCTGGCAAGTGACCAAAATAGCTGGGGAACAGATGCCTTCTGCAGCCGCCCTGACCCTTGAGTTCAAGGAAGGGAAAGTCAGTGGGTTTTCTGGCTGTAACCGCTTTTTTGGGCAGGCGGAAATCATGGATGGCCTTCAGCTTAAAATGGGACCACTTGCTGGAACCCGCAAATTTTGTGAGGGACAGATGAAGCAGGAGCAAATGATGATGGATGCGCTGAATAAGGCAGATCATTTTTGGGCAACAGGCGATTCGCTGATGCTTTTTGAAGGTAATCAACTTTTATTGGAGGCCGTGAAATAGGTCATCACTGATGATTGATGACCTGAAATTAGATGGAGATTAAATGAATTAGGCTGGTGCTTTTATGGGTGCTGGCCTTTTTTTATGAATGAGCGTGTTGTGAATGAATGATTTAAGATGTGATTAGAATAAAATTTGTAATAAAGTCAGGCGTCGAATGAGGTAAAACGGTTTGAATTGCACTTATGTAATTGTAAACATCATCAAGATACAAGAACATGAGTAACGAATTTAAATTGCCCGCAATTTCAGCATTAGCAGGAAGTACTCCGGCAAACCTTTCACGGGTGGTTGCGGGAAGGTCAATTGCCTCGGATTACAAAACAAGGTTGGCAGGAACCAAGGTGGTAAGCCGCCTGACGAGCCCTATTGCTAAACTTGAGGCTATCCGAAATGCCGAGCAAATTGAGGCGGTGAAATTTCATAAAGCTCCTGTTTTTATTTTGGGCCACTGGCGGAGCGGCACCACGCATTTGCACAACCTGATGTGTCAGGATCCGCAGTTTGGTTACGTTACCACCTATCAGGGGGTGTTTCCCAACGCTTTACTTTCGGGCCAATGGCTGATGAAAAGCTTTATGAACATGGCCATGCCCAAGAAAAGGGCAACAGACAATGTGGAGCTTAATGTGAACTTCCCGCAGGAAGAGGAATTTGCCCTGGGGAATATGTGTCCGCACAGCTTTTACAACTTTTGGTATTTCCCGCAGAACATGCAGGAATATGCAGATCGTTATCTTTTGTTCAAAGGGATCGACATTGCGGACTATCAGGAGTGGAAAATTCAGTACGATCAGCTTGTGCGCAAGGCCATGATCAATACTAATGGTGAGCGGTTTATTTCAAAAAATCCACCGCATACATCACGCATCAAGGCGCTGCTGGAACTTTACCCCAATGCCAAGTTTATTCATATTGCCCGTAACCCATATACGGTTTTTGAATCGACGGTCAAGTTCTTTATGGCGACGATCGAACCGCTGAAGTTTCAGGACATCAGCAAGGAGGAAATGGAAGAAAATATCCTGTCGATTTATGCCAAAATGTATGATCAGTATGAAGCACAAAAAGCACTGATTCCTGAAGGCAATCTGGTGGAGATCCGTTTTGAGGATCTCGAAAAGGACAATATGGGGATGCTTGAGCAGATTTACCAAAAGCTGGACCTGGGTGATTTCGAAAAAGTGTCGGCGGAATTTCAGCAATATGTGGATGCGCACTCAGGTTACAAAAAGAATCAATATAACTATGCTCAGAATACCCTTGATAAGGTAAGCAGCAGATGGTCGAAATATTTTAAACGTTGGGGATATGAACTTTAATTTGAAAAGCGGTAAAATGCTTATTATTCTGATGTTGATGGTGGTGGCACGAAATGTTTATGCGGCCCACCCTAATGAACCGATAAAGTCCACATTGCAAACAGGCGATGTGGTTGCAAATGTAGAAATTCGTGATTCCAAAGATGCCCCGGTGATGCTTCCCGGTTTTGGAGAGCAATATTTGTTGCTGTTTTACTCTGACCCCGAGGTGCCGAAACGCAACAGTTACTTTATTGAGCAGATGAAAACCGAGCGCTTCAATGACAGGGAGAATTTCCTGAGCTATGGAATTGTGAATTTGAAGGATGCCCGTTTTTACCCCAATAACCTGGTACGGATGGGTATCCGCAGGGAGGAGAGAAAATATGAAGATCAGCAGGTGAAAATTTATACTGACCCTTCGCATATCGTGAAATCTGCCTGGAATCTTGGCGAGGTGGACAACGAGTTTGCCGTCATTTTTCTTGACAAATCAGGCGAGGTGCTATTTTATCAGGCCGAGGAGCTGAGTAATCGAGAGGCTGATAACCTTATCCGATTAATTTATAAAACACTGGGAGAGGATATGTTAGAATAAAGTTTGCTCATAGTTGTATCAAAAATCATCTTTTATAATGGAAAACTAATATCAAACTGTTATTTTTAGATATTATGGTTTTAAAGTTAATACAGAAAAATAAAGGAATCCTCTGGCTGATCGTTCTATTGTCCTTGATATGGTATATGGACTGGCAACAAGAAATGAGTGATTTCATGGAGGCGATGCATGACGGATTTTTGATGTTCAGCAAAGATTAAGCCCCCAAGAAGTTTTCTATAATATACTGCTTCCCACAGAAGGGAAGACCAAAAAAAGCTCCTTTGTATAAAGGAGCTTTTGGTGTATAAGCGAATGCGGTATTTTATTTCATCAGTCCCTGAGACTCGATCACAATTTCATCAGCGAACAACCAGCTTTCATTCCCAAAACCTGGGTGCCACTCTGGCAGTTTGCCCGCGGTTTCTGCAATCACGCGGATGTATCGGGTCTGTTGTTCTACATTTATGCTGAAAAGATGTTTGCCGATCGGCTGATGTGCTGAAGGTACAGGCAGGCTTTGTGTGCCTGCAAGTTTCCAGTTTTTGCCATCGTCAGCATAAAGCACCTTATAGCTTTTTGGGAGGAACACCCATGAGGAGGTGTTCAGTAAAAAGTTAGTGTTCACTTTTCCAACATTTTGAACGGCCCCCAAATCAATGGTAGCCTCAAGCTGATGCCCACTAAAACCACTCCATTTGCCATCTCGCAAATTATCGGAGGCATAGGTGCCATCCAGAAGTGCCCAATGGCCAGGGTTGTAAGTTTTGCTGGTCGGTGGGTTTTTCAGTGTCAATCTCGGGAACTGTCGGTCTTTTTCATGGTAAAATGCTTTAGAAAAATGAGCCGTCATCACTGGGCTGTCCGCCCATTGGTCTTTGACACATTTAGCCTTCAGAACCGTTGTTGCGGTCAGGTGAATGGGCAATTGGTACTTTTTGGAATGAATGGTCGGTTCACTGCCATCAAGGGTATAATAAATCGTGGCCCCATCAACAAAACTGTTCAGTTCTACTTTCAGTTCCGATGCGAAAATCCGCTGATCTGAGCGGGTATGTGGCATAAATAAAGTGTTGCTGCGCGTTAAAGTACCTTCATAGTCATGAACGATATCGCTTTTTGGCGCCTCATTGAACCAGTCAGCAGCCTGATCGCCCATTTCGAAAGTCAGTGTACCGCCTGCGGTAATGGTAGCGTAATCGATGTACGACCTACGGTAAGGTTTGCCGTTCAGTTTTGCCGATTGAATGTAAACATTTTTTGCACTGTTATGCTTGGCTACTACGGTAAAGGACTTGCCATTTTCCAGCTTGATGTTGGCTTCTTCAAAAACTGGCGAACCGATAATGAATCGCCCGCTGGCTGGGTTTACAGGGTAAAGCCCCATGGCTGATAAATTGTACCAGGCCGACATCTGTCCGCAATCTTCGTTGCCAGAAAGGCCATCTGCCTGATTGCTGTATTGCTCGGCCATGATTTTACGCACCCAGAATTGTGTTTTTGATGAGGCATCGACAAAATTGTACAGATAAGCTACGTGGTGGCTGGGCTCATTGCCATGGGCATATTGCCCGATCAGGCCAGTAACGTCATGGGCATGTTCATTGTCATTTACCGCTTCCTGCGTCCACATCCGGTCCAGTTTATCTTCAAACTTCTGGGCACCGCCATAAAGTTTGATCAGGCCATTGATGTCTTGTGGAGCAAAAAAGGTATAATGCCATGCATTACCTTCGGTATATTCGCCAGAGCCAAGTAAGCTGATGGCCATAGGGTTAAAGTCTTTTACCCAAACGCCTGCTTCGTTACGCCCACGGATAAAACCTGTGGAGGCATCAAAAAGATTTTGATAGTTCAGCGCGCGTTTTGTGAAGGTCTGGTAATCGTCCATTTTTCCGAGTTTTTTGGCCACCTGTGCGATACACCAGTCATCGTAGGCGTACTCCACGGTTTTCGACACCGAGTTGGGTTCTTTATCATAAGGAATATAGCCCAACGATTGTACATATTTCAGTCCGCGGTCGGTTTTCATGGCAGCAGCTTTCATGGCCTCAAAAGCCTTTTCAGCATCAATGGCAGTATTGCCTTTCAGAATTTCATCAGCAATAACAGGTACGGCATGGTAGCCGATCATGGTGCCCGTTTCGTTGCTGGCAAGTTCCCAGATCGGTAAGGCACCGCTGTGGTCATATTTACTGATCATTGATTTTACAAAATCCGTATTGCGGGAAGGTTCCGTAAGGGCGTACCAGGGGTGCGCGGCGCGGAAGGTATCCCACAGGGAGAATAAAGTGTAGTGGGTATAATCTTTGGCGGTATAGATCTTCTTGTCCATGCCTCGATATTGGCCGTCCACATCCATGGCAATATTGGGGTGCATCATGGTGTGGTAAGCGGCGGTATAAAAGATGTTTTTTTGGTCTTCACTGCCACCTTTTACCGTTGTGCGTGCAAGGGCATCCTGCCACTGCTGCTGACTTTGATTTTTCACCGCATTGAAATCCCATCCGTTGTTTTCTGCGGAAAGGTTTTTCATGGCTCCTTCAATACTTACCTGAGAGAGCGCTACTTTGGCCAATAGGGGTTTGTCTGAAGGGCTGAACTCAAAAATGGCTTTGGCGTATTTCCCTTCAATTTGCTTTTGTTCTCCAATGTTTTTTCCATCGTTGGTCAGGAAGTGGGTGAAGGGCTGATTGAATTCCAGCACAAAATACACATACTGATCCTGTGCCCAACCTTGCGAACGGCGCAAGCCTACCACCTGATGATCTGAATTGATCTTGAGCGTTAACGCTCTTGGGTTGTCGCCCACTCCATGTACCAAATCAAGGATCACTTTTCTTTCCGCCCCCGCAGGGAAGGTGTATTGGTGAAAACCCGTGCGGGCTGTTGCCGTCAGGGCAACATCAATGTGATGGTCTTTAAGCTTGACCTCATAATAGCCAGCTTCTGCGTGTTCGTCCTCATGACTGAAACGTGAACGGTAACCTGCGTCAGGTTGTGCTTTGGTTCCTGCTTCCCAAAGGTTTTTTCCAGTGAAGGGCATCAGCATAATATCGCCATAATCGCCACCGCCTGTACCACTCAGATGGGTATGTGAAAAACCCATAATACTGCTGTCGGAATAGTGATATCCTGAGCACCAGTCCCAGCCCTCTATGCCTGTGTCAGGGCTTAGCTGAACCATACCGTGGGGTGTTGTTGCGCCAGGGAAAGTATGACCGTGTCCGCCGGTACCAATCATAGGATTTACCTGGCTTACCAATGGGGCAGTTGTTGCTTTCTGATGACTCGGCAGTTGCTGACAGCCGCTTGAAAATAGCAGCGCAGCCAAGGAGATGGACGATAAAAAATACCGTAGTTGAGATCTATTCATCTTGGATAAAAAATTTAAAGGATCAGTCATGAAGATAGTGTTGAGCTAATTTTTTGTGAGTAGATTTGATCAACATTTGGGTTACATTTTCAAATTCGATACAAAAAAGTCTAAAAATATCGGCTTAGTTGTATTATTGCCCTACAAAGTACAAAAATAGTTTTATATCATCCTTTAACGTCTTCAGGAATGTCGTCAGAAAATGGTCAATTATCATTACCTCAATTTATGGTTGTAGAGGAGCCTCGTCAGGAGGGATTGGGAACGTTCATTCTTTGTACACAAAAGCCAAAGCTGTTGGCACGTGCCTATGAACTCGCCCCGACCGCAAAAGGGCTGGAAAGTCTGGAAGCGCTGAAAGCCCACTTTAATGTTGGGGGAAATTTTGTGACCACAAAGCAGTTGGTGTTTGTTGGTGCAGTAGAAATGTACGATAAGCTCAAGGGCACCGAAGGGCATGAGTCGCTGATTAACGAGACCATGCAAGCCATGGCCAAATGGTATACTGATTTGCTGGAATGGGAAGATGAGCAAGTGGAGTAGCTGTGGAGCAAAAGATATATTTGTGGATGTGTAGTGCTTATTCAGCGGGTTTTACGATCTTTGCGCCCTTATTTTATATGAACACTTTTTTATAAGTAATGCTGCAAAAATATTATCCATATTATAGAAGACTAATGACTTTGGCGCTGCCGCTGGTAATGACCCAGGCGGGGCAGGTGGTGGTGTCGTTGGTGGATAACGCCATGGTTGGCCGTGTTGGAACGCAGGAGTTGGCCTCGGCCTCTTTTGCCAACAGTGTGTTTACCATTATTCTGGTATTTGGGATGGGAATCTCCTTTGCCATTACCCCCATGATTGGTCATGCCATTGGTGCGAGTGATCGGTCTGCCATCAGTCGAATCATAAAAAATTCCTGGGTGCTGGGCACGGCGTCCGCACTTTTCCTGGCGATGCTATGCTATTTGGGGAGTTTACTGATGCCATTTTTGGGGCAGCCCGAAAAAGTGGTGGAACTCGCCATTCCTTATTTCCGGATATTAGCTGTTTCCTTGATCCCGTTCATGGGCTTCATGGTGCTGAAGCAAATCGGTGAAGGGCTTGGTAATACGATGATGGCCATGATTGCGACCGTTGCCAGTAACTTGCTGAATATTCTGTTGAACTGGGTATTGATCTTTGGGCATTGGGGTGCGCCAGCGCTCGGCTTGAATGGTGCGGGTATAGCGACACTGATCGCTCGGATACTGATGCCTTTTCTCCTTTATTATGGATTGAAAAATATTAAAGCCTATCGCGGGTATTTCGTCAAAACCCCTGAGGTGCATGTGGCCTGGCATGAGATCAAGAAATTACTGACCATCGGCCTGCCGATAGCTTTTCAGCTGGTGCTTGAAGTGTCTATTTTTGCCATCGGTGCAGTGATGATGGGTTGGATCGGTGATGTGCCGCTGGCAGCGCATCAGGTAGCGCTTGGTTTGGGGAGTATGACCTTCATGATTTCCAACGGTGTGGCACAGGCTACCACAATTCGGGTGAGCTATCAGATTGGTGAAAAAAATGATTACGGATTAAGAATGGCTTCTTTCTCTGCGATGCATTTGGTATTGTTTTTTATGGGACTGAGTTGTATTGGTTTTTATGTACTGAGATATCAGTTGCCATTGATCTTTACCCCTGATGTGGCTGTGGTAAATCAGGCTGCAATTTTGCTGATCGTTGCCGCAATATTTCAGCTCTTCGATGGGCTTCAGGTGGTTTGCCTGGGCATTTTGAGGGGTATGGCTGATGTGAAAGTGCCCATGTTGATCGCCGCTGTTTGTTACCTGATCATCGGGATTCCCGTGAGTTACATTTGTGCATTTACTTTTGGGATGGGGCCCGTAGGTATTTGGGTTGGCTTTGTAGTGGGCTTAGCCTTGGCAGGAATTGCTTTCTTTGTTCGAATATGGAAGCTTTTATACGGAGATAAATAATACAATTCTCATATTCGATTAGATGCAATTCATGTAAATGAATTAAAACATGATAAAAGTCATATGTAAATATAGCTATTGTTGCTCATGTAATTTTTAGATATAAAAATATATAAAAAACCTTCATTATTTGGTGTGAAAAGGCGGTATTTAGGATTTTTTTCACTAATTTTTGAATACAGTATCTGTCTATTCTTACAATGTGAGAGTGGAAAAATTATTTTTCAACAAGTCAGTTTTTTTTTAATTATGTCATTGATAGCACCAACCAATAACGAGACTCAAGTTTTGAGTCAGACAAGAAATAGCAAGATAAAAGCTGGAGATGAGGTGATCTTGACTTCAGGTACGGTTATTACTGTTGATCATATCCGAAAAAGCGAATCTAAAGAGTTCGTTTGTTGGGTTACTGAAGACGGTTCTTTAAGAGCCGAAGAGTCTAAATATTGCCAAATATCAAAAAATAAAGCAATGTTCATCTAATCGTTGAAGATTGTGCCATAAAGAGCTGCTGGGTTTTGCCTGGCAGCTCTTTGTGGTTTTAGGCCTTTTGCCTGATACGCAATAGTGGATGAACAATAAGGTAAAGTAGTAAAACCCCCGCCGAGGCTGCCACGCCTATGGCGAAAAACTCGCTCAGTATAGCAGGATGCATTTGATTAATCCACTTGATCAGTTCTGCAATTACGAGTTTAATATTGAGGGCAATGATGATCGCTGCGATGAACCATGCACCTATCTTTAACCATGGACCAATGACAAATTCCCCCATCTTGTATTTGTCGGAAACGAAATGAATCAATGGAATAATGGCAAAACCCAACTGCAAACTCAGTACCACCTGACTCAAAATCAGTAATTTCCCTGTACTGTTTTCACCAAAATACACAATACAGCCAAAGGCAGGTACAATGGCGAGCGCTCTGGTGATCAGGCGTCGAATCCATGGCTTCATTTTTACATGCAGATGACCTTCCATAATGATCTGCCCAGCGATAGTTCCTGTAATTGTTGAGCTTTGTCCTGCGGCAATCAGGGCAACAGCAAAAAGGACACTTGCCCATTTGGTGCCGAGCAATGGGCTGAGTAATTGATAAGCGTCCTGAATTTCTGTCACCTGAAAATATCCACGACTGTGGAAGGCGGCAGCGGCAAGGATCAGCAAAGCGGCATTGACAAAGAAGGCGAGGTTCAATGCGATGGCTGAATCTATAAAGTTGAACTTCAGGGCTTGTCGAATGCTTTTTGGTGTACTTTCTATTTGTCGGGTTTGCACCAGTGAGGAGTGCAGGTATAAGTTGTGAGGCATTACGGTGGCGCCAATGATGCCTATGGCAATGTACAGCGCATCGGTATCTACAATTTTAGGGATGAAGCCTCTTGACAATGCCCCGATTTGAGGGTGAGAGAAGATCATTTCAAGAATAAATGCTCCTCCGATGATAGCAATCAGGCCAATGATGAATGCCTCCATTTTTTTGATGCCCCTGTTCATTAGAAATAGCAACAGGAAGGTGTCAAAAATGGTCAGACAAACCCCATAAAGCATCGGAATGCCAAACAACAGGTGCAGGCCAATGGCCATACCAATCACTTCGGCAAGGTCGCAGGCCGCAATGGCGATTTCAGCAAATATATACAGTATAGTATTCACAAACGGTGGGTAGCTTTCTCGGGAAGCCTGAGCAAGATCTCGCTGTTTCACAACGCCAAGGCGGGCACTGAGCATCTGTAGCAGTAGGGCCATCAGGTTTGACATCAGTAAAACCCACAGCAGCTGATACCCAAAGTGGCTGCCGCCTTCAAGGTCGGTGGCCCAATTGCCAGGATCCATATAGCCGACACTGATTACAAAAGCGGGCCCCATAAAACTGAGGAGTTTTCTGAAGGTATTTTTTTTGTTGTCGGTGACGACACTGCTGTGTACTTCTTGTAATGATTGCTGAGCCATATGCTTGAGGTCGTTAGTATTTGGGAGCAATATAAAGGTTTGAAGGTGATGATTATCAGCGATTAATAGAATGCGAAATGAAATAAATGTTAATCCCTTTCATTAATTAGCTTACTCAATAAAAAATATTTACCACATAGTAAAATAAATTTAGATAGGACTAAAAATAATTCCGGTACAGTGTTTACAGCGCTCGAAACAACTTTCTGTCGCTTTGTATTGGCCTTCTCCAATTCTACATTTGGCTGATACGCAAGGCTCACATCATTGAAAAAGCAGTTTAAATCAACACGGTTCTCTGTCGCGAGACTCCGTCTTGTGACAAACAAATTGGGTACATAATTGATCACGAGAGAGACTCTCGCGATAGTTTAGGGCTGATTAAACAACTTCCTGTCGCTTAGTATTCGCCTTCTCCAATTCTACATTTGGCTGATACGCAAGGCTCACATCATTGAAAAAGCAGTTTAAATCAACACGGTTCTCTGTCGCGAGACTCCGTCTTGTGACAAACAAATCGGGTACATAATTGATCACGATCGGGAGGCTTGCGATAGTTTAAGGGTGATTAAACAACTTTCTGTGGCTTTGTATTCGCCTTCTCCAATTCAACATTTGGCTGATACGCAAGGTTCACATCATTGAAAAAGCATTTTAAATCCACACGGTTCTCTGTCGCGAGACTCCGTCTTGTGACAAACAAATTGGGTACATAATTGATCACGAGAGAGACTCTCGCGATAGTTTAAGGGTGATTAAACAACTTTCTGTCGCTTTGTATTCGCCTTCTCCAATTCTACATTTGGCTGATACGCAAGGCTCACATCATTGAAAAAGCATTCTAAATCCACACGATTCTCTGTCGCGAGACTCCGTCTTGAGACAAACAAATTGGGTACATAATTGATCACGAGAGAGACTCTCGCGATAGTTTAAGGGTGAGTAAACCACTTTCTGTCGCTTTGTATTCGCCTTCTCCAATTCTACATTTGACTGACGCGCAAGGCTCACAGCATTGAAAAAACAGTCTAAATCCACACGATTCCCTGTCGCGAGAACAAGCATTGAAAAAGTGGTTTGAATCCACACGACTCCCTGTCGCGAGACTCCGTCTTGTGACAAACAAATTGGGTACATAATTGATCACGATCGGGAGGCTTGCGATAGTTTACAGGAATGTAAATTACCCATTGGGCAGACTGAAAATATAGACGCTTTAACTTTTCAAAGGGGTAGAATTTATTTTGTGGTCTATATCTTGCCAAGATATCGGATTAATCAGGCAGTTAATTTGTCATATTAAATCAATTCCTCTAATTTTCCCTAAAAGCGTGTTGAGTAGCTGACCACCTCACGGCAGATTCAGATGATTGAAATTGGTTTTGAATTACTTTTCAGCAATAGCGAGGTTATTTCCTTAAAATAACCCCTCATTAATGCCGAGGTATGCTAAATGCTCGTCATTGATTTTTAGTTGCTAACACGCGCTAAGTTTGGTATTATTACTTATTTCAGCTCAGTGAAAAAATGGATTTAATTGCAGAATATGCATATGTACTGACGGAGGGCAGTCAGAAAAACCTGGAGCTTTCTTTGCCCAAGCGGACCAAAATGCGGAAGCTGTATGATTTGGTGGTCCACGAAAAGGTCGATGACCAAACTGCGGCCAAGATCCTTTATAAAACCAAGCCGTCAGATAAGCGGTACCTGATGCTGAAGCGTAACCTGAGTCAAAAGCTGGCAGAGGTTTTTATCCTCAACAGTTTGCAGAAGCAGGAGCGGGTGAACTATCTTGATATTCAGGCAGAATTAACGGCGCAACTGGTGGTGGCGAGCCGATTTCTCGACCGTAATGTATTTCATAATGCAGATAAAATTTTGCGGAAAACCCTGGCCAAAGCTGAAAAATACAGCCTTTTGGGTACAGAAGTGCAGGTGTTGCTGAAATTGCGGGAAATGTATTCTATGCAGGGCTTTCCCGATAAATGCCAGGAGGTGATCAGTTTACTGCAATCCAAAATGCAGCAGTATATGCTTTTGCAGGAAATAGAAGGCATGGAGCAACTACTCGACAGTAAGGTGAAGTTTTCCACACACAAAACGAAGGATATGCTCAACTTGTGTGAGGACTGTGTGGCGCGGGCTGAGGAAATTGCGGCGCAGTACGATAATCCTTTTATTCGGTTGATTTTGTACTACCTTCAGGCGATGCGGGCTTATGTCAACAATCGGTTTGATGAATATGGCGCTCGGATAGATGACCTTGAAGAGTTGTTCAAAAATGAGTCTTTTGTGTTTTCCAATATTCGTTTGTTGCGATTGTATTTTCATCATGCACAATATTATCGCTCTTTGCGTAAGGTTGAGGAAGCGATTGGATATGCAAAGTGGAGTTTGGAGCTGACAGAATACAAGGCTTATAATCGCTTCGATGTGCAATTTTTATTGACAGATTTGGCCTTGAAAAAACGTGCGCAAACCGAGGCACTCAGTATTTGTGAAGAAGTGATGCAGGTGGAGCAGTATGCTTTTTTGCATGCGGTGGATCAGGCCAAATGGCTGGTCTATTTTTATTATGCACAGCTTGACTGGATTGTAAACCACCCCGGTGCGGCGAATTATGCGATGGAAGGCGTGGAGGAGATCTTTCATAAACGCTTCCCTGCAAGAAGGGACAAGCATGGCAGAAATATTCAGGTGCTGATCCTGAAGCCATTTGTTGAGATTTTTCAGCAGGGGACAGATTATGACCTGATCAATATTGCCCATAATATGCAGGTGTATCGTCATCGTCATCTGAAGGATATTTCTGAGGTAAGAACGATGGCATTTTATGACCTGCTGATTGAAGCCTGCCTGATGAACTTTGACCTTTCCTACCGTCAGCAGATTGTCAATCGATTTGCGGAAATGGTGGAGGATTACCAGTATTTTGATGAGCTGGAAGTGATTCCCTATGATAAATTATTGGCCATGGGATTTGATCTTGCCGCGAAGGTTAGTGGGTGATGGTTGTGTAGAGACGTTCGGCAGAACGCCTCCATCAATTTATGTTTGGAGTGAAGTGAAATGTAGAGACGTTATTTTTAACGTCTAATTATTATTAGTTCAAGCGTCCCGCTTAAACTAATTCTATCTGTATTTTGGTCCAAGCGGTACGCTTGAATCAAAGTCAGTCGTTCTTCCGAACGCCTCTACATGCCCTATACCCTCCAACAAAACGTTGTTAAGAAAAAAATAACGTTATGCCCGAAGAATCCCTGTTGTCCCTTGCCAAAAATGAGTTGATCAAATCCAAGGTCGTTTCGCGTCATCCGTTCCGTTATATGGTCTTGTCCACCTTTGATAAAGAAAGTCAGCTGCCCGAGCTTCGGACGGTGGTTTGTCGTGGAGTGGGGGATGATTTTCGCTTGTGCTTTTATACTGATGCGCGCAGCCCGAAAGTTCATCAGATGGCTGAGCACCCGCAGGTGGGCGTATTGTTCTATCATTCCAAAAAGCAATTGCAAATTCGATTTCGCGCCATGGTTTTGCGTCTCACCGAGGAGCAATCGCAATATCAGAAGGCTTTGTCCAATATCAAAAGTTCGGGACGATTGGGGGATTACACCGCCAATGCAGCACCATCAAGTAACTTGGAAAATGATCAGGATAAGCAGCAGGGGGAGCAGATTCATTTGGCGGTTTATGAAATCATTCCCGAGGCGATGGATGTGCTGTTACTCAACAGGGAAGGGCATCGGCGGGCGAAGTATGTGTTGAAGGGGGACCAGTGGGAGGAGCAGGGATTGGTGCCGTGAGTTTTTATGATTAGTGGTTATGGTTTATCATCAAATGCTCCTGTTTTTTTGTAAGCAATTATTAGTGCTAAATCAATATAGGAAATCAAAATCAATATTGGCATACTTACTTTGTAGTTGCTTCTTGGGCAAAGTGATCTTATTGTTATTGATATTGATAAGGCATTTTTCAGGTTTATTTCGTCCCAAATCAAAAAGGTTCTCGGGAAGATCTGTTAGTTGGTTGGAAAACAGATTTAATTGCGTGAGGTTCTTTAACCTTGAGATGCTTGCAGGTATTTCCTCAAGTTTATTGCCTTGCAGGAGAAGTGTTGTGAGTTTCGTTAAACCCCCAATATTCTGCGGTAGGTGCGTCAAGCTATTGTAAGATAGGTTGATATCGGTGATGCTTTTGAGCTCGACAATGTTATTTGTGATGTTTTCAATATTATTTCCCGATAAATCAAGGAAGATCAATTGACTTAGATCCCCTAATGTCGCTGGGATGGTGGTTAAATTGTTTCTTGATAAGTTTAGATGTTTTAAGTTACTCAGCTCGCCAAATGAAGAGGGCAGGGCGTCAAGTCCCTGATAGGGTTCTTTGATTTCTTTCCCATCAATGATGTCTGGGCTTCCCCATTCTTCCATCGGAATAGCTTCAGTAGAGAAGTCGTCAACGCCCCACACAAATTCTTGCTGGTATATAGCCGTATTTTCTGGGTAAATGGAGGTTTCTTTCCGCCCAATGTAAGTAAAGCTTACAAGGCCTTTCAACTTTTTGATGTTCTTTGGTAAGGTGTTAATGTAATTGTAGCTCAGGTCAAGTACTTGTAGATTCTTGAGCTTGAAAAATGCTGGAGGAAGGCTGTTCAGGAAATTATCCCTTAAATCCAATGACTGTAAATTTTTGAACTTTCCGATACCCTTCGAAAACTCCTCAAAGAAATTTCCTTTCAAATTCAGGTTGGTCAATTGATCCAAGCTTCCTACACTGGAGGGTAGTTGCCTCAGCTTATTGAAGGATAAATCTAAGGATCTTAAGCCTTTTAATTGCTTCAATGGTTCAGGGAACTGTTCAAAACTGTTGTTGGATAGATTCAGATTTGTCAGTTGATTCAAGTGTGAAAAATAAGCAGGCAAATTTTCTAAGCTGTTGCTTGTTAAGTTCAATTTTCTAAGGTGTTTGAGGTGAGTGATTTGCTCAGGAAGACGATCAAAGCCTTTGCAGGAAAGGTCAAGTTCAATCACATTGCCTTCTTTGTCAAATAGTACCTCCTCATTTTCTTTGCTGACACCCAAAGCTTCAATGATCGCGAGCTGATAGTTGACGGGATTTGCCGTATCCGCTTTCGTCAGGTTGTTGGCTGATGAAATGTTCGAGTAGATATCGGTAATCCTTGAGCCGTTATCTGCGGTAGCCGTGTAAGGGAAAGAGTAGGCAAGGCCAAGGAGCAGGGTTGTTAAGGCAAGTAAATAATGGGTTGCTTTCATAATACATTTGGCTATTTTGGGATTTGCCAGCTGAAGTGTATATTTCTATATTGATCAGCTAAAACCTGAGCAAACTGCGAAAGGGGATTGACAGATAAATAAACGGTTAGTGATGAACTGCCAATTTTATCAAACCCTTTAGGTAATCCTGTCAATTTATTTCTGGAGACCCTCAATTCAACCAAGCTTGATAAGTTGACGATGGTCTCTGGGAGTTCGGTTAGGTTATTGTCATTCAGGCGGAGATACTTAAGTTGCGACAGTTGTCCGATGGAAGTAGGAAGATTGTTCAATTGGTTATCGTCCAAATTAAGCGTTTTTAATTCCCTCAAGTTACCGATGGACTCTGGAAGTATCTTGAGGTTATTCTCTCGTAATTTGAGGGTCGTCAAAGCACCAAGATTTCCGAAATTTTCTGGTAATTGGGTTATTAGATTATTCTCCAAATTCAGGATCCGAAGATCTTCCAAATCGGAAAAAGAATCAGGTAGTTTGGTGATGCTGTTTTTGGAGAGGTTCAATTCTTCCAAGGAGGTGTGTTTTCCGAAAAAGGCAGGTAATTCCGAAAGATTATTGTTCGATAAATTCAGTTCTCGAATTATCCGATAGTGACCATTGAGTGGGCTTATATCCCGAATCTTATTATTGTTCAGAATGACAATATACAGGCTTCTCATTTCGGCTACTGATGCAGGTAGGTATTCAATGTCGTTATCGGGTAGGTACAAGACTTTTAAATTTGTAAGTCCACCTATTGTTTCTGGAAGTTCGCTAAGTTGATTGCGCTGTATCTCTAAGTTTACTAATTGGGATAAATTTCCTATGGAGTTGGGTAGCCTTTTTAATTGATTATCATTTAGGACTAAGTTCAAAAGGTTCTTCAAGTCGCCGATAGCTTTGGGCAACTCTGTGATGTTATTCTCATGTAAATTGAGTTGTTCAAGGGATTCGAGTTGAGAAAAGCTTTTTGGAAGGGAACTCAAGGCGTTGTTATGCATTAAGATCGCCTTCAATGCCTTCAGTTTTCCAAAATTCTTGGGTAGTTCTACTAATTGATTGTTATATGCAATCAGTGTTTGAAGCTGTTTCAGTTCACTAAATTCGTTGGGCAACCTCATTAACTGGTTACCCTCAATATAAAGTTTTTTAAGGCTTTCCCATCCGTCTATGGTGTTGGGTAGTTTGATTAATTTATTGTAGGAGATTTTTAAATATTCAAGATTCGGTAAATGACCAAATTCATCAGGGAGCAAAGCCAAGTTGTTTTGGTCTAAGTCAAGGTGTTTCAACTTTTTTAAATTACCGATGGTCGTCGGGATTTTTATCAGTTTATTCCTCGAAATATCTAACTCCATGAGGTTGGTTAAATATCCAATTTCTACAGGTAGCGATGTGAGTTGGTTGTTTGATAATTCTAAGTAAACTATAGACGTGAGGTAGCGGATTTCTGGAGGGAGTTCGGTAAGGCCTGTACCATTTAAATGCAATGAAGTGACATTGCCGTCTTGATCCAAGTAAACTTTTTTTGATGTTTGGCTTAAGCCTAACTTTTTTAATGCATCGTATTGTTTGCTCAGGGGAGTTTGGGCTGCTTGCACGCCTTTAATAGGCGTATTATTAGGTGCAGAAGACGCTTCGCAAAGTTGTGTAGCTCCAACCAGAGATAGAAAAATGAGGGGAAAGAAAAAATACAGGGATGCTTTCATTTCATTTTCAGTTGTTTATCAGCGATGGTGAATTCTTTTAGATTGAATTTAAATCAAAATAATGATAAAAAAAATCAATACAATTTAATTATTTGAACTTTTAAAAAATGGATGGGAATTCTTTGTGATGAAGCAAAAAAAGCGGTTGCTCAAAGAACAACCGCTTAGAATATTTTTAAACTGAATCAGATTAAAGAGTTACTTTTACATAAAGTGGCGTTTCAACTTTAATATCTGAATGTTTATTGTAAGTCTTGTAGGTTACCTCAAATACCTGGCCTTCTTTCATGTTTACCATGAAGTGCGCTTTTAAAACCACGTACAGTTTGGCGTAAACTTCTTCTGCTGTTTTGTAATGGCTCAGGGTAAAGCTGCCATATTTTGGATTTTCACCTACCATGGCGTAATCATCCGCCGTTAGGGTATAGGCGGTCGCTTTGTCAACTTTAGCAGTAGGTGCGAAGTTGAAACTTGGAACGGCCAACCATTTGGTGTTGGTCACATCAAAAGTAACCATGGTGGTGTCAGCACTTTTATGGTGGTCGATGTAAGTGTTATAGGTCACGAACATTGTTTCACCGGCTTTGGCCATGTATTTATTTCCTAAAACCTCCGTTACATTCTCCTCGAAAGAAAGGCTGTCTTTACCGAAGTTTTTATATTTTTTGATGCTTTCTTTTGACGATAACGCATAATCGGCATCGGCCAAAGTGTAAGGGGCGTCTTTTGTGTATTCAGCATCTGCCACCAAAGTTTTTCCACTGATAAAACGATACCAATCATCGTTTTGAGTCAGTTTCTGATCCAATTCATCATGAATGTCTTTCATTGGGTTACAAGCAGATGCTCCCAAAACCAAAGCGAATAGGAAATAGATATAAGAATTTTTCATCTTTCTGTATTTTTATGGGGAAGCGCAGGCTCCCCCTTGAGATCAATCTTGTGATTAAAATTTAACTTTCATACCCAATGACCAGGTGCGACCTACCGTAGGGTATGCCAAAGCACTTTGCCAGTTGTGGTCGTTTCCGTCACGTGCATCAGCGATGTAATCGGTATCCAAGATATTGTTCAGGTTACCGAAGATAGTGGCGTCAAATTTACCGATTTTGAACCCGTAGTTCACATTGAAGTCCAACAAGAAGTAGTTCGGCATTTTCCATGATTGCTCACGGTCAGCAGTTTCTGGGTGTTCAGCATCAAAATCACGTTTTGAAGGATCGTAGTCGGCGTAGATGTTGCCAAAGTAGGTGCCTTCCAAACCGATTCTCAGTTTAGGCAACACTTCGTAACGTACACCCAAAGCACCCGTAGTTTGTGCAGCATTACCTACTTTAAGGTCTTTTACAGACAAGGCTTTTTCACCACCAACAGGTTGTTGGTTTTGGTCGTAGAACGTGGCGTTCACGTCATCAATCCAGTACCAGTTGTTGATCGAACCAGAACCTTTGATGGTCAATAATTTCGATGGACGGTATTCAAAGTCAAACTCAACTCCTTCGTGAAGTGCTGACAAGCCCGTAATATTGGCGAACAGGTCACCACCGTCTTGTGCTTCACCGAACAAAGTACGTGTCATGGCTTTATCTTGCCATTTGGTGATATAAGCATTTGCATTACCTGCAAATTTTGCTGAACGGTAACCGTAACCACCTTCAATAGTGATGATTTTTTCGTTTACAGCACCTTTGTTAATATCGTTTTTGTAGTTCATGAAAACAGCGTTCATGAATGGAGGGCGTTGCAAGTAACCTGCGTTTACAAACACATTATGGTGTGCATTGAAGTTATAGTTTACCCCACCTTTAATTCCGTAAGTCTGGAATGAAACATAGTCTGTTTCTTGGTTTCCTTCAGTATAGTTGAAGTAATCTTTACGCTTGTACATGATGTTCGATCCGTAGCCAGAAACGAAAGCAGAAAGATTATCCTTAGAGTATTCCAACTGAGAGAACAATGATTGCCATAGTACGTGAGAGTCGTTTTTGAAACCTACTTCATCACCTACACGAGCGATTTTATTAGGGTCATTGACATCAAAATTGCGGTCAATCATATAATCACCACCCATCAGATCAGTAACTTCTTTGGTGTGGAATCCTGTGTAAGCTCTCAAATCTACCCCTGAAGTCAGGGTCAAAGCAGGAGACAGATTAGCAGTCAATGTAGAAACACCACCGTACCAGTTGTGTGAGTTGATGGCATTGGCCATGATGGTTGTAGATTCGCCAGCAGGCTTGCCATCAGCAGCATCATTGTTTTCTTGTGCCAAAGCATCAAAATCGATGTGTGAGTTTGGCAAACGGTAGTTATTGAAGTAAGCATCTTTACCGTAACCTGCAACTCCGCCACCACGGCCGAATGAAGCATACAATACGGTTGATAACTGCAATTTATCGTTGATCGTCCAGTAATCATTCAAAGAGAATACTGGTTTCGAGTAAGAGTTCGATTTAGAGTTCAATACATGACCATTGTAAACACCCCAGTCAGCATTGTAACGACGGCCATTATTATAAATATCTTCAAGGCTCAGACGAGTAGAACGCTGCCCGTGCTCTTGGCTTGCGCCGAATACGTTGAAAGACATCATGTGGTTTGGAGTCCACTGCTTAGAAACGTTCAGGAAGTATGACCAACCCTCGAATTGAGTCGCATCAACATAACCGTTACCTTTGGTATGCGCGCCAGAGAAAGACACTGCCCAGCCGTTATCCATTTGACCTGTTGAAAGTGTTACAGATTCCTTAGAGAAACCATCATTACCTACTCCCACAAAAAAGCTACCACCTTGTTTGGCGTCTGTTGCCTGAGTTAAAATGTTAATTGTACCCCCCATAGATGGAATGGCCAATTTAGAAGCACCCAGACCGCGCTGTACCTGCATGCTGCGGGTTACGTCTGAAAGACCTGCCCAGTTCGACCAGTAAACTCGACCATTTTCCATGTCGTTCACAGGCATACCGTTAATCAAAACGGCAATGTTTTCTGAACCAAAACCACGCAAAGAGATACGGGAGTCACCGAATCCACCACCTTGTTTGGTTGCATAAACACCAGGAGTAGATTTCAGCACTTCAGGAAATTCCTGCGTACCCAATTTCTCCTGTAAAGCTTTTGCCTTAATCGTCGCTACGGCAACGGGAGTTTTACGATCAGTGGCCACCGATGCAAAAACCTGAACTTCCTGAAGACCTACGGCATCACCTTTGAGGAGGATTGTACCCAAATCTTGAGTTGTTCCATTAAGCGTTACTGGGATTTGTTGTGTTTCCATACCAACAAAAGAGACGTCCACGGTTTGAGGGCCTGTTTTGTCAGTTTTCAAAGTAAACGAACCGTCGATAGAGGTGATCGTTCCCTGTGTGGTGTGATCTAATAAAACGTTCGCCCCAATAACTGGGTCATGTGTTCCATCTTCAAGGATTTTACCTTTCAGAATTGTTTGAGCGTAAGTCATGGATGAAGTCAATACCATGAACATTAACGCCAGCATCAGTTGTAAACCTTTTTGCATTTTCTTTGCGTCGTTAGTAGTTGTCTTTGAAAGATGTTACAAATAAAATGCCTTAATTTTCGCTATTTGAATACCCGATTAATATATAGTAAAAAATGGGATGGGTTTTTATGGCTGAGATTAGTCTATAAATGGCCTTTAATTGACTCTCAGAGGTGTTTTTTGGTAAAGTCAAGGATATTTTTAATCTGAGTTTAGAAAAAATGTTGCCTTGAAAAAAATATTTCCTCAGTAGGTCATCAGGGCTGTTCTGTTACTTCAATAATTATAGATACGGACTTGTTTCGTGTTTATTATCATAATATTAGAAATGCATTAACATAATAGTATTTTAAATATTTGATTATTTTATTTTATGATCATGTGTTTTTAGATATTTTTATTATCGTATAATGATATTTTAGCTCTTCTCCGAATCTGTTGATATTTCGGCTTTTGGGCGAAAAATTAGCGTGATTTGTTATGAATCACTCGAATTTTGACATTTTGTTAAAAATTAACGCCTTCATCCGTGATTTGGTGATAAATACAACGACTGTTGGTTGATTTCGTGACTTAATGTCATTTTAAAATAATTTTGCGGTTAATATTTGCTTATCCTCAAAATGTAGTCGAAAAACAAGTATGATGATGTGAATTAAGCAATTTCGATCAGCGTCGTGGGCGACTCATCACGTGCAGACTTTTGCTGGTCATTCGGCAGAATAATGATGAATTCTGTCCCTTCATTTTTATGAAAAGAGACGCGTATTTTGCCATTATGGATCTTAATCAGCTCATGTACCAAAGCCAAACCAACCCCAGTCCCTTTGATTTGATGGGTATTATTTGCCCTGAAGAATGGCTGGAAAAGATTGCCTCTTTGTTCTTCGGGAATACCGATACCAAAATCTCGGATACTGATGCGCAACTGTTCGTCTTTTTCAATCTTCACGAGGGGCGCAGGTGCATTGGCCGAATATTTCAGGGCATTTGACAATAAGTTAGAGAATACCTGTTTCATCAAATTACGGTCAAAGGTCCAATTGACTTCACCAATAACATTGGTAGTGACTGAAATCTTTCGGTGCTCCGGATCCACCGTTTCATACTCTTCGATAAGTTCCTGGAGTAGGGGAATCAAGTCGGTGTTTTCGGGGTTGAAGGCAATTTTCCCTGCCTCACTTTTATTAAAGACCAAAATACTGTTCACCATGTCGGTCAAAGAGTCAATGGCTGAATAGACCCGATCGTATTTGCTGAGTCGCCATTGTTTGGTACTTTCTGAAATCGTCATTTCACCCTCTTCCATTGTTTGGAGTAATTGGGTGGTACTTTTAATGATGGTCATTGGTGTTTTAAACTGGTGACTCACCATGGCGGTAAACTGTGATTTCAATTTCCCGAGCTGTTTTTCTCTGTTCAGGGCAGAGTTAAGTTGAGAGTTGAGTTGCTTGCGCTTTGTAATATCCTGCACAATGGCATCAATGCCGATCAATTGTCCGTGCTGAAAAATCTGAAATTCAGTAATTCTTACCCACTGCAATTTTTTATCATCACGACGGATAGCCACATCGTAAACATGTCTTTTCTGATTGTTCTCCACAATGGAAAAGGGGAATACATGCTGATCGAGAAATTGCTGAACATTGAATATATTGACCTCTTCACCAAATATATGCGATGGACTATTACTGCTAAAGGTCAGCTGGTTATTGGCATCGCGTGAAAACATATAGAATTCTTCCCCAACGGAATCTACGAGGTTTTGAATTTGACTTTGGTACCGTTCGAGTTGATTTTTCTTATTGAAAAGCTGCTCTTCCCGTTTTTTGCTTTGGGCCTTGAAAAGTATGGAGGTCATGCCTGAAAAAGTAAAGCCTGTAACGAAGCTGATCATCACTCTGATTTTTTTTTCTGCATCACTAATGGGGTGAAGCCAGTGCGGGTAAAGCTCCTGTAATGTCCATAACAGAATAAAATTAATAATGACCAGTTTCATGAAAATGTTCCTGTAAGTTTCGGGGATGAAATGCAGAAAACTGATAAAAATAAAGACCATTCCAAAGGCGGAGGACCCGGTAACTCCTCCTGTGCTGAACCAGATCACACTTAGCACGGTATAGGTGATCAATATGAAAAATAGCAGGGGCACATCATATTTTTTTCTCACCCTTGAAAAGTAATAAATCAGTCCAATGCCCAAGGTGAGGGTAAGATAGAGCAATTTGACGATCAGGGGTTGGCCGAAGGTGAAGTTCACGACGGTCATGGAAACAGCAATGAACAAGCCAAAAATAAATAGCCCATTGACCCCTCGGTGTTCAAAGGAAAAGTTGGTGTCTTCACCAAGGATGACCTGCAAAATAAGATTGTTTTTCATGCTGGGTGGAGTTGTTAACGGTAGGTGTTTTATTTGGTGCTGAATTTTTTTCTGTAAAATTCAGCGACCTGATGATTGTAAAAAATGTCTTCTTTGAAGGCTCGTGGAAGAAAGTGCAATTGGGGATATTTCATTTGCATGCTTTCTTTAAAAGTCTGCACCCGTAATTTATGATCGGGGGAGTGGTAGGAGATGAAATACCTTTGAATCGAAGGGTCACCGTCTTTACACAAATGATAGATCCTTTCTATCCAGTCCAATTCTTTGAACCAGGTCTTGACGTTGATCACTGCAATAATCCTATCCTGTTTTATATCAGCAATAACAATATCCAGCGGGTCTTTGCCATTGTCTTTAATTCGGCTGTTGGTCCAAATGCGTAAATGATCTTTGTCATCATATCGTTCAATTTCATTGATGATATAGTGGGCGAGGTACATTTTATAATCACATTCTTTAAAAGCACCGACCTTTTTAAATCCTTCAAAATATAATTGCTCTTCTGCTTTTAGAATGATGTCGTGTATGTTCATAGTAGGGGTCCATTTGTTTTTATGACTTATGCCGCAGCCCTTATGTTGTAACTATTATTTTGCCCGATGTACTAAAAACAAAAAAGTCACACCTGTGAAAGTGTGACTTTTGTAGAATATTTTATGTTGGATAATCTCTATCCTCTATATCTTGGTTTTCTGCCTTCGCCATTGCGTGGGTAAGAGCCTCCTCCGCCACCGCCACTACGACGATTGCCACGGAATCCTCCGCCACTGCCGCCACGACGGTTTCCTTTGAAACCACCACTGCGTTCTTTGCCTTTTTTCTTCTCTACCAATACTTTGCTTTCGCCGAAGTTAAGGTTGCTGAAGGCATCCAAAACGTCGTTTTCGTAATTGGAATCTACTTCAAAGAAAGAGAATTTCTGAAGGATGTCGATTTTACCAATTTCAACTTTGCGTTTCGGCAAGTTGTCATTGATCATACCGATCATTTTTAATTTATTGAAGCCTTCGTTTTCTTCACCTAAGTTGATGTAGAAACGCGTAAACTTGCTGTTTTCCTTATCACGACGATCGCGTTGCTTGCGCTCCTGAATGTTCAGGTCACGGGCGTTTTTGTAATAAGAAAGGATTTGGTTGAATTCAACAGAAACAAAGTGTTTGATCAACTCTTCACGGCTCATCTCAGCAAATTGTGCTGTGATTTCTTCCATGAAAGGAGCGATTTGTTCTTCGTTGATGTCTACATTTTCAACACGTGACATTAAGCTGAAAAGACGGGCTTTACAAACTTCATCACCACCAGGAACCAATTGCTTTTCGAATTTCTTACCAATGAAACGCTCGATATCTTTGATACGGTTCACATCACGGTTTGAAACGATCGCTACTGAAATCCCCTTGTTTCCTGCGCGACCTGTACGACCAGAACGGTGTACATATACTTCGCTATCATCAGGAAGATTATAGTTAATAACGTGTGTCAATTCATTAACATCCAACCCACGGGCAGCAACATCGGTTGCAACCAACAATTTAAGTTGTTTGTTACGGAAGCGGTTCATTACCTGATCACGCTGTCCTTGAGATAGTTCTCCATGAAGAGCATCTGCGTTGTAGCCGTCAGCTTGCAATTTTTCTGCAATGTCTTTAGCCTCTGCACGAGTTCTTGAGAAGATAATCCCGTAAATATCTGGGTTCATATCCGCAACACGCTTGATAGTCTCATAGCGGTCACTTCCGTGAACCAAATAATAAAAGTGCTTTACGTCATCTGAAGCTACATTTCTTTTTCCCATTTTGATAGTCAATGGGTTGGTCATGTAGTTGTCTGCGATGTTTTGGATCTCTTTCGGCATTGTTGCAGAGAACAACAATGTCTGACGTTCGTCAGATGTAGAAGAAAGGATGGTGTTCAAGTCTTCCTTGAAACCCATGTTCAGCATTTCATCAGCCTCATCCAATACCAACCAGTTGATATTAGAGAAGTTGAGAACACGTCGGTTAAGTAAGTCAATTGTACGTCCAGGCGTACCAACGATAACTTGAGCTCCACGTTTGATCGCTCTGATTTGAGAGTCGATTGGTGCACCACCATAAACTGAAACTACTTTAACGTCTCCCATATACTTCAGGAATCGTTCCATTTCCGTAGCGATCTGAATACATAGTTCGCGAGTAGGAGAAAGAATCAATAACTGAGCATTTTTCGATTTTGGATCAATTCGGTGAAGAATTGGCAATCCAAAAGCCGCAGTTTTACCCGTTCCGGTCTGCGCCAAGGCTACTAAATCCTGATCCGTTGACAGGATATGAGGAATGGTTTTGGATTGAATCGGAGAAGGTGTTTCGAAACCCATTTCCGTGATGGCATCCAAAAGTTCATTCCGAAGCCCTGTTTCTTGAAAATTCTGCATATATTGTTTTATATTATTGTAGGGGCTGCTGCAATAATCCTGCCTAAAAATTTCAAGATTTGTACCCGCAACCCGGTATTGGAGTGCAAAGGTACGTTTTCTTTTGGTTAAATCACCAATATGCTATCAAATTATTAATGAGTTGGGGCTTTAAGTGATAAAAGTACAATAAGTACCTATTAAAAGCTTGTTTCACTTTGGTGTTTTTTGGCCAAAAAAAAGGCATTGCTGTTTTTAGCAATGCCTTTTTCTGAAAATCGGACTATATTAAGCCATAGAATGGAAAACGTTCAAAACGTCGTCGTCTTCTTCAATTTTCGCCAATAATTTTTCCACATCGGCAGCGTCTTCTTCGCTAAGTTCCTTGGTTACCTGTGGGATACGTTCGAATCCTGAAGAAAGAATTTCCATGCCACGTGCTTCAAGTTCTTTCTGAAGACCACCGTAGCTGGCGAATTCGCCATATACCATAATGTCATCTTCATCGCCGTCCACAAATACTTCTTCGGCGCCAAAGTCAATCAATTCAAGTTCTAATTCCTCCACATCGATATCTCCCGGATTTTTCAGGCGGAAGTTACAAGTGTGGTCAAACATAAATTCTACAGAACCTGACGTTCCCAGGCTACCGTTGCATTTATTGAAATAAGAACGAATGTTGGCCACCGTTCTTTTATTGTTATCTGTAGCAGTCTCGATAAGGATAGCGATACCATGAGGCGCATAGCCTTCAAATAAAGCCTCTTTATAGTCAGAGGTATCTTTTGAGGAAGCTTTTTTAATAGCGCGCTCGATATTGTCTTTTGGCATATTCTCCGCTTTTGCGTTTTGGAGAATTGCTCTAAGGCGAGAGTTGCTGTCTGGATCCGGGCCACTTTCTTTTACTGCGATAGTGATCTCACGACCGATTTTAGTGAAAGTCTTGGACATATGTGCCCAACGCTTCATTTTTCTCGCCTTCCGGAATTCAAATGCTCTTCCCATTTTATACCTTGATATTTTTTTGTCAATAAGTTTAGGCAGCCTTTGGGGCTGCGATATTTCGCAATTTAGTAATTCTAATTTATTACATACAAATAACAGACTTGAAATTTGACAGACAAGCAGTGTTTCCTTTAAATTATTTAGTGGTTTAGCTGGTTGGTTTGAAGCAGGAGATAGGGTGGTAAGTTGTTGGTGTATTGGGAGCTGTGGGAGGTGTTGTTATTCAGGCTTTGCTGTGATTTGCTTTATTAATGATTGTTTTATTATTCTATTGGGTTAAGCTTCAGTGGGCAATTATTACAGGGGCGGAAGTCAAAAAATATTGCGAAGGTTGAAGTGCTTACCGAGGGGTGTTTATGTAAGAGCGTCATCGTAATTTGTAAAATGGGTTCAAGGAAGGGGGGGCTGTAATGAATTGTACCTAAAACGATCGTTACCTTATTGGTGCAGAACCTAAAAATTCTGAAAACCGCAATTCGTATGTTTGAATAGTGAATGGTAACCGTTTTGTAAGGCAGGGTATGATGTAAGTTTTTAATAAAAAATTAACTTTTATTTACATTATTGGCGGTAACCCGACGTGTATAGCTTTTTTGTTAATCCTCCGTCTTTTAGGTTAATAGCCACTGTATTAGTCTTTTATGGGGGTGTTTTCAGGGTGGATTGAATTTGTTATATTTTAAATATGATAGATGAAATAATGTTTTTATGTACCAAATGCAGGTTGAATGCGGGTAATTTATGGAGGCTTATTGTTTTAAAAGTCGTCTTTTTTGGTGGATATATAGTATAATTTGAAAAGGCATTAGATTAAATTTGGAAAAAATATAGATTTTGGGAGTGGGGAAGGGTTCGCCTTTCTTAGCTTTTGCCTTTTATCAGAAAACAAAACATCAACCAATATTGACTCAAATGAAGGATAAACTACCTATCCAGATCCTGATGCTGTTCTTGATGCTGAACGTAATAACTTCTGCAACTTCAACTTCTTTAGCTTCTGACAAAGCCTATAACAAGCCTTTACAGTATAGCAACTTTGGGCCTACCAATCTTAGTGAAGAGCACGCAGCGATGGACACCCTGCTGTACAACCGTATCTTTGCTGATTTCTTGATTATTGCTTCCAGTACGGCGGCAAACATTGAACTTATTGATGCCCACGAAACGGGCAACGATAGCGGTGCGACCAATGTTAATCAACCAGAGGTGAAGGTAAAGACCAGCCTGGCTGCTGCCGTTAAGGGTGCTATTTTTATCGACGGAACAGAATTGGACAATTTCCCACTCACCAGTGCTATGGTCGATGAAACATTTAAGCTTTATCCTTTGGGGGGGAATCCCGGAGATCCTTTGCCTGACGGTTCTTATGAGTTAAAGCTTACCGTATATGATAATGGAGATAACGTCATTGGTAATTCTCAGACCTATGATTTATTTGTCGATACCGTACAACCAGACCCGTGGACGGTAGCGCTGGCGCAGGATTCGAACACGGGCTTCAATCCTGACGATAATTTCTCCAATGTGGCTAAACCTAAAATGGAGTTTAGAGGCGTCACCGAAATAGGTACTTTTTTCTATATTAAAGTGAGTTATAAACCGCTGCCGGGAGGACAAACAAAAACCTTTGCGGAGGTCCCTGTAAAAGATTACTATGCAGTCAATTTAGGCGATATTATCGGGGGGGAACTTGGTGATGGTTCTTTTGAGGTTTTCTGTACGGTTTCGGATGGTGCTGGTAATGAAAGTGTTCGGTCGATAAAAGAAACCATCAATATTGACACTACAGCACCTGTTGATCCAACGGCTATTGTGATGCAGGACGCTTCAGGGAATGATATCGGTAGTGTTACCGCTATAACACAGCCTTACTTTGAAACTTCTGGAGAGGCTTCTGGTCTAATGACCTTCGTGTTTACGAAGGGCGGGGCTACGGTGTCAACAGTAACTCTTGATAAAAGAACAGAATCTGTCAGTGGATTGGATGATTACCTTGTACAGGTAGGAAGTCAGCTTGCAGATGGTAATTATAGTGTAACTGCCTCCCTTACCGATAAAGCCGGGAACGTTTCTTCCGCTTCACCAACTTTTAATTTTAAAATAGATACCACTCCTCCTCCTGTTCCATCGCAGCCTCAGTTGGTGGCCGATGACGATACCGGGGATCAAGGAGATAATATAACAAGCAAAAAAACGGTAAGATTTGAAGGGACCGCAGAGCAGGGCAGCACGGTTACGCTTACTGCAGTAAATGGCGGCGTGTCTATAACAGGTAGCGCAGTAGTAGATGCGGCAGGAAAATATGTGGTAACGCTGGATTTTAATGGCGAAGCTGATGCCACCTACAGTATTACTGCTACGGCGACCGACCCGGCAGGAAATACCTCCAACCCAACTCAGGCAATTTCATTTACCATAGACTCAACACCACCCGCAGTACCAAGCAACCCTGTGTTGTCTGCGGATACTGATACCGGCCGTAGTGATTCCGATATGGTAACGAATGCGCAAACGGTTAAAATCATCGGAACGACGGAGAATCCATCCTATGTAACCATTGAAATCAGTGGTGAGGAAAACCGTACCGTAGGGCCAGTTAAATTCACCACAGGAAATTATGCTTTTGATGTGGCAGGTCTTCCGGAAGGTAACTATACCCTCAAAGCACTTGCCGTTGATATTGCCGGAAATGGTCCGGTGGCATCTGTAGGTGTTACCAATATGGTTATTGACCGTCAAGCACCTTCAGCACCGATCGCAGCAGTTTTAAACAACGACCCTGCTGATGATACTGGCGACTTGGGAGACCATATTACCTCCAATAAAAATGGTAGACTGGTCGGGAGTTCAGAAACCAATAGTATTGTTCGCTTTTCAAGCAGTATTAACGGTGATATTGGCGCACTGACAATTCCTGTTCCTCAAACTTCCTTTTTATTTACGCCATCCGGAATGACCGAAGGTGTTCATGAGATTACCTATACCGCAGAAGATTTAGCCGGTAACATTTCAGCGGTGTCAGCTCCTTATACCCTGACAATCGTTCCTGCAATTTTAGCGCAGGCAAGCATTGTTACTGCGCCTTTGGCCATTAACGAAGATGGCGGACAGGCCATATCTACGATTACCCTTGCCACGCCTGCAGATCAATCGGTAACGGTAAATTTAGGGTTTACAGGTACGGCGACAAAAGATGTTGATTATTCAGTCAGTGCCAGCAGTGTTACCATTCCCGCAGGTGAGTTAACTGCAACGGTAACTTATAACGCTATTTCTGACGATGTCTTTGAACCAAATGAAACGGTCATTACCACGATTACCTCGGTAACCAATGGCGCCGTTGGAAGCCCTTCAAGTTCGGAGTTTTCGATCATTGATCAGTCAGTAGTGCCTACGCTCAGCATGGAAAATGCCAATATGTCGGTTCAGGAAAATGCTGGAGCACCCATTGAGGTGAAGGTCGTTTTATCGGTGATCTCCGGTAAAGAAACAAAGTTTAAAATTCAGACCAGCGGAACGGCTCCAACTTCAGATTATACCCTCGTGCCAAAGGAAGGGATAGAGGTGGTGATCCCTATTGGGGCAAAAGAAACGACCATTCAATTTACACCAACGGATAATAATAAAGTGGACGGCAATCGTACAGCGATCCTGACCTTAACCGAGGTGTTGAATGCTAATTTAAGCACAGAGGACAATACTGTCGTAACGATCATCGATGATGATCAGCGTCCAGAAATTGTCTCGGTAGATGTTCCTGCCTCAAAAACCTATTTGCTTGGGGAAACACTCACCTTTACGCTTAATTTTGATAAAGACATCACCGTAACAGGGAGTCCATTACTTAATCTGGCGGTAGAATCGGGCAATGTAGCCGCAGCCTATCAGTCGGGTACGGGTACTTCCGCAATTACCTTTGCATATACTGTTCAGGTAAATGATGAAGATTTGAACGGCCTGAGCCTGATCGATCTGGTATTGAATGGCGGAAGCCTTCAGGATGCTTTTGGTAACGATGCTGACCTGACGCTCAACAATGTGCCGTCGACAGCAGGAGTGAAAATCGATGCGAAAATTAATTTGACAGCTGCCGTAACACCGAACCCTGTGGAAGCCGATGAGGATGTTCAATCTCCTGTATTTATCGTTGGTCCTCAGGCCAGTGACGACGCCCAGACCAAAGGTTACAAGGTGAAAGGAGTGGCAAGTGGTAAACTGTTCTTAGCTTCTGGCGCTGAAGTGGCGGCGGGAACTTATATTTCCCGAGCTCAGGCAGCAAATGGTTTATATTTTATGCCTGACAGTGGATTTTTCGGTTCAGGAAAAGTAACCATTCAGGGGACTTTAATTGCCGGTAACGATAGCGGATTATCCGGTCCGGATACAGAAATTATCATCAATGTAAAAGAATTTGTGCCACCGCAAATCAGCATGGAAAGAGCCAATTTGTCTGTGGCAGAAAATGCTGGTGCAGCGGTTGATGTCAAGGTGATGCTTTCAGCGGCATCAACTCAGGCAACCCGTTTCAAGATACAGCTTTCTGGTGATGCTCCCGCAACGGATTATACCCTTACGCCAGTAGCAGGCACCGAAATGGTGATTCCTGCCGGTAGTACAGAAGTAACGATCAGCTTTTTACCTATCGATAACCAAATGGTAGATGGTGATCGCTCGGCCGTGCTGACCCTTGCTGAAATAAGCAACGCAACATTGGGCAGTCATGAAAGTACGGTAGTCAATATTATCGATGACGATCAGAGCCCAATGGTAACATTGGTGGATGTTCCTGCTGCCAAAACTTATTTGCTTGGAGAAACAATGAGTTTCACTGTCAGCTTCGACCAGGTAATGACGGTTTCTGGTACGCCATTACTGAATTTACTATTGGAAACAGGCAATATTGCTGCGGAATATAAATCAGGAAACGGCACCAATGTACTCACCTTTGAATACACCGTTATGGTGAACGATGAGGAAATGACGGCGGTACAAGTGATAGATCTTGTTCTGAATGGTGGAGGGATTGTAGATACGCATGGCAACCCCGCAGACCTGACACTGAACAACATTTCTTCTACGGCAGGCGTGTTGGTAGATGCCAAGATTAATCTCGAGGCGAATGTTACACCGAATCCTGTAGAAACCGATCAGGATGGGCAGTCACCCGTGTTTCAGGTGATGCCTCAGGCATCGGATGATCAGCAGGTGGCAGGCTATCAGGTCGTGGCGATTGAAAACGGAAAACTTTACGACCCTTCAGGAACAGAGGTGCAAGTCAATAATTTTGTAACCAAAGCCCAGGCGGCAAATGGTTTTTACTTTGTGCCAGATGCAGACTTTGTCGGTACTGGAAAAGTAACCCTCAAAGGCACGTTGATTTCAGGTAATGATGCGGGGCTTTCTGGGCCTGAGACAGATATTATCATTAATGTAAACCGAGTAAATAAATCGCCGGTTGTAGTGGTGCCTGCACCAGCGCCTATTGTTGGTGTTTATGGTCAGGTGATGAGCCTGATAGATTTGAAGGCTTATATTATCGACCCTGACGGCCCTGCTGATGGCAGCGTGCTGAGCTATTCGGTGTCTTTCTCCCCTGCAGGAATTGCAGATGGAAGTTTGAGTGGCGAGTTCCTGACCTTGAATCTGCTGAATGTCGGTGAAACAATCATGACAATCTCGCTGAATGATGGTGAGTTTACAGTAACCACAACTACCAAGGTAACGGTTACCAAAGCCGCTCTTACGGTACAGGCCAATAATAAAACCAAGATCTATGGCGACCCGAATCCAGTACTGGATTACACGATCTCAGGATTTGTGAATGGCGAGGACGAAAGCGTTATTCAGCCAGCAATACAGATTTCCACAGCAGTTGATGAAACGGCTTCGGTAGGGCTTTACCCGATCAATATCAGTGGAGGCAGCGCTGCAAACTATGAAATTGTCTATAATGGTGGGGAGCTTGAAGTTACTCCTGCGCCGCTTTTACTGACGGCAAATGATAAACAAATGACGCAGGGAATGGAAGTTCCAACGCTTGATGGTGACATTGAAGGAATAAAGAATAATGACAACATTACTGCTGATTATACCACTTCAGTAACACCAAATACGGAACCAGGAACTTACCCTATTGAAGTGAGTGCCAATGGTGATGCCCTGATTTTGGACAATTACGATATCACGCTTGAAGATGGCATCCTGACGGTTGAAGGGCCTGGAGGCTTGTTTGTGCCTACAGTTTTCACGCCTAACGGAGATGGCTCCAATGACGTGTTCCGACTTCGGGGTCGAGGCGTTGCGGAAATTCATCTTCGGGTTTATAATGCCCGAGGAGTGATTGTCTTTGAAACCACCGATGTTGGTCAGGCGACGGAGATTGGCTGGGATGGTAAGTATCAGGGAACGGAGCAACCACAAGGAAATTATGTTTGGCAGGTGTCTGGGAAACTGTCTGACGGCAGCCCGATAGAGCTTGACGGCAAAAAATTAGGTAATATCTCTCTTATCCGCTAAAAACAATCTTGACCATGAAGACTCATTTTATAAAATTTGCCCTTCTGCTATTTTCCTTTTTTGTTTTAGGGGATCTGAAGGCTCAGAATACATTCCTTTCTCAACACGACTATGTGCCGTATTACACCAACCCTGCGGCAGTAGGTCAGGAGAATTTCGACCGACTGTTGATTCATTACCGAAACACGACCCTCGGTAGTGGCTTCGGACTGAAAAACACCATGGCAGGTTATTCACATCCATTATACGATAGCAAGCACAAGCGACGTTTTGGTGCGGTTTCAGGTTCGGTGTCTGATTTCCGAAGTGGTACCGCTGGCGCTTTTACCAATACCCAGGCCATGGCAGGGTTCAACTATAATTTGCCTATTGCCCGTAATCACCAAATCGGTGTTGGAATGCAGGGAAGCTACTCTTTCCTGCGAATTGACTGGACCCGCCTAACCACCGATGCGCAGTGGATTATGGGTAATTTTGACCCTTCGGCAGATTTGGGGGAGAATCTTGACTTTACAAAAAATGATCAGTTCAATATTAATGTAGGAATGAACTGGATGTGGTTTGATGATGCGGGACGTATTAACGGTACTTTTGGCGTGGCCATGTATGATGCCGTAAATTCCAGGAATTTCATTCAGGATGAACGCACCTCTGGCACACAGTCTTATGTCCTTTCAGGAGAAGTGAAGGTCGCCAAATTTGACCATCTCGCACTTCGTCCTATGGGTCGTGCGGTAATTCAGACCAACTCCAATACCTATGAGGCAGGTTTGAAGCTCGCCTATGAACCTGATATGATCCACCAGCCAAGTGTTGCCCTGTCGAGTTACTATCGATTTGACCAGGCCATGGTGATTGCGATGCAGGTTTATTTCCAGAACCTTTCACTCGGTATTTCTTATGATATTCCTACAGGAAGCAAGGTCGGTGGACAATTGGGCGCTAACAACGCTATTGAGTTTGGGGCTTCTTTCCATTTCGGACATATGCGGGCACAGCGCGCCCTTGGAGCAGACAAAGCACCGTATGTTGCACCAGCAACCCTTCAGCATGTGAAGCCAAGCACCATTCCTTCAAGAAAGATGAAGGTACAGGAGCAGGAGCAGCCACCAAGTATTGTGGATGTTAATCAGGAGCGTATGGAGGAAGATTTGCGCAATGAGATTGAAAATACAAAACTACGCTTTGCACTCGGGAAGTTTGACCTGACCGAAGATTCTGATAAAAAGCTCCAGCGTATAGCAGAAATTATGGCGAAGTACCCGAATACAAAAATTCTGATTCTCGGCCATACCTGTACCATAGGCGATGAAGACATCAATAAATTTGTGGGGACAGAGCGCGCACTTGCTGCCCGCGACAGGCTCGTGGAAGCGGGCGTGCCACGCGGCAATATTCGTATTAAGGGAATGAGCTACACCCAGCCAATTGCCACCAACGATACGGACGATGGCCGAGCTAAAAACCGCCGTGCTCAGTTTATTATTATTGATCAATAAACAGAGGTATAAATATTTATTTTCCATTAAATCCTCTCAGTAAATTCTGGGAGGATTTTTTTATGCAACCGATTACGATTAAACTAATCGTTAATTAGGGATGGTAATTGACGTTCAATTTTACAATTTTATTATCTTTTCAGGAAATAAAGATTTGAAAGCAGAAAAGTAATATACACAATTATAGTTATGAAAAAATGTGCGATCGGATTGCTGTTTTTTGCCATGATGGCCTGTAACAGTAAAGCCCCCCAAGATCAGGCGATTTATTCTAACGACACCTTTTCGGTTTACCCTACTAAAGTAACACAGGGAAAGTACACCGCCAAAGTTGTTGGAACTGACCAAATGACCACGGACTATCTCAGTCCGCAGAATGAAAACTATATGCGTACGGTCAATGTGCGTTTCAGTATCAATCTGAAAAATGACGAGCTTCCTTACGGACAATTTCATCAAGTGGTTGTTCGCCCTGATGCCAATGGCCATTTTGACGCCCCCATGATCACCTTTGGTCAGCTGTATACTGCCAAAGATGCTGGTGTGAAGGAAAAGCTGGAGCCAGATACCAAAGTAACTTATCAGTTGAACATGAAGCCCGTATTCGATGCTTTTGCAAAGCAGGGATACTATGTTGATGCTCAGGGAGAGAAGATTTACAAAGAAGATTTTAAAGGGGTATTCATTGCTGGAAACTCTTTCCCTTTGAACGACGATTATGTGAACCTCGGGAACAGAGGGTTTGAAATGAAAGACCCTGATGGTGACCATATTTATACGATTGACCTGACGATGAATTTCCGTCACCCAGACCGCTATGTAAAAACGGAATGGAAACTGTCTAAAGATATTTCTAATTACCCGCAACTCGAAACGGAATTACCAATCCTGAAAAGCCTTTACGATATGGCTTTGGAGGAAACAGTGTTGCTTTCTGAGCCAGACGGTACCTTCAGAACAGGCGCCAAATGGGATGGTGTCTGGACGCGTGACGTCAGCTATGCCATTACTTTGGGAATGGGAATGGCCGATGTAGAACGTGCCAAAACTTCCCTCAGAAAGAAAGTGAAACGTGGCCGTATTATTCAGGATACAGGTTCTGGTGGTGCTTGGCCAGTGTCATCCGACCGTGTGGTATGGTCGATGGCAGCCTGGGAAATTTATGCGGTTTCTGGCGATCAGCAGTGGCTGAATTATGCCTACAATGTGATCAAGAATTCGGTAGAAGATGACCGCCATATCATTCTTGATAAAAACACAAACCTCATGCGTGGGGAGTCTTCCTTCCTCGACTGGAGGGTGCAAACCTACCCTCGATGGATGGACAATGTGGATATTTACCACTCTTTGAACCTCGGGACAAATGCGGCGCATTATCGTGCCTATCAGATTCTTGCTGACATGGCAGGGGTGTTGAAAAAAACGGACGATCAAGCGACTTTCACCAAAGATGCCAAAGTGCTGAAAGATGCGATTAATAAGCATTTCTGGCTGGAAAATCAGAAATATTACGGTCAGTACCTTTACGGAAGACGCCACCGAATTGCCTCAGAAAAATCTGAAGCTCTCGGCGAGGCTTTCACCGTATTGTTCGGTATTGCTGATGGGCAACGCGCGCAGGATGTCATTGCCAATACCCCTCAGGTGGTTTACGGCGTGCCATGTGTTTATCCACAAATTCCTGACATGACCCCTTACCACAATGATGGTATCTGGCCTTTTGTGCAGTCGTTCTGGAACCTTGCCGCCGCTAAAGCGGGTAATGAACAGGCCGTAGAACATGGTTTGGCAGATATTTACCGTGCTGCAGCTTTATTCCTGACCAACAAAGAGAATATGGTTGCCAATGACGGAGACTTTATTACCACCCTCAATTCCGACCGTCAGCTTTGGTCTGTGGCAGGTAACCTGGGTATGGTTTATAAATTGTTGTTCGGTATGCAGGTTTCTCCTGAAGGGAAGCTGATGTTCCACCCGTTCATCCCGCAGTCTTTTGCCAATAACATGAAGCTGAAAAACTTCAAACTTCGCAAAATGTCTTTTGATATTTCCATCAGTGGTTATGGCAATCAGATCAAATCATTTAAAGTTGATGGCAAGCCTTCGGAAGCCCACGATATTGATTTGAGTGGCACAGGAAACCATACGGTAGAAATCGTGATGGCCAACAACGCACTGCCTAAGCAGCAAATTAACGTGGTGGAAAATCATTACCATTTACCAAAGCCTGATGCGCAGATCAAAGCAGGTAAATTTTCATGGGCTCCTGTGAAGGGAGCGAAATCCTACGAGGTGTTCATTGACGGAAAATCTCAGGGAAAAACCACCGAAACTTCAGTGGCGACTGATCAGCATATGAAAGAATACACCGTGCGGGCGATTGACAGCAAGGGCTTTGCATCTTTCTTGTCGGAACCTGTGTTGAGCAATGAAAAACAGCTGACAGTTTACAAAATGCGCAGCTATGCCCGTGATAGAAAGCAGGCAATCAGCAAGGCATTACCACAGATGATCGACCTGACGAAAAAGCGAAATACACACCTTAAATGGGCTGTTAAGGCACCTCAGGCAGGGAAATATTTTATCTGGTTTGATTACGCCAATGGCTCAGGCCCTTGGAACACTGATAATAAATGTGCCACCCGTACGCTATCCATCAATGGGCAGGAGATTTCGCCAATTGTGATGGCGCAGCGCGGAACCGACGAATGGGCAAGTGTAGGGCAGACCAACATTATTGAAGTGCAGTTGAAGAAGGGGACAAATCACCTGTCACTCGATTTTACACCACATAACGAAAACATGAATGTGGAGGTAAACCGCGCTTTGCTGGGGAATATGTACTTACAACAGAAAAAATAATTGGAAAGCCTGAAAAACTCAGGCACGACTGATTTTATTGAATTATTAAGAGGAGGCTGTTCGAGCCTCCTTTTTTTCGTTCATTATTGTTGGTATCTTTGTTAAAATGATTGATACAATATGATTAGCTCTGAGAAAATAACCTTTGACCCAATATCGCTTTTTGAAATGCCTGATGCCATTTCAGAACAGCTTGAAGCGCTTTATGCTGAAATGAACTCCCTGAACGGCATTAAGAAACTGGATCGGGTAATCAATAAGCTTAGAAAATTTATAAAGGCACACCCTGCCTATCCGCAATCTTACAACTACCTTGCAAGTGCTTATAATATGCAGGGCGAGATGGAAAAGGCAAAGGAGGTCAATGAGCTGCTGTTCGATCGCTTCCCTGATTATCTTTTTGGACGTGTAGCGTTGGTAAATGGCGACTTTGCGGAGGATTTTTATGAGGATGTAACCTATTTGCTGGGTGAAAAACTGGAGCTTGATGCTTTGTACCCTGATCGCGATAAATTCCATATTCAGGAAGTGGCTGGCTACTACATGACCGTCGCGCAGTATTTCTTCCTGACCGAACAAACGCAACGTTTGGAGCAACTTTATGAGGATATGCACCGAATTTTGCCTGACGAGCCCACCACCATGGAAATCGCCCGACTTTTAGGCGAAGCAACTCCTGCCCATGATCATGAGCACCCGTCGTTTCCACATGTGCACCACCATTTTGAGCGTTGGCCACAAACAGATCAGGAACCTACTTTCAATTTCCCAGAACAGATGAAGCAGTTTTATCGCCTCGAGGAAATGGATGAGCAGGAGTGGAAAGCAGTGATGGCACTGGATCGGGAATTACTGATTCAAGACCTGATACGCCTTATAGAGGATGGTTTTGTGAGGTTTGAGCATTTTCAAAAAATTGACGAGCAAGATATGGTCGCACGGGCAATTACCATGCTGACTGATTTGCGATATGAAGGCGTTTGGCCATATTTCCCGCTGATCGCGATGCAGGATTATGATTTCATCTACTTCTATTTTGGTGATGCCTTGCCGCATTTTGTTAAACGTTATGCCGCACTTTGCAAGGGATTGGACCTCGAAAAGTTGGAGGAGTTTCTGATGACGCCTGGTATCGGTGGAATGGTCAAAAGCTTCATGATTCCGATGGTTGCTTTTCAGGTTTTCCACGGGCATATTGAAAGAACTGAAGTGGAGGCCTGGGTATTGCGCTTGCTTAACAAGCTTTACGATGCCAAGGATGATTCCCAACTATGCGATGGTTACCTGAATTCTGGCCTCATTGGTCTTGCCACAGATCTGAACATGAAGGATGCCTTACCGCAGGTGAAGAAATTTTTCGATGATGGTTTAGTAGATCCGGACTTCTCAGGGGATTATGAGGAAGTCGCTTCCTATTTTGAAGTTGAGCACCCTTATACAAACTATCAGCCGAACCTGAATGGCTGGGAGTTTCTTTTAAATCCTTTGAACATCAATATGGATGATTTCTCCTGATCACAATAAAAAAATAACGATAAATTGAAAAGCAGCCTTCGGGCTGTTTTTTTTGATTAATGCGACAACCTGTAAAGAGCACACACTTTTCCTGGATGCTGCCTCCATCAAACAGAAAGTGATTTTTTAATCATCGGTAATGATAAAGTGCGCACTGAGCGGTTGAATATTTTGTTACCTCAACCTTAATTTTAGGCGTTTAATTTTTCTGTGGGATATCAATCAACGAACCTAAATAATGGCTAAATGAGAGATAAAGACAGCGGTTGTTCAATTGCTTGACCGCTGAATTTAGAGACTGTCCATTGCTCTCGATAGTCGGTGGAAAATACGGTAACAACCTATCGAAAAGCCTAAACTACAAGTTGAATGGAAAAAATAGGGGACTTACTTGTTATTTTTACCTTAAAGGTGAATTAAATTAATATAATTGTACTATATTAAGGGTATGAAATTTTGCATGAACACATTTGTCATGCAATTCATGTGGTAATTTAAGTAAGTGTGTGAGACCCTAACGACCTGTTAGGGTTTTTTTTGTTTCAATACATCCTTTCTTGGCGCCGCAGTTTCTGTGGTCTGGCAACTATTCCAGCCCATCAGGCTATAGAAATAGCATTTTCCGCTCAAGCTGTTCGCGACCAACAAACCGGCGCCTACCAACAGCAGTGTGCCCAAATTCCCTGTAATGATATTGCCCAGGTACAAGAATATCATAATGGTGGCAATAATTCCCCGGACGATCCGGTCAATCTTGCCCATATTTAACTTTACAGTAGCCATAGTATAAATTTTTCAACCAATTACAATAAAGTAATAAATCACCAAAACAGATGTCTGCTCGGCGGCATTTGTGCAGTTGAAAAAGAAAAATTTTGGGGAGTTTGCTCACTCCCCCAATAAAATGTGTGTAATGTGGTAATGTGTGTTTGACCCTTCATTCAGTAATGAACTATTGTCTATACTTGAAAGTAGGAGTTTCGCCCTGAATGCCCTAATTTATTGATGGTACAATAGGGGGTACGCCTTTTCTGACGTGTAACAATAGGGGGTACACAGACTTTTATTTCGCTCTTCATAGCCAAATAGGGCTATTTTTTAGGGGTACATTGGGTGGTTGAATTATTTTTTCATATCTTAATTATAATAAGTAATATTTTTACAATATCTCAACCACCACTTAGCTGACAGTTCCCTATGGCATTTTTCTTCTCTCGGCAATTCCCTGTTTTTGTATGCTTTTTTGTATGCTTTTGGACGTTCAATTTTGGCTGTTCATTTGCTCAGAGCGACCAAAAGAATCTGATCCGATGGGGAAAGGGGGAGGGGCTTTCCCAAAACGATGTTTTTTGTATTCTGCAGAATCGGCAGGGTTTTATGTGGATGGGTACCGAAGAAGGTTTAAATAAATTTGATGGCGCTAATTTCACGCCTTTTCGTCCGCAGCAGGGCGATCCTCATGCCTTGGTTTTTCATGGTGTGCGGGCGATGGTGGAAGAAGACAATGGAGTAATCTGGGTAGGCACACTTGCGGGACTGAATTCTTATCAGCCGGAAAACAACCGCTTCGAAGCCATGGGCGGCGATGTACTCGAACGGGCGGATGTCCGTGCTTTGTGTTTAGATCAGGCAAATAATTTATGGGTGGGGACATCAGATCAAGGCTTATGGGTGAGGGAACAAGGGGTTTTTAAGACTTACCTGCCAGGCGTTGTTTGTAATAGTTTAATAGAAGACCATGCAGGTAACATTTGGCTTGGAACCAATAGCGGCCTTTTTTGTAAAGCCGGAAATCGCCCACACTTTGAACCTGTCAGTACTTTCGATCAGTCACAAATTATCAGAACTTTTGCCGTAGATCAGCAGAATAATCTGTGGATCGGAACTTATAGCGGAGGCCTTTGGAAACTGGCTGAAAAGACTCATGAGGTCGTGGCGCATTACACTACAGAAAACGGCCTGAATGCCAATCAGGTGGTGAGCCTTGCCACCGACCACCAGCAGGGCTTATGGATTGGGACTGAAAATCAGGGTTTGCAATTTCTGGATTTGAAATCGGAAAAAGCCGCCATCCATACCATTGACGCCACCGAAACGCCCATCCGTTATTCAACCATTACGGCTATTTATGCTGATAATCAGGGGCGGATTTGGCTTGGTGTTTACGGTAAAGGCATATTTATGCACGATCCTTATCAGCCATTTAAGCAGGTAACCTATGGCCTTCATTTTTCCAAAGGACTGACGCACAGTAGTGTTCGGTCGGTGCTGAAAATGGGAGACCAATGGCTTTTGGGCACTGATGGCGGGGGGCTGAATGTCTATAACACCCTCAGCGGTAATATTTCCAATCAGCAACTGCCCGACTTTTCAAGGCATATTCTCTCCCTTGAAAGAGATCAGCAGGGGAATATATGGGTGGGAAGTTATGGGAAAGGTGCCTACCTGTGGAACGGGCAACGAAACAAGCCACAAAACTATTCGCACCTTCTTATTGAACATAATGTATGGGCGCTGAAGGCGGATTTGTCGGGCGATGGCATGTGGATGGGAACCTCCAAAGGCTTATTCTTTCGGTCTTTAGATGGCCGACGGACGGAAAAATATACGCACCAGGAAAATGATGACAAGAGCCTGGGCGATAATGATGTCCGTGCGCTGATGCAGGACGTTCGCGGGGATTTATGGGTGGGTTCTTTTGGTGGCCTGAGCAGGTTTTCCAAAAAAGAACAGCGATTTTATAATTACCCGATTTCAGTACAAATGGAACGTACCCTTGGCGTGATGAGTATTCTTGAAGATGATCATTTGAATATTTGGGTAGGAACTTTTGGCGGAGGGGTTTTCCGTTTCGATCGTTCTACCGAGAAGTTCGAGCCGGTGGAGTCGCTGCGTAATTTGCAAATTTTTTCAATGGTGGCGGGGCAAGATCAGCAGGTATGGATGTCCTCCAATGTGGGGATTCACTGTTTTGATCCTCGCAATCAGCAAGTCCGTTTTTTTAATATCCCTCATGACCTGAGCCTCGGGAATTTTAATTATGGTGCGGGCGTTTGTTTGGAAGATGGTACGATAACCTTCGGAAATACCGAAGGGCTGGTGTTTTTCAACCCTGATGCGGTAGAATTGGACAGCCCTGCAGCACCTGTGCGCTTCACAAAATTTGAATTGATAGAGAATGTGCCGGAAAATCGTGCCGTATTTATTCAGGAAGGGGAGAAGAATGATGAGGTTCGTTTGTCGGCGGGTGAAAATTCATTTACAGTAAACTTTGCCTGCCTCGATTATGGAAATACCCGAAACATTGGTTTTCGGTATCGGGTGGGGGAGTCCAAAGATCAGTGGGTGGACATCGGTCAGCAGCGGCGGGTAACGTTCACCGATTACCCTTCGGGAGCGCATGAGTTTCACCTGCAGGCTTATTTGATCAATGCACCCGATCAGATGGTCGGCAGCAGAACCCTTAATATCGACCTTGAACCGCGCTACTACGAAACCATCTATTTTAAAGTGCTGGTTCTTTTGGGCATCATGATGATGATTGCTTTGGCGTGGCGGATCAAAGAGAAAAACTGGCAACATCAGCAAACGGTGCTTAATTCCAAAGTGGCGGAACGCACCCGCGCTTTACAGGCACAGAAGGAGCGCCTTCAGTCGCAAAACAGTGCTTTGGAGAAAGCCGAGCGCGAAAATCATGAATTATTGAAAGCGCAATTTTCTGAAAGGCTGTATTTTCGGGAACGGGAATTAACGGCCCATACGCTGAATACCATCGCTAAAAATGAGCTGCTCAAACGGGTGAAATCAGATTTGGAGGTCATGGTGAAAAAAGATCAGTCTAAAGCGACTGACATTAAAGGCGTGTTGCATAAAATTGATGCCAGCCTGGAGATGGAGCAGGACTGGAAGACCTTTAACGCCCTTTTTGCCGAGGTGCATCAGGATTTTGTGCATAACCTGAAAAGCCAACACCCCGACCTTACAGACTACAATCTTCGCCTCTGTTACCTCTATCGACTGGACCTTTCCTCCAAGGATATCGCCACCACTTTGGGTATTTCCCTGAACAGTGTAAAAGTGGCCCGACACCGCTTGCGCAAGAAGCTGAACCTGTCGGAAGAAGCCGACCTGCTCACCTACTTGCATGGGTTCATGTAATCAATGGTAGTGCTTACTCCACTTTTCTGACCGTTTTCTGATATTGTTGGCTCAGGTGCGTCCATTTAACAATAATGGTTTGTTGCTGTAAAGCACTCAACTCATAGCGCATGCCTGCGGTGGCTTTCGTCTGAAGGATAAGCTGACCAAGCGTATTGGCGATCAGCAACTGCCCCTCTTTGAGTACCTTTAAGTTCCACTGCTGCCCATCTGCCTCAAATGTGAATGGCGGAAGCTGGCTGTTTGTTCCGCCCGATAGTGGTGTGTTTGGTGCTCCGGCACCCGGCCCGATGAACAAATTAATCGTGCGCTCCAGGCCAATAACTTGCTGTTGGCCATTGAATGAAAATGGGGTGAATTCTATGACATAATTCGACTTGTCTTCAAAGATAATATCGGAGAGCCTGATCAGTTCGTTCGCTGCTACGACCGTCAGAACTTCACCATCCACCTCAATGCTGACGCTGTCGGTTTGCGCACTTTCAAATTTCAGAAAATCATTGATAAAGGAATCAAGGGTGAGGGTGTCGGTGGTGTTAAGGATTTTTACTTCCGTAACCCGATCATCTTCAATTAATTTTATTGCAGTAATTGTTGGGTTGATGTTAACCACACCCTCATCAATTCGCCCATCACAGTTATTGTCAATGTTGTCGGCAATTTCCGTCGCATTCGGGTTAATCTGCGGATTTTGGTCGTCACAGTCCTGATTGTTGTCGACAAAACCCGTGGGCTGCTGGCAATCTGCCACGGCTTCATTTGGATCTCCAAAGCCATCATTATCGGCATCGGCATACCATACAGGAATAATTTGATCGGGGTTTGGTACAGTTGGGCAGTTATCGAGCTCATCGCTGATGCCGTCGTTGTCGCCGTCAATGGTCATGCCTTCATCAATCTGCCCATCACAATTATTGTCAATGTTGTCTGCAATTTCCGTCGCATTCGGGTTAATCTGCGGATTTTGGTCGTCACAGTCTTGATTGTTGGCAACAAAACCCGTGGGCTGCTGGCAATCTGCCACGGCTTCATTTGGATCTCCAAAGCCATCATTATCGGCATCAGCATACCAGACAGGAATGATTTGATCGGGGTTCGGCACAGTTGGGCAGTTATCGAGCTCATCGCTGATGCCGTCGTTGTCCATATCATTGCTGAAACCTTCATCAATCTGCCCATCACAATTATTGTCTTTCCCGTCAGGAAGTTCCTCGGCAAAAGGGAAGGTATTGGGGTCGCTATCATCACAGTCATCACTATTTTCTACAAAACCCAACGGTTTGAGGCAATCCTGTATTGTGTTGTTGGGGTCACCGAAACCATCTTTATCCTGATCCGCAAAAAAGGTGATAAATTGCTGATCGGGATTGGGGGTTTCCGGACAATTGTCCAGGGCATCAATAATGCCATCGTTATCCGTATCGGGAAAACCTTCATCAATCTGTCCATCGCAATTATTGTCGATATTATCCGCCTTTTCAGGTGCCTGCGGAAAGATGGTCTCATCGTTGTCATTACAGTCTCCAGCCAATTCCACATAGCCCTCCAAAGGAGTGCAAGAGGTAATAAAGTCGTCAGTATTTCCGAAGCCGTCCTCATCATTGTCCAAATAGTAGGTGGTCAGTATTTGGTCGGGGTTGGGCTGATCGGGACAATTGTCAAGTTCGTCAATAATGCCATCGTTATCCGTGTCGGGAAAACCTTCGTCCACCTGTCCATCACAATTATTGTCGATATTGTCGGCAATTTCCAACTGTTCAGGATTGATATTCACCTGCTGATCATCGCAATCTCCAGCCCGCGCCACATAGCCAACTGGGGCGATGCAATCCTGCAGGTTGGTGGCAGGGTCGTCCACTCCATAGCCATCATTGTCCTTGTCTACATACCATATCGGGATTTGCTGGTCTGGGTTGGGAGCGTCTGGGCAGGTGTCGATATCATCGGTAATGCCGTCGCCATCCTGATCGTCATCCTCCACATTTTCATCAATTTTAACGATGAGAGGGTTTGAGCTCTTCAGGGGCTGTCCGTCCTGATCCACAAGTGTCGCCATGATGAAAAAGAAGCCTTCGTTATCGTTCTCAGGAAATAGATCGACCTCAATGGCGACGTTTCCATTGCTAAGGGTGCCGAAAAATTGGTTCACGGCAATGATCGTATTGGCTTCGTAAGCAGCGAAAGGAAGATTGGTATTGGCAGGCTGATATTGGCCTCCCTGTAAAATGGTCAGTTCATATTTTGCATTGGGAGTGCCGGCGATACTGATGGTTTGTGCACTGCTGAAACGGGTTACCGGACTGCTCGGGTCGTTGTTAAGTCCAATGGTAACAGCCTGCTGGGGGCTTATCGGTAACTTTGCCCATGCACCTGCAAGGGTGTTTTTGCGCGCTGCCAACTTAGCCATCTGGCTGCTGCCGTCGCTATACATAACCGTAACGGTAGCCCCGATAAGTTCCATGCCTGAAACACTTCCGGTATCGTTCGGGCCGGGGGCAGGCAAACCTTTAATGCTTCGTGGATCGACATCCACAGAAAAGAAACTGCTTTCCTGGGGTTCAAAATTATTGTAATTGACCGTCATGACAAGGTAGCCGTCTTCATCGCTGCCATTTGCAAAGGAGGCATCCTGAACTCCCGCTTGGTTTGCAGGGTCGTCGTTGGTGAAATCTTTGGCAACAAGGTCTCCTGCTTTTCCTGCAGGGTCGAAAACCATCCCTTGAACCAATGCGGTGGAGAGGTCGATGCGCACACTGCTGATGTTTTGGTTATCAGCCGACAAATTGGTGATGGCAAATGAGTTGGAGCTGTAAGTGGAACCGAGAAGCTTGTTTTTGATATTGTCTTCCCTGTGAATTTCAATCAGGCAGGATTGTGCTGATAAACAATGGGTAATGAGGGTGATCAGCAATAGAGAAAAGGCAATTCGGACAGTAGTTATTTTTATCATTTGAGCTCCCAGTTAGGTTCTGTTGGGATAACTAAGTTGCCTTCTTAGTGTTAAGATATCTCTATTTTTTGTTTGTTTATTCGATGCTTATGAATATGAAGTATTGAGATTTTAATTTTTAAATATCATATACTGATATTATGAAGCAGGCTTCCTGTCATTTCAGCAAGCCCGCTGAAGCAAATATCCTATTTACGGTATTTGCCAATTTTATCCTCAATCGATACATCAGCCGATCTGCGGGTCTGAATTTTGATGTTAGTGATGATTTGCTCGGCTCCTGCCGCATAACAAGCTTGTTGCACTTGCTTTACCAATGCCATTACTTCATCATAAGGCCCTTCGATAACGGTCTCAAAAGGACAAACCTCATAGGTCAAGCCTGAATTTTGAATGGCTTCAATGCCGGCATCTACCAAGGTATAAGGGTGGATGTCTTTTGCTGAAGGCAGTACCTGAACAGCAACGTTTACGATATTTTCCATGTGATTCTATTGTTTGAGGTAAATATCGAAGGTTTATTGTTGTGATGGTAGCTAAGGGCACTCTTTTTTAAAGTTTTGAAGTGGCCTGTTGAAAATACGCCATCATTCCAATTAAAAACATGATTTCTACCGCCGTAGGGAAGTTGCATGCAACGTCCGTACCGATAGGCACAAAAATATTCGACAGCTTAGCGACGCAACCCGTAAATAATCCCTGCTATTTATATGCGAAACCCTTCTGAAAAAATAATGAAAAGTGATCTCAGATTGACGAAATAAAAAAATCAGGTCGGATTTACGGGGGCGTACCACTCATACAGGTTTACAGACGACATTGAGATTTTCGCAGTCGATGGGTCGATATGTTGAAAATTCCTTGATGAAACCTGCTGATATCGTGAATAAATACGGCAAAATGAGTAATTTTGTCGCTGATCTTCAAATACTATGAATAAATTTCAGATTGACGCTATTCGCAAAGTACCGATGTACCGGTATTTATTGCTACTCTCGATTGCCTCGGCCATTGCCTTTCAGGGATGGAGAACGCTTTTTAATAATTTTGCTGTAGATGAAATAGGGCTGAACGGTTTTAATGTTGGCTTTATTCAGTCTGTTCGCGAAATTCCAGGCTTTCTGAGCCTTTTGGTGGTGTACCTGCTGTTGATTTTTAAGGAACACCGCCTTTCTGCTTACTCGATTCTTACCCTTGGACTTGGCGTGTTGCTGACGGGTTTTTTCCCTTCCTATTTTGGGCTGGCGGCAACCACACTGATCATGTCAGTAGGCTTTCATTATTTTGAAACCACCAACCAGTCCCTGACCTTGCAGTATTTCGACCGCCTTCAGGCGCCTGTGGTATTTGCGCGTATTCGGTCAATTTCTGCCATTTCCAATATTGCTGTCGGGCTGGGGATTTTTATTACCGCCAGCTTTCTGACCTTCAAGAATCAGTATTTAATTATTGGTTTGGCCGCAGTGGGCATTGCCATTTGGGCGCTGTTGAAAAATCCCGTTGACAACTCCCTTCCTGCGCAGCATAAAAAAATGATTCTTAGGAAAAAGTACTGGCTTTTTTATGTGTTGAATTTACTCAGTGGTGCCCGCCGACAAATTTTTGTGGTTTTTGCGGTTTTTCTGCTGGTAAAAAAGTACGATTTCAGTATTCAGGAAATCACTGTGCTGTTTGTGCTCAATAACATTATCGCCTATTTCTTCAATCCTTTAATTGCCAAAGGAATCAACAAGTTTGGGGAGCGAAAAATCCTTTCAATGGAATACGCTTCGCTGTTCATCATCTTTCTGGCTTATGCTTTTCTGGAAAACAGATGGATTGTGGCTGGGCTTTATATTTTTGATCATATCTTCTTTAATTTTTCCATTGCCATTAAAACGTTCTTTCAAAAGACGGCCGACCCGCAGGACATTGCCCCATCAATGGGTATGGCCTTTACGATTAACCACCTGACGGCAGTGGTGATTCCCGTGGTGGGTGGCGCGCTATGGTTGATTGACTGGCAAATTCCATTCATCGCCGCGGCGGTATTAAGCTTGGTCTCGCTTTATTTTGCACAGAAAATCCGCATTCCCGAGCAAGAAGCCGAGGTCATTCCCAAAGCACCCGTCGGGCAGCAATAGTTCAGGGCTTTGGTCTTTATCATGACATTTTTCTTCTCTGATATTCTTTAGGTTTGGTCATTATAAAAATCCAAACAGACAGAACTACCATGAAAAATTTCATTTTATTATTACTGATCACCCTATTTTCTTCGACTGTATATGCCCAGTCAAAGCAGGATTTTACCAAATACGGTGTGAAATCAGGAACCTTGGGTGAGGGCTTACAGGTTGGCGATGCCGCACCAGACATTTCGGGGGTGGATCAGCATGGCAAGCAGGTTTCTTTGAATTCAATGCTGAAACAAGGCCCTGTAGCGGTGGTTTTCTATCGTGGTTACTGGTGTCCGGTTTGTAATCGGGAACTGAAGTCGTTGCAGAATAATATCGCCATGATCACCGAAGCAGGTGGTCAGGTATTGGTCGTTTCGCCAGAGAAGCGTTCTGAAGTGCAGAAAATCGCAAACAAAGTAGAGGCTTCTTTTCCGATTGTTGGAGAGGCGCAACAGGTTGTGAACGATTATAAGGTCGGTTTTGAAGTCACCGACGGCTATCAGGAGAAAGTAGATAAGATGTTAAGTATTGACATTGCAGAAAAGAATGCGGCCGATAAAGCCCTGCTGCCAGTGCCAGCAACCTTCGTTGTTGGGCAGGACGGTAAAGTGGTTTATCGCCAGTTCGATCCAAATTACAGAAATCGCGCTTCTGCCGAGGACATCACCAAAGCGATCAAAAGCATTTAAGCGATTGAGTCACCAATATTACTGCCCCAGACCTCTTGGTTTGGGGCTTTTTTATATCCCAAAACGATTACTGAATGCTCCATAACAGTCTATATTTTAGTTTTTTATCATTAATTTTCGCCCGTTCTTTTGTTAATAATCAGCCTTGCAAGCTGCTCAAGGCAGTTTTTGGCCTTCATGTTATTTTCTCCCTCACCACTGCGGATGTGGATTGCGAAAAATATCAGATGTGGTTTAGTTAGAGCTTCAACACTACTATCATTGAAAACAATGTGGTAACAAAAATTAATAACAACATGAACAAGTTTTTCGCAATTTTAATGGTTTTAGTAGCAGGTTTAATGTCGTGTAGCGATAATGACGAGGTAACTCCTTGGGACCGTGATGCTACACAACGTGCATTTGAATCAGCATTTGTAAGTCAGTCATCATCAGTATTTGAAGTTACTGAATCAGGTGAACTTGGCGAGCTGTTAGGGGAAGTGATTCCTTCTTCTATAAATATTGAGAGCCAGATTGAAGAAGGACAATACGCTGGTATACTTGTGATTGGAGGGAAAACCCCTAAAGACGACGAAGTTGAAATGCCGATCACTTTGGGTGGAGAGTTTCTTGACCTTGGCGACATGAAAGCATTCCAAATTGAAGGTGAACTGGAAGTTTCCCCTGCTGGTGGAGATGAGGACGATGAGCCTGTAAACCTTCCTGCTGACGGAAAGTATTATATCGTTCCAACAGTGTCTCCTTATTAATTAGACAATTAGTAATTGTATTGATAGATGTTTAGAGCCACCTCAGGGTGGCTTTTTTTCATTTGACATTTATAATTATTTATACCAAATTTGTAGTCCATGCTATCATACCTAAGACATATCGCACAACAGGGCCTCACCATCGTTATGGTGATGGTTTTGCTGAACAACAGTGTGAATGTTGATGATACTTTGCTCGGGCGTGGAAGTGCCAGTATGGACAATGAGATTGAGTCCTTTTTGGAATTGCTTCTCACCTCCATTAATGCAGACTGGACGTTCGATGATGCCCCAGAAGGGCAGGATGAAAAGCAGCACGTTAGTGTGGTAAAGGCCCTGTACATGCAAAAGGTCGCCGTGCCTGATTTTAATGGACGCATGCTCTCTACCGAGGACATTATCTTTTATTTGTCCATTTATCAGGGATTATCCACCTCTCCGCTGACCCCGCCACCGCTCGCTTGATATAACCATCGGTTTTTTTGTGCACAAGCACACCTTTAGTTTATATCAAGTAGCAGTAAAATATGAAAAATTTTATCTTAGGAGCATTGATGCTTCTTTGTGCGCCTGTTTTTGCGCAATCCGTTTCGGACACCCTTGCCGTTGAAGGGAATAACAGTGTGATTTCTGAGCTGAAATACATCAAGCAGTCGGGCTTTGCCAATGCTTCCTCTAAAATTTTTACCGCCGATCGCCGCTTTACCATCAGTGGTTTTGGGGAGATGAACGCGGTGGGGTATCAGTTTGATATTCCCAACAAAGGAGATAAAGAGATTGAGCAGTATTATACAAATCTATATCGTTTGGGGACATACTTTGGGTATCGTTTTTCCGATAAAATCATCTTTATGAGTGAGTTGCAGATAGAATATTTGCAGGATGGTTTTTTTCAGGGAAAAGACCACTTCGAGTATAATCTGGAGGCTTCCCTGGATTTCCTTTTTCACCATAGTTTTAATTTAAGGGTAGGTAATTACCCGCTGAGTCTGGGTTGGGTAAATGTGAATGAAGAGCCTATCGGTTTCTATTCTGTGAATCGACCTGAAGTGGAGCGTACCATTATCCCTTCGCAGTGGCTCGAGCAGGGATTCCTGATTTACGGTAGCCCAATCGCCGATTCTGAATACCAGTTTGGGGTTACCAAAGGGATGGACGGCAGTCAGTTTACCTCTGGAACATGGATTCGTGATGGCCGCTATACTTCCTGGACAGAGTGGCCCGAAGGGATGGCTTTTAATGGGAAGCTGTCTTATGGGCATGAGGACCGCAGTTTAATTTCCCTGGCGGGTTATTATGGCGATGTGTCTCGTGGCTATACCTTTGAAAATGGGGATAAACTCGATGCGCAACTCGGTTTGGTTACCTTGGTAGGGGCACATAACATTGGGAATTTCACCCTTTTTGGTTTGTATACTCACGGCTGGCTGACGGGTACCGATCAGATTTTTGATATCGGTAATGAGCTGTTGGGAAGCCGTACTGAAGGCTATTATATTGAGGGGCGTTACAATATTATGCCGCATATTTTGCCAAACAGCGACTGGAAATTGCCATTATTTGTGCGTTATGAGCGAATGAACACCCATAAATCTATTGATGGTCAACTGATCGACAAACTTGAAGCGATGGAGGATTTATCTTCCGTGCGTGGGGATTTAAAAGACCTGGAGATTGTTACGGTAGGTTTGAATTTCAGACCTAAAAGAAACTGGACCTTCAAAATGAATTATCAGTTCAGAACCAACAAATACGAAAATACAGAAGCCGAACCAAACCAGCTGGAGTTTGGCGTAGGATTTATCTTCTAAAAAGTACAGGAAGCCCCACATAAGCACGGTAATGGTAGTGTTTTATCGTGCATGGGCTTCCTTTTTTTATGCTCAGAATGTTGCTACTGCCGCACAGGCTGATCAATACCTTGGGTCCGCCTTTTGCGGTAGCTTCACCATCTTTTCCACCTCCACGGTTGGGAATCCAAACTCAACCACGACTTTTCCCTTGATCAAATAACAACCCCGCCCCTGAAAAGGACTATGCTGAAGACTTGGGGGAAAGTGGCAACTATCAAAAAAATACCCCCAGGCATCAATAAAAGAGCCAAAATTCATGATCTCTCCCTTTACCGTGCGCACAGGTTTTCGCGTGATGTAATAGCCAAGCATCCTGACCGTCTGCCCCTGATATTTAACCAGGTCAATAGCAGGGAAGTCTCCGCGAAAGGAAGTGCGCAAAATATCAAAAGGGCTTGAGAGGGGGAAGCCCAGCAGATCAAGCTGTTCAAAAAAGCCCTCATTGCCTTCCTGCTCAAGTGTGGGCAACTCATATTTTTGCTCTTGTGCCATTTCCGAGGCAAACAAAAGTCCTGTTGCCACTTTGGGTTTGTTGGGGCGCAGACAAAGCCCTTTTTTCCACTGTAATTGCTGAGGGCTGTGGCCCGTAAAGCGAAAGGCGTCAATCCTGATGAGCAACTCCAGTTGTTCACGGCCAATGGCAACTCGGCTGGTAAAATCCGCGAGGCTCCTGAAAGGCCCTTTTTGCTCCCGCTCCGTTATTATTTCCTGAATGAGTTTTTGATTGATGCTCTTGATATGCACAAAGCCGATGTAAATATCCTTTTGCCGAATACTGGTCAGCCATGAACTCCGATTAATACAGGGCGCGTGAATATTCGCCCCTGCAAGTCGGGCTTCGTGCAGGTAAAGTTCCGCAAAATAAAATCCTCCAAAATTATTGATCACCGCCACCATAAACTCCAGCGGATAGTAAGTTTTCAGAAAAAGGCTTTGGTAACTTTCTACTGCAAAACTCGCCGAATGCGCTTTGCAGAAAGAGTAGCCCGAAAAGCTTTCCATCTGTCGCCAGACTTCTTCAGAAAGCGCCCGAGCATGCCCTCGTGCCTGGCAATTGGCAAAAAACTGATCTTGAAGTTCCTGAAAGGCCGTTTTGCTTCTTGTCTTTCCGCTCATTGCACGACGTAAAATATCGGCTTCATCAAGGGAAATCCCCGCAAAATGATGGGCAATCTTGATCACATCTTCCTGATAGACCATCACGCCATAGGTTTCTCCAAGGTGCTCCTCAAACACAGGGTGTAAATATTGCACTTTCTCAGGATGGTGTGCCCGTTCAATATAGGTTTTCATCATGCCACTTTTTGCAACCCCTGGCCGAATGATTGACGAGGCAGCAACAAGCGACACATAATTATCGCAAGATAATTTTTGCAGCAATTGGCGCATCGCAGGCGATTCAATATAAAAGCAACCAATCGTTTTGCCAATTTTCAGGTTATGCTTAATCCGTTCATCCTTTTTAAAGGATTGAATGTCATGAACATCAATACTCACCCCCAGATTTTCCTGCACCAGCTTTACACATTCTTTGATATGCCCAAGCCCCCTTTGGCTGAGGACATCAAACTTATAATATCCGATATCTTCCGCCACATGCATGTCGAAATGAACAATAGGAAAACCCTTTGGCATCTGGAGCAATGGCGTACAGCAAGTAATGGGTGCTTCTGAAATCAGTACCCCACCAGCATGTATGGAAAGGTGGTTGGGGATTCCCTGAAGCCGGTGGGCATACCGGTAAATTTTCCGAGCCATTTCATGATGCTTTTTAGGCTTGTTGGGTTCATCAATCATACAGTCGATATCCCCTTTTGGCAGGCCAAAAACCTTTCCTAATTCCCTGATTAGCGATTTTGCCTTAAAAGTATTGTAGCAGGCCATCAGTGCGACATGGTCTTTGCCGTACCTTTTAAAAAGATAGTCAAGTATCTGATCCCTTTCGTCCCAGCTGAAATCAATATCAAAATCTGGCGGTGAACTCCGATAGGGGTTAATAAACCGTTCGAAATATAAATTCAGTTCCACAGGATCAACATCGGTAATTTTCAGGCAGTAAGCAACGATCGAGTTTGCCCCCGATCCTCGCCCTACATGATAAAAACCACAATTCCCTGCATAGCGAAGCATGTCCCAGGTAATAAGGAAATAAGCGCCCATTTTCAGCTGTTCGATTACCCGCAGTTCTTTCTCTACACGGGCACGGGCATAGCGGTCGTTTTTTGAATACCGATAAGCAAAACCATCATAGGTCAGTTTCCGCAACAGGGCCATGTCGTCTTTGTCGGAGCAAGTATAAAACCGTTTGTTGCGAGGTTTTTCTAAATCAAAATGAAGGGTACACATCGACAATAATTCCTGACTTTGCTGTACCACATCAGGCATGCTTGCATAGTATTCAATATAGTCTTTTTTCGGTATTGGAAATGCTGAAGTTGTGGCAATTCGGCTTTTGTCAAGTTTGCTTAGCAGCACATTCTGATCAATGGCGCAAAGCAGGCGGTGAAGCTGACGGTCTTTCGGTGCCGAGAAAGTAATGGGCAGCCCCATCAGTAAATGTTCTCGGTAGGGATGCAGATGTTTAAGGCTTGGCCATCGATGGACTTGCTCTGGCGGAAAGCTGATAAATTCATTGGCCGTGAGCGCGCGTTCGGGCAGGTTATTCATCGGGAAAATGACCAGTACCTCCTCATGAAATAATGGGGGGAATGAGTTGCAGTGCTGGTGGGCGGTGAGGTGTTCGTTGATAATCCGGAAACCCGTGGCCGATTTCGCGACGGCAGTATATTGCCACTGTCCGTTACGGCGGAATTCTATACCGACATTCATTTTCAGCCCTTGTTTCAGGGCTTCCCGATATACCTCAAAAACCGCTGAAGTATTGTTGATATCGGTGAGCACAAAAGAGGTGTAGCCCTTGGCCTTAAGTTCCTGTACCAGCATTTCGGGGGAAAGCAGGCCATAGCGAAAGCTGAAAAAAGTATGACAATGAAAAAGCAAAGCGGTGAAATTTTGGGGTGAACGATTTTTATAGGCAATGGGAGATTTGGGATTTTGAGCAATATGGAAGGGAATTACATGCGCGCCTTACTCAGACTCACTGCCCTGCGTACAACTTGCTCCCCGTATTTCTGGCGGAGCAAATCTTTAGCTTCATGCAAGCGCAAGGATTTGGTGTTGTCCTCAAAAAGGTCGATCTGGAAACTTCCCTGCACCAAATGGCTGAAGCGGATGCCGATCAGCCTGACGAGCACTCGGCGGTCGTGCAGCTGATCAAAAATCCCTTTGGCAATGCGTATCAGGACATCCTCATGGGAAGTGTAGGCGATGCGTTGCTGTTTGCTGACGGTATTGAAGTCCGAATAGCGGATTTTTACCGTAATGCATCCGGTCAGTTTTTTCTGTTTCCGAAGTTCATAAGCGAGGTCTTCGGTCATGCTGACCAACTTCGATTTGAGGTATTCCACATCAATGGTGTCGTGCTGAAAAGTTTGCTCTTTCGAGGCTGATTTCTGTTCGCTGTAAGGCGTAACGAGGCTGTGGTCAATGGCATGTGATTTTTGGTGGAGTACTATGCCCGACCGCCCGAACTCACGCTCAAGTAATGGCCGTGGAATTTGTTGCAGGGTACTGATGGTCCGGACGCCCATCGCTGAAAGCGTCTGATAGGTTTTTTGCCCTACCATCGGGATTTTCCGAACCGACAAAGGGGAAATAAAAGCCTTCTCGTGCCCAACAGGTACACGGATTGCACCGTTGGGTTTGCCTTCATTTGTGCCCATTTTAGCAATCAGTTTATTGACCGACAGCCCAAAGGAAATCGGCAGCCCACTTTCCTTGATCACCTTTTGGCGAAGCTCCACCGCCCATTGGTGGCAACCATAAAAGCGATCCATGCCGGTCAGGTCTACATAAAACTCATCAATCGAAGCCTTTTCAAACAAAGGAACATGATCAGCAATAATTTCTGTAACCAAGCGGGAATGCTGACTGTACTGTTCCATATCTCCTGAAAGAATTGTCGCGTGAGGGCAAAGCATTTTCGCCATGCGGATGGGCATTGCTGATTTTACACCGAACTGCCGGGCTTCGTAGCTGCATGAGGCCACGACCCCCCGGTTGGATTTTCCTCCAATAATGAGCGGAATATTATTCAGTTCACTATTTCTCAGCCGTTCTACGGAAACAAAGAAACTGTCCAAATCCATGTGTAATATTGAGTTCATATATTTTTTTGTTGCAATAAAAGCGAATTTAGGCGACTAATTCACCTTTATTGGGGTGGTATATGATGCAAATATAGGCTTGTTGCGTGGATTAATGCTAATTTTCGGGCGGATATGTTTCAAAAACACGTCGTAAATACCGCCATGTCTATGGGTGAATTTCTGCTGACTGAAAGGTTGAAGGGCGTGTTTCCAAGTCGGAAATGATAGCAGAAGGGGATATTTTCATTCCATGAAATGGGATAAAAAAAGCCACAAAGCATCTATTATTGCTTTGTGGCTTATGTTCAGTGAAAGCACTGAAGGGTTATTTCTGCTTACTGATGCGGCGAATGTTAAACACGCTTTAAGTCTTCAACCAATGGCATCAGTTTTTCAATTGTTACGTGTTCCATCACGACAACTTTGTACCATTTTGGGGCGTGGTGTGAATCGGGTACCAGGCTGTAGCGGTGGGCAATGGCTGGCGTGAGGTGTTTCGACTTGATGGTTACGATGTTCGATTTCGGGTGGCGGAAATAGTCAATATCAAGCGCATTCAATTCCTTACAAAGCCATTCAGTACGTTTCTGAAGAATAAAAATCTTTTCGTACCAGCCATAAGGTCCATATTTGGACAAAATCATCCATACCGAAATCGCATTGGCGCCGGAACGGCTCCCAATCAGTGTGCAATCCTCACCTTCCACATAGCTGGCCTCCTGGGTAGTGGCGTAGTTCATCAGCCCTTTGCGGGCAAGAAAAATTCCCGTGCCATAAGGGGCCTGCGCCATTTTGTGGGCATCGAGCGTAATCGAGGAAACGTCTGGGTGATTAAAGCCCATCTGAAATTCATTTTCAGAAAAAGGGTAATAAAATCCGCCATAGGCGCCGTCAATATGTAATTTAAAGTGGAGGTTGCGGGTTTTGAGTACCTCAAGGTAGGTGTCGATACTGTCCACCGAGCCAAACATCGTGGTCATCATATTGGCCACAATAATGAAGAAACGCTTGCCCTGGCGTTGCTGTTCATCAATGCAGGCTTCCACCGTTTTTTTACTGATGCTTCGGCTGTTTTCATCTACCTCAACTTTGGCCACATCGAGGGCCAGAATGTTCCCCGCCTTATCCATCGAATAATGGTTGTCGGCACTGGTGATAATCACGATTTCCTCGCGCTTCGCTTGTTGTGTTTGCTGAAAGAAATTGCGGTAAATCCAGATCGCCTGCATATTGGCCTCTGTACCTCCGGAAGCCACATAGCCATCGTGTTCCCCTTTTTTTCCTTTGCAAATATCTACCGCACAGATTTCGATCAATTCTTTTTCGAGCTGATGGGTGCCGGCGAAAAATGACTCCGACTTGCCGATCGTATGACACCCAATATGGTTGGGGTTATGCAGCATGGTCGAAAGAAAGGGAGCATCTTTAAGAAAGGGGGCATCGTGGTTGAAAACCTTCTCGTCAAGGTAGGAGCCCGGAACACCTAAAATATTTTCTTCCAGATAATTGGTGTTTTCCGCCAAGGCCTTGAATACGGTTTCCTTGATCTCGTCATCTGTTCGTTTGCGCCAAAATTCCATTGCAGTAAAAAAAGTTGAGTGATAATTTCACTGCAAAGGTACAAAATCCTCCTCTCATTACCTCAAAAGTATTTTTTTCGGGGATATCCTGCATGAAGTAGCCACTGAAAAAAAGGCATAAAAAAAAAGCTCGGGAACCACTCCGAGCTTCAAACTAATACCAACTATAACCTATGAACCACTATGATTATACTTTTTCAGAATAGGGACGTCAAAAGTAAAAAGAAGGGAGCTGAACCGAGCGGTTGAGCTCCCTTTCTACCCAACATCAACCTATGCTAATAGTTAGGCAAAGCCTGTGCCAAAAGGTTTTTTGAAGCGGGATTTTTAAGATTTTTTTTGAGGGGGAATCTGTTTTTTATGTAAAAGTTCCTGAGCAATAAAATAGGTATAGTTTATTATCTTTAACCGATATAATACTACCTTGTAATAACAACTTTTATAGGTTTCAACATCGTGCGTATTTAAAAATTATCCACCCCAGAGCGAATTCAGAATATTGGAATTGATATGGAATTATTTTTCGACTGTTATGCTTAACAGATCCCTTTATTACCGCTGAAGTACGCTAAATTTTTATCATTAATTTTTAAGGTTTAAATACGCCCTAATATTTTTCTGTTTGTTTTGAGATTACCTTTTGAGTACCATATTTTAGGTTGGCCACTGAATATTCATTTGATCCTCGAGTATCTTGCCTTCTTTATAGGCTTCAGATATTACCGGTATCTTCAGCGGTCGGCCGTTGATAAAATCAGTTCATACCACCGCCTGGTCATTATCCTCGGCGCAATAATCGGCGCCTATTTCGGGTCGAGGTTTTTTGGCTACCTTGAGAATCCCATTGTTGATTTCGCCAACACCGACCTGATGACCCTGCTGAATACCAAGACCATCATGGGTGGATTGTTTGGTGGCGTAATTGGGGTGGAACTGGCAAAATATCAAATCGGGGAGCAACATTCTTCGGGAGATTTATTCACCCTGCCGATTATCCTGGGTATTTTTATAGGGCGAATCGGTTGTTTTCTCAGCGGTACCCATGAGTTTACCTATGGCACAGAAACCGATATTTTATTTGGAATGAACCTCGGCGATGGCCTGATGCGCCACCCGATTATGCTTTATGAACTGTGCTTTCTGATCGTGCTGTTTGTATGGCTGCACTGGCGAAAGGAAAGGCTGGCCCGCCACCAGGACGGTTTGCTGTTTGCACTGTTTATGTTAGCCTACTTCGGCTTCCGGTTCCTGATGGAATTCCTCAAGCCGAATGTGTTTTTTGTTTTAGGCCTGAGTAGCATTCAGTGGTTATGCGTACTCTGTTGGGCCTATTATTTTTTGACGATTAAAAGACGACAATATTATGCCCGTTAGAAATTATACCTATTACGACCATACCATCAGCCTTTGTCCTGAATGCCTGAAGCGCATAGATGCGAAAATCGTTTTCGAAGATGAAAAGGTGTTTATGCTGAAGCGTTGCCCGGAACATGGCCGGACGAAAGTGCTGATTGCTGATGATATTGATTATTATAAGAATATCAGGAATTACAATAAACCTTCCGATATTCCTTATCGGTTTAATGCAAAAACCCATTACGGTTGCCCTTACGATTGTGGCCTCTGCCCTGACCACGAGCAACACTCCTGCCTGACGGTAGTAGAAATCACCGACCGCTGTAACCTAACTTGTCCAACCTGCTATGCTGGCTCCTCGCCTACAGCCGGAAGGCACCGAACTTTTGAGGAGGTGCGGAAAATGCTCGACGTGGTGGTGGAAAATGAAAAGGAGCCCGATGTGGTGCAGATTAGTGGCGGTGAACCCACCTTGCATCCACAGTTATTTGAAATTCTGGATTACGCGAAAAGTTTACCGATCAAGCACCTGATGATCAATACCAATGGTATTCGGATTGCACAGGAGCCGGAATTTGTGGCGCGCCTGAAATCGTATATGCCCGATTTTGAGGTTTACCTGCAGTTTGATTCTTTTGAGGATCAGGCCTTGCAGAAAATGAGGGGCGCATCACTTGCCAAGATCAGGGAACAGGCGATGGCGGCACTGAACAGACACAATTTATCTACCACGCTTGTGGTTACACTTGAAAAGGGACTCAATGATCACGAGCTCGGCAAAGTGATTGACTATGGCCTTCAGCAGCGATGCGTGCGTGGGGTTACTTTTCAGCCTACGCAATCCGCCGGCCGGCTGGAAAATTTCAGTCAGGAGAAAAACAGGATGACCCTCACAGAGGTAAGGCGCAAGCTGCTCGAACAGGCCCGTATTTTTGAACCTGCAGATATTATTCCCGTCCCTTGCAATCCTGATGCACTGGCCATGGGTTATGTCTTTAAATCTGAATGGGGGAATTATCCGCTGACGCGCTATATTGATCCTTCGGACCTGTTGGACAACAGTAAAAATACCATTGTTTTTGAGGGGGACGAGGTGCTGCAAAATCGAATGGTTGAGGTCTTCAGTACAGGTATTTCCGTTGATCGGGTTCGTTCAAAATTCAAGGATTTGTTATGTTGCTTGCCTGCCGTGCAAACTTCAGCATATGGCTACGACAATGTTTTCCGGGTCATTATCATGGATTTTGTTGATGCCCATAATTTCGATGTTCGGGCAATAAAGAAGTCGTGTGTGCATATTGTCAATAAGGACAATCAGATTATTCCTTTTGAAACGATGAACATCCTTTACCGCGACGAGCTTGCTGAACAGTTAAAAAACCTTCAATCCCAATACGAATGAACTACCTTGTTTTAATTATCCTGATTTATATCTTCTGCCATATTCCTGCAATAGTATTGCTGATTCTGGGTTTTAAGGCGCGTCAAGACAAACCATCTCGGGCGATGAAGTACTTCATCTTTGCAGCGATTTATTTCGTGATTGGAACGGGGATATGTGGAAGCTTGTTATCCTGATCTTTAATGGATTTAAATATAATTATTCCAACAAAGACTGTTGCGTAACAAAAAAAGAAGGGTAACGAACCGAGCGGTTCATTACCCTTTCTACCCAACATCAACCTATGTTAGTTATTAATCAAAGGTTGTGCCGAAAATCAATGGCGGTATCCGCGTTTATCAAAAGCGAAGTATTAATACTGAAAATTGATATTGTTGTTGTTTTTGCAAACAGGTCTTCATGAAAATAGCACCGAGAAAGAGAAGGAATACTGATGATAAGCTGTGAGCTCGGAAAGCGCATGAAAAATAATTACAACTCGTGGTATCGTATATAATAGGGCTGTAAGAGCATATTTCCCTGTTTTTGGGCATAAAAAAAAGCTCGGGAACCACTCCGAGCTTCAAACTAATACCAACTATAACCTATGAACCACTATGATTATACTTTTTCAGAATAGGGACGTCAAAAGTAAAAAGAAGGGAGCCGAACCGAGCGGTTGAGCTCCCTTTCTACCCAACATCAACCTATGCTAATAGTTAGGCAAAGCCTGTGCCAAAAAGCGTGATTCGTAGGGTTAAATGTGTGAAATAAAACTATTTTTTTGAACGGATGGTCAGTTCCTGTTAAATGTCAATTTTCAAAATGACCAATTGCCTTATTCGTGGATCTCCACAGTAGGGGTCGGGCTTTGCTGAGTCCGTTTTTTGGTTTTGCCCTTTTGGGTGGAGAAGTGCACCATATAAATACCAATCACGACAATAATCCCCCCGCTGATGTGCCAAAGGGAAAGGGTTTCGCCAAGCCATAGCCAGGCGATTACGGCAGAGAAGATCGGCTGAATCAACAGGGTGGGCGATACCAGTGACGCACGGATATGTCCCTGCGCATAATTGATCATAAACCAGGCTCCGGCCTGAATTAAAATACCCATTGCGGCAAACATTTGCCATGAATGCAAGGAGTAGCCAGTAAAGGGGGCATGAAGCAATAGGGCGTAAACCCCCAGGGCTACCGTGGTGGCCACGGAACTGAAAAACAGAAAAGGGATGGTTTCAAGCTGCTTTCTGCCGCTTTGGGTACACAGCATAAAGCCGGCATAAAACAGACCAGCGAGCAAGCCGAGCAGTAAGCCCTCCAAAAGACCTGCCGGCACGTAAAAGTCGTGGATAATCAAAAAGGATACCCCCGTAAAGGCCGCAAGCAAACCCAGCCAAAAGGTCATCGGATGGCGCTCCTTAAAAAAGAGGGTCGCACCGATTCCCACCCACAGGGAGGCCAGATTGACCACCAAGGTGGGCATGGTGGCATTGGAGGCCATGATTCCCATAGACCAAAGGGCCATATCGGAGGCAAGGAATATGCCGGCAAGTGTGGCAATGGCAATCCCTTTGAGCGGATAGCGTGTTTTGTTTTTGAAGGTAGTCCACAGGAATGGAAAAAGAATCACCAGCGAACCGATCAGCAGTCGGTAAAATACAGCAATGACGCCCGGTGCGGCGGCCGCTTTAATAAAAACAGGTGATGCGGAGATCAAAAGGGCCCCCAATGCGAGGGCTGCATGCGCTTTTTTCATGAATTCAATCGATTTAGAATACAAAGTTAGGGGCTATTTTTTTTGTTCCTATACCGAGGGGGCGAAATAACTTTTTTTGCCCAGTTTATGAGGCGGATAAAAAGGTGTTTTTAGGTCTTAGTTTCCTTTTTTCCTGTGGGAATGGTGGAGGCCGTTTGGAGATCAGGAGCGGGAGGAGACATTGGTCAGCAAAGACCATTATAGCGATGGCATGGGCTTGTTCATTTCCTGAAACTAATCAGTTGATTGGAAACTGAAGGTTAATTTTTTCAAAAAAATGATGAGCCCTAACTCCCTCATGCTTAGGGCGCGCAACGACTTCAGTTTTATTTTTGTTCATTATTTTCATAAAAAATTATCGAATTTTGTCACAAAACAGGGGTTGGAATTGCCTATACGTTTGTGAAATGAAAAAAATAACGGCATAACCGTAACAAACCAAATATTTTTATGGCTGACACCAATCAATTATTAAAGGAAACTCCAGTGGCAATTGTCGGAATGGCATCTGCCTTTGCAGACTCTAAAAACCTCGACCAATATTGGGAAAATATTGTCGATGGTGTTGATTGTATTACTGAAGTTCCTGCCTCTCGATGGGCAGTGGAAGATTATTACGATGCAGATCCTCGCGCCGAGGATAAATCCTATTGTAAGATGGGCGGTTTCCTTCCTGATCTGGGCTTCAACCCTATGGAATTCGGACTTCCACCAAACATCCTTGAAGTTACTGATGCTTCACAGTTGCTTTCCTTGCTGGTGGCACGGGATGCACTGATTGATGCCGGTTACGCACCAGGATCGGACGCCTTCACTGCCGCAATGCGTGAGCGTACAGGTTGTATTCTGGGTGTAGGTGGTGGACAAAAATTAATTACCCCACTCACCGGCAGACTCCAGTATCCTATCTGGCAAAAAGTGCTTTCATCAATGGGTTTGCCACAGGCAAAGATTGATCAGGCAATAGAAAAAATGAAAAAGGCCTACATTCCATGGACAGAGAACTCTTTTCCTGGAATGTTGGGCAATGTGATCTCTGGTCGGGTAGCGAACCGCTTCGACCTCGGAGGCATTAACTCTGTGGTTGATGCGGCCTGTGCGGCATCGTTGTCAGCCATAAAAATGGCCGTTGGCGAACTCATCGAGGGCCGTTGCGACATGATGATCACCGGAGGGGTAGATACCGACAACTCCCCATTCATGTATATGTCGTTCTCCAAAACACCGGCATTCTCCAAACAGGGCAGTATCCGTCCTTTCGATCATGAAGGCGACGGAATGCTGATCGGTGAAGGTGTCGGCATGATCGTCTGTAAACGCCTTGAAGATGCAGAGCGTGACGGCGACCGTATTTATGCGGTACTGAAAGGGATCGGCGGATCAAGCGACGGACGATATAAAAGTATTTATGCCCCTCGCCCGGAAGGGCAGGCATTGGCAATGGGCCGTGCCTATGAGGAGTCGGGTTATCCCGCACATACCGTCGGGCTGATCGAAGCCCACGGAACAGGTACCAATGCTGGTGATGCTTCCGAGGCCCGCTCTATGGGCATGGTGTTCTCCGAGGGCAACGACCGCAAAAATCATATTGCACTGGGGAGTGTAAAATCGCAGGTAGGCCATTGTAAGGCTGCTGCGGGTGTTGCAGGAATGATCAAAGCCGCTTTGGCATTACACCATAAGGTGTTGCCGGGCACGATCAACGTCAGCAAGCCCAACCCAAAAATGGAAATTGAAAAATCACCCTTGTACATCAACAGCATGACAAGACCGTGGTTCAGAAAGGATTCACACCTGCCTCGCCGGGCGAGTGTCAGCGCTTTTGGCTTTGGCGGTGTGAACCTTCATATGGCAATGGAAGAGCATACTTCTACTGATGAGGCCTATCGGGTTCATCAACTGTTTCAGGGCATCCTGTTGTCGGCACCTACTACAGCCGAACTTCAGGGCGTTGTCAGCGCACACTTAAAGGCGCTTGAAACTGCGGAAGATGCTACCTTCTACCTGAAAGAACTTGCCGTAAAATCGGCACAACAGCAAATTCCGGCAACGCACCCACGAGTGGGCTTCGTAGCCAAAGGCGTTCAGGAAGCCAACAAAAAATTTATTGCAGCGCTGAAGTTACTCAGCGAAAAACCAGGAGCGCAGTCGTGGTCACATCCACTGCTTGGCATTTGGTTCAGGGCTGCAGAAGCCAACGAAAAGGCCGTAGCCTTATTTGCAGGTCAGGGGTCTCAGTACACCAATATGGGAAATGCCCTTGCGTGCAGCTTCCCACCGGTACGGAAAAGTTTTGAAGCGGCCAATCAGGTTCGTCAGGCACAAGGGTTGCCATTACTGACCGATACCGTTTTTCCTGTTCCGGCTTTTGATGCAGAAGCACAAAAAGCACAGCAGGCCGAACTGACCAAAACAAATCATGCACAGCCTGCTATTGGCGCATTGAGTGCCGGCATGTATCAGTTGCTGGCATCGGCAGGTTTTAATGCAGACTTTTTCGCCGGCCACAGTTACGGAGAAATCACAGCCCTTTGGGCGGCGGGGGTGATCGATGAGGCGACATTCCACCATTTATCTTCTGCGCGTGGTGCGGCAATGGGTGCCAATACAGGCACTGATGCCGGTTCAATGCTTGCTGTTAAAGCATCAGCAGAGGCCATTGCACCAAAGTTACAAGCCTTTCCTAATGTTCAGGTAGCGAACATCAACTCGAATCAGCAGGTGATCCTCGGCGGGGAGACAGCAAGCCTTGAAAAGTTGAAAGACAGCCTGAAAGCGGAAGGACTGATGGCCACGATGTTGCCCGTAGCGGCGGCTTTCCATACGCCATACGTCGAGCATGCTTCGGCACCTTTTGCTGCAGAAATTGAGCAGGCGACTTTTCGGGCAACAGACAAGCAGGTGTATTCCAATACCAGCGGACAGCCTTTTGAAAATGAGCCTGAGCGCATCAAGGCAAGCCTGAAAAAACATATGCTGAGTCCGGTACATTTCCGCGAGCAGATCGAAAATATTTACGCCGCGGGCGGACGAATTTTTGTGGAATTTGGCCCCAAGAATATCCTTTCCAATCTGGTGAAAGATATTTTGGGTGATCGTCCGCATACGGTGGTGGCGATGAATGCCAACGCCAAGAAAAACAGTGAGCAACAACTGCGTGAGGCGGTGATGCAGCTTGCTGTATTGGGCATGCCCGTTCAGCAGTTTGATCAGTTCCAGCGACCATTGACCACGCCAACCCCTAAAGGGAAGATGAATGTCGAGATCAGTGGAAACAACTATGTTTCTCCGCAGCGTCAGCAGGCATGGAAAGAGGCCATAGCCATCGACAATGCAGGCTCGGCAACCACCGAGGCCCCTGCCCAGGGACTGGCGGAAGAAATCGAAACGGTGATGGTGGAAACACAGGACATCGCTGCCTATGTTCAGGAAAAATTACAACAAAAACAGGAATCAGAAACGAAAGAATCCATGGCTACGCAAGCACAGTTAGATAAAATTGCAGCAGATTTAGAGCGATTGACCGCTCAGCAGAGTAGAATTGAAAATATGTTGGCGGCAATATTCCAGCAACCGCTGGGTAATCTGCTTGGTGGCGGTGTTCAGGCACAGCCACAGGCCGCAATTGAAGCTCCTGCCCCTCAGGAGGCGCCTGTTGCTGCAAGCCCTCAGCCAACGGCCGTACCTGTGGCAGCCCCTGCCGAAGTAGCGACGCGAACTTCAGCACCAGCACCAACTCCAACCCCAACCCCAGCGCCAGTAGCAACATCAGCCCCAGCGGCTTCAAATGGTTTGAATCGTTCAGACATCGACGCCTCTTTAATGGAAGTGATCGCTGAGAAGACCGGTTACCCTTCGGAGATGTTGGAAATGTCAATGGACATGGAAGCTGATTTGGGAATTGACTCGATCAAGCGTGTAGAGATTTTCGGAGCGATGACCGATGCCAACCCATCAATTCAGGGTGTTAATCCATCAGATTTGGCGGAATTGCGCACCTTGGATCAAATCGCGGAATATATTGCAGGCAAAGCGGGCGCAACGGCTCAGCCAGCTGCGGCAGCACCGGTAGCGCCAGTAGCGACTCCAACTCCAACTGCAACGCCAACACCAACTCCAACTCCAACTCCAGCTTCAGCACCATCAGCCCCAGCGGCTTCAAATGGTTTGAGTCGTTCAGATATCGACGCCTCTTTAATGGAAGTGATCGCTGAGAAGACAGGCTACCCTTCGGAGATGTTGGAAATGTCAATGGACATGGAAGCTGATTTGGGAATTGACTCGATCAAGCGTGTAGAGATTTTCGGAGCGATGACGGATGCCAATCCATCAATTCAGGGTGTTAATCCATCAGATTTGGCGGAATTGCGCACCTTGGATCAAATCGCGGAATATATTGCAGGTAAAGCGGGAGCAACGGCTCAGCCAGCAGCGGCAGCACCGGTAGCAGCCCCAACCCCAACCCCAACACCAACTCCAACTCCAACATCAGCACCAGTAGCACCATCAGCTTCAAATGGTTTAAGTCGTTCAGACATCGACGCCTCTTTAATGGAAGTGATCGCTGAGAAGACCGGTTACCCTTCGGAGATGTTGGAAATGTCGATGGACATGGAAGCTGATTTGGGAATTGACTCGATCAAGCGTGTAGAGATTTTCGGAGCGATGACCGATGCCAATCCATCAATTCAGGGTGTTAATCCATCAGATTTGGCGGAATTGCGCACCTTGGATCAAATTGCGGAATATATTGCAGGTAAAGCGGGTGCAACAGCTCAGCCAGCAGCGGCGGCACCGGTAGCGCCAGTAGCGACTCCAACTGCAACGCCAACACCAACTCCAGCTTCAGCACCAGTAGCACCATCAGCTTCAAATGGTTTAAGTCGTTCAGACATCGATGCTTCATTAATGGAAGTGATCGCAGAGAAGACAGGTTACCCAGCCGAGATGTTGGAAATGTCGATGGATATGGAAGCTGATTTGGGAATTGACTCGATCAAGCGTGTAGAGATTTTCGGAGCGATGACAGATGCCAATCCATCAATTCAGGGTGTTAACCCATCAGATTTGGCGGAATTGCGCACCTTGGATCAAATCGCGGAATATATTGCAGGTAAAGCGGGTGCAACAGCTCAGCCAGCTGCGGCGGCACCGGTAGCGACTCCAACACCAACACCAGCTCCAACTCCAACATCAGCACCAGTAGCAGCATCAGCGCCAGCGGCTTCAAATGGTTTAAGTCGTTCAGACATCGATGCTTCATTAATGGAAGTGATCGCAGAGAAGACAGGCTACCCAGCCGAGATGTTGGAAATGTCGATGGACATGGAAGCTGATTTGGGAATTGACTCGATCAAGCGTGTAGAGATTTTCGGAGCGATGACGGATGCCAATCCATCAATTCAGGGCGTTAATCCATCAGATTTGGCGGAATTGCGCACCTTGGATCAAATCGCGGAATATATTGCAGGCAAAGCGGGTGCAACGGCTCAGCCAGCAGCGGCGGCACCAGTAGCAGCCCCAACCCCAACACCAGCTCCAACTCCAACATCAGCACCAGTAGTAGCATCAGCGCCAGCGGCTTCAAATGGTTTAAGTCGTTCAGACATCGATGCTTCATTAATGGAAGTGATCGCAGAGAAGACAGGTTACCCAGCCGAGATGTTGGAAATGTCGATGGACATGGAAGCTGATTTGGGAATTGACTCGATCAAGCGTGTAGAGATTTTCGGAGCGATGACCGATGCCAATCCATCAATTCAGGGTGTTAATCCATCAGATTTGGCGGAATTGCGCACCTTGGATCAAATCGCAGAATATATTGCAGGCAAAGCGGGCGCAACCACAGAAACGGCAACGCCGGGAAAGATCATGGCCTGACCCAATACGTGTCAGGCAATTATCCAGGCGTACCACGCGCTGCCGTTCGGTTGAAATGGATTCCTCAGGCAGATCAGCTCATCATTAAAGGTAAAGTAGGTGCATTAACGGTACTGACCAACGAGGGCACAGCCCTTACGGCAACCTTATGTGAACACCTGTTGAGCCATGGGCATCAGGTGGTGGTATTGACTCCTCCTGAATCACTGGTAAGGAAAGCATTGGTAAGCCTTCCGGCTGGCGTAAAGGAAATTTTACTGCCAGAAATCAGCGATGAAGCCATAAAAAATGCGGTACTTTCCATGAATGCTCCCGTGGCAAATGTGGTGGCTTTGCACCCTCATTTCCGATTCCCATTGGGGCAGCTTGGTCGCCATTTCGAAACCGAAAAAGCATTGGTGAAAATGGTTTTCTTGCTTGCCAAACATTTGAAAGCAAGCCTGAACAAGCTGGCGGAAGAGCAGCGCACCAGCTTCATGACCATCACCCGACTCGATGGCGCACTCGGAACCGCCAACCCGGGGAATGTCTCGGTAGTGGGCGGTGGCCTGTATGGGCTGACCAAATCCCTGAACCTCGAATGGTCGAAGGTGTTTTGCCGCAGTGTGGACTTCGATTTAACACTTCACCCTTCCGCAGTGGCCGATTTGATCATTGCCGAGATGCATGATGCCGATCAGTGCATGAGCGATATCGCCTACAATGCATCGGGGCAACGGGCAGTATTGGTGGCGGAAGAAATGCCTCCGCTTAAAGATACATCACTGACCTCTACCATTGATCAGCAGGCGGTCTTTTTGGTTACTGGTGGGGCAAGAGGCGTAACAGCAGATTGTGTAAAAGCGATGGCAACGACCTTCAAGTGTAAGTTTATCCTCGTCGGGCGTTCCGCCCTGAGCACCACGGAGCCGTCATGGGCAAATGGCATTGCTGACAGTCCCGGACTGAAAAGAAAAGCCATGGAATTCCTGAAGGCACAAGGGGAGAAACCTTTGCCGAGAACCATCAATAAATTGGTTGGTGGTGTGGAGGCACAGCGGGAGATTTTGGAAAATATGGCCTTCATGCGATCGCAGGGAGCAGAAGCCTATTATGTTTCGGCCGATGTAACAGATGTGGAATCGCTGAAAGCTGCCGTACAGCCGGTCGTTGCTAAAACAGGCACCATTACCGGCTTGGTTCATGGCGCTGGCCGACTCGCAGATAAACTGATAGAAGACAAAACGGAAGCAGATTTTGACGCCGTTTACGATGTGAAAATTCAGGGATTGCAGGCGGTAACGCAACTGGTGGACATCCACAGTATCAAGCATGTGGTTTTCTTCTCCTCAGTAGCCGGATTTTATGGAAATGTTGGGCAAACCGACTATGCCATTGCCAATGAGGTGTTGAACAGAACAGCACATGTATTCAAGAAAAATCATCCTGAATGGCACGTAACGTCTATTAACTGGGGTGCCTGGGATGCCGGAATGGTCTCTGGGGAACTCAAGAAAATGTTTGAAGCCCACGGCGTGAGTCTGGTGCCTTCACAGGAGGGCCCCATAGCGATGGTCGATCAGCTGAGCACTGCTTTTGCAGATCAGCCACAGGTGATTTTGGGAGGAACTCTTCCTTTGGCCAAAGCACCAACGGATGGTGATTTAGCCAAGAACGTGATCAGCAGGGTACTGACGGAAGAAGCCAATCCATTTTTGGATCATCATAAAATTCAGGGCAATGCCGTTCTGCCAATCATCAATGCTTCGGTATGGATGGCCCAATCGGCGGCAGATTTTTATGCCGGATATCAGGTGCACCGCGTGGAAGATGCCAAGCTGTTCAAAGGGATCGTCTTTGATGGCAAGCAGCCTCTTGAATACTTGCTGACCCTCGAGGAAATCAGCAAGGACGAGCAGCAGATCACCGTGAAAGTAACCATTTCTTCGGATAGCGGCGGAAAGCTGCCACTGAACCATTATCAGTCCACCGTACACCTGCTTGCAGATCAGCCGCAGGCACCGATCTTGCCTTTACCACAAGTTCAGGCGGTAGAAGTGCAGGATGCTTCGGGAATTTATGCCGATGGCACACTGTTTCACGGAACGGATTTTCAGGGCGTAAAGCAGATTATCTCTGTCACCAAGGAACAATGCCTGTTGCTTTGTGAGCATCAGGGCGTAGCGCCAGAGCGTCAGGGGCAATTCCCTGTTAAGGCACTGAACCCATTCCTGACGGATATTATGTATCAGGGGCTTTTGGTTTGGGTACGGAAGTATCACGACTGTGCCTCCTTGCCCTTGCGTACCGAGTGGGTGGAAACCTACAGCGCGTTGCCATTTGGCAGGCCGTTCTATGTTTTGCTGAAGGTATTGAAATCTGATGATTTCAGTATGGAAGCCGACATTGAAGCTTTCGATGCGGAAACGGGTGAACTGTATATGAAGAGCCATCGTGCCGGTGTAACCATCAGCAAGGAACTGGCCTGGAATTAATTAGATCCACCCCTGGCGCAAGCGTCCTGCTTGTGCCGGGGGTGGGTGATACTTTCTCGCAAGGCGCTGTCTTGTGAGAAAGTACAACTATTCTATTGAATGGCTATCACGAGAGGGACTCTCGAGATAGTTGCATTGATACGGGCAATGTCCCTTGTCAATCACAACCCACTGACACACAACATGAGTAATCATAAAGAAAAAATCGCCATCATCGGGATGGGAGGGCTTTTTCCCGGTTCTGATAACCTGGACCAGTTCTGGACCAACCTGATGGACAATAAAGACCTGGTGAGCAAGTCTGGAAAGGAACAGTTTGGTGCTGAGCCTGCAAAATACTACCACGACGAAAAAGGAAAACTTGACAAATGTTACTCCCTCCGCGGAGGCTATGTAAAAGATTTTCAGTTTGATGCGGAAGGATTTCAGCTTAAAGCAGACGTTTTGCTTCAGCAGGACAAACAATTTCAATGGTCATTATTTGTTGCCCGTGAGGCGCTGAAACATGCCGGATACTGGGGTAAGCCCATGGCCGACTGTGGCGTAATCATGGGTAATTTGTCGTTCCCCACCCAGCGTTCCCGCCAATTGCTTTCAGAGGTTTATGCTGATATGGCGCAGGAGCTGATCACCGAACTGACCGGCCACCAAGTGAAGGTCCCACCTTACCAGACCAATTATTCAGCAAGCCTCGAAAACACCCTGCTTTCCAATGCCCCCGCAGCTTTAATAGCGCAGGCTGTTGGACTGAAAGGCACACACTACGCCCTGGATGCCGCCTGTGCGTCTTCATTGTATGCCGTAAAGCTGGCGTGTGATGAACTGCTGAGCGGGAAATCCAATATGATGCTGGCCGGAGCGGTCAGCGGATCCGATCCCCTGTTTATTCACATGGGCTTTTCGTATTTTCATGCCTATCCACGCATGCACGAAACCTCGGCACCACTGCAAAGTGCTTCCGGTGGACTCACTTCTGCGGAAGGAGCGGGTATGGTGGTACTGAAGCGCCTGTCGGATGCAGAAGCACAGGGCGACCAGATTCTGGCAGTCATTGATGCCGTAGGGTTATCCAACGACGGCAAAGGTAAATTTTTGCTCAGCCCAAATCCCAGAGGACAAAAATTAGCATTTGAAAGGGCCTACGCTCAAACGGACGTTACCCCTCAGCAAATCGACTATTTGGAGTGCCATGCCACCGGAACACCACTCGGCGACAAAACAGAGATGAACTCCATCAGTGATTTTTTTGGAAGCAATCCTCCACAAATTGGTTCGGTGAAATCAAATATGGGGCATTTGCTGACCGCCGCCGGCATGACGGGCCTGATGAAGGTAGTACTGGCGATGCGCGAAAAATTTATTCCCGCCACCATCAAAGTCGATGCACCTTTGCAGGTGGATGGCTGTAAGGTAGGCGGCGAACAGATGGTGCTGGAGAATCAGGCGTGGAATGCCAAAAATGGTACCCCCCGTGCAGGGATTAATGCCTTCGGTTTCGGGGGAACGAATGGCCATATTATTTTATCGGCTTACGAAGAAGAACAGGAGCAACAAAGTACTTCTTCAGCAGAAAAGACAGCCGAGAAATACAGCCCTTCACCTTTGGCGATCACGGGGATGGACTTGCATTTTGGGGAAGTAACCAATTTGGAAGAGTTCTATTTCACGCTTTTTGAAGGAAAACAACATTTTCGCTCATTGCCTCCACGCCGATGGAAAGGCCTGGAGCAGTTGCCTTCGGTAAGTCGTTTGTTCGGCCTGCCCGAAGCAGAGAAAATTCAGGGCAACTGGCTGGAGTCCTTCGACCTGAATTTGCGCCGATTTAAAATTCAACCTAAAGAAGCCCAGCGCCTGACCTTTCAGCAAACTTTAATGCTCAAGGTGGCCGATCAGGCACTCAAAGATGCTCAAATGGAGGGTCTTGAGGGTAAAGGTGCCAATGTTGCCGTACTGATGGCCATGGAGTCTGAGCTCGAAATACATCACCGAATGGGGCGATGGGATTTGAGCTGGCAGGTTACACAGGCACTCGAACAGGCAGGCTTGTCGATGGAAGATGCCAAGGAATCTTCCCTGACAGGCATTCTCAGAAATGCGATATTCCCAGCCTTTGATGACCACTCGCCAAGCGAGCATACCGGCTTTATCGGCAACATCATTTCCAGTAGAATTTCTGCTTTATGGGATTTTACAGGTCCATCATTTACCATTTCATCCAATGAAAATGCGGTTTACAAAGCACTCGAAGTAGGACAAAACCTGCTGGCCACAGGCGAAGTGGACGCCGTAGTATTGGGGGCCATTGACTTGGCCGGAAGTTTAGAAGGTGTGGCGACGAGACACCACCTTCATCCGATGAATGACGGTACCGCATCATGCTCATGGAGCAAAGATACCAGCGGCTGGCTCGTTGGGGAGGGTGCCGGCGCCATTGTGCTCAAGCGCAAATCCGACATCACCAATGAGCGCGTTTATGCATATATGGACGGTCTGGCCATTGTGCAGTCGCAAAAAACCGACTTGCGTGGTGCCGTGGATAGCGAGACGATCAAATCCGCTGCCCAGCAAGCGATGAAGCAGGCAAAGGTAACGGCCAAAGAGGTCGGGCTGATTGAGGTGGCCGCAAATGGCGTTGCACATGATGATGCCGCAGAGATGGAAGCTCTGAGTGCTTTATTCCCTAAAATGCCGCCGCTTGCAGAAGGGATGCCGGCTTATCCTACCACAGCAATAGGAACAGCCAAAGCGCATATTGGCCATACTTTTTCGGCCTCGGGCATTGCCTCTATCATTAAAACGGCCCTGTCGTTGTATCATCGTTTTGTGCCGGCAATTCCACAATGGTCTGCCCCAAAAACAGAAACACAACTGTCGGACTCCGCTTTTTATTTCCCAACGGTTTCCACGCCATGGTTTCCCGAAGTTTATGCCCAGCGTCTGGTGGCAGGTGTTCAGGGCATCAGTTCAGATGGTACCGCCGCTCACCTGATTTTGTCAGAAGGCAGCCACCCAACTTCAAGCAAAGGATCAGCCTACCTGAAGAAAGGGGGCGCAAGGCTGTTTCCTTTTTCTGCACCTACGGTAGAAGCATTACAGGCGGAAATTTTTGCGCAGGAGGCTTCTTCGGCGGATTTCACGGACTTGTCGGATCGGTTGTGTGAAGCGTTTTCCACTTCTAAATCCGTTGCTGTGGCAGTAATTGTCGCCGCAAACCCAAAGGAACTTAAAAGAGAGCTGGCACTTTTCGGTAAAAATCTGCTTAGCTGTGCCAAAGCCGGAAAAACATTGCAAACACCTTCGGGCAGTTATTTTACACCTAACCCATTGGGTGAAGAGGGTAAAATTGCCTGGATGTACCCTGGTGCGGGCTCGGCTTATATCGGTCTGGGAACAGCCTTGTTTCAGGCTTTTCCAGATTTATATGACGTGATCCGATCAAGGGTAAACCATATGCAGTCGGCGATTTTTGCTCCCGAGATTTATCCCCGAAACCTGCATGCCCTCAATGAGGAAGAGCAACGTCAGCAACTTCGCAGATTGCGCAGCATGGCGCTGCCGATGATGTCGGCAGGTTGTACCTATTCTGCAATGCTGACCCATATTTATCAGGAAAAACTGGGCGTGCCAGGTGATGCCGTGCTGGGTTACAGCATGGGCGAAACCAGCTCGATGATGTATGCGCAGAATGTATGGAGCGCCAAATATATCGATCAGAAGTTTTTGACCTCCAACCTGTTTTCGGAAAAAGTAGGTGGGCGACTGACCCTCCTTGCCGAACACTGGGGTGTTACGCCCAAAGAGGCCAGAGGCCGATGGACGAGCTATTTGCTGAATGTGCGTGGTGGTATGTCGGGTTACAACACCCTGGCCGACTGGTGTACAGCCGAGCTGTTGCCGCTGCATGAAGAAGTCTTTTTGTCTTTTATCAACACCGACGAGGAGATCATTATTTCTGGTGACCGTACCGCTTTGCTTCAGGCATTGGAAAAATTCGGTCTGCAGGGCATGGAAATCCGCAACAACAATATTGTACATCATGATTTCTGCCGACGGGAAACGGAGGCTTTCATTGAGATGCACATGTTGCCTATCGCATCGAAGCCACCACTCGCTTTTTATTCGGGCGTAACGGGCAAACCTTTACCGCTGGAACAACAGGCTTTGGCAGAAAATGCCATGGAGGTTTGTTGCCAAAAAGTGAACTGGCCAATGCTTACCCGCAGCTTGCATGCCGATGGGCACCGCCTGTTTGTGGAGGTGGGCGCCAATGCGACCCTCAGCCGCTGGACGGACATCAACCTGAAGGATAAGCCGCATGTTTGCATTCCTTCTGACCGCAAAGGGGTGAGTGCACTGAAAAACCTGTGTGCTACCACTGCCATGATGATGGCGCATGGTGTAGCGGTAAACCTTACTGATTTTTACACACCGGAGGCAGAAAAGCCACAGGAGAAAATTTTAAATATCAGCCTGAAAACGGGGGGAGAGCCCTACCGGGAGTTTGCCTTGACGGCAACACATCGGGCGTTGTTTCAGACCGGCATTACCAAAACAGCCGTTGCCAGCACAAAAAATGGCCATAAAAGTCATTCGGAAATGCTTCAGCAGCCGGCAGCGCCATTACAGCAGACCGCTCAGGCAGCCACTACTGAAAATACCGCTACTTCTTTCGGAGGGGCGGCTCAAAAATTAAACATCACGGACAACAATCATATGAATACGACCACTTTTTCTGTTGAAGCCCAATTGGGTGAAAATGGCTTGAAACTTCAGGATTATAATGATCCTATGTACCTGAATGGCAAAAAAGTCATTTGGGATGAAAAAGACCTTGAAACTTTTGCCACAGGTAAAATTGCCGATGTTTTTGGCGAGGAGTTTTCGGTGATCGACAGTTATAAGCGTCGGGTAATGTTACCGATGCACCCTTATTTGCTGGTGAGCAGGGTAACCGACCTTAATGCCAAAACGCATGAGTACAAGCCTTCGACCGTAACGACGGAATATGATATTCCTTACGGTTCAAAGTTCACGACCGATCAGCAGATTCCTTGGGCAGTGGCCGTAGAGTCGGGGCAGTGTGATTTGTTGCTGATCTCTTATCTGGGGATTGATTTTGAAAACAAAGGGGAGTATGTGTATCGCCTGTTGGATTGTACGCTGACTTTCATGGATGATCTTCCTTATGAAGGGCAAACGCTCCGTTATGATATCAGCATCAATAATTATGTCAGAAATGGTAAAAACCTGTTGTTCTTCTTCAGCTACAAATGCTATGTTGAAGACCGCCTGGTATTGAAAATGGACGGCGGTTGTGCTGGGTTCTTCTCTGATGCTGAACTGGCAGAAGGGCAGGGGGTTGTTTTCTCTCCTTCGGAATTGGCTGACCGTGCAGGACGTAAAAAGCAGTTCTTTACCCCACTTTTGGCATGTGATAAAACGACTTTCAATAAGGAAGAACTGCGCAATATGGTTGCCGGTGATTTTGTGTCCTGTTTTAATGAGAACTACATCAGCAATGGTAAAAATAAATCTTTGCGTCTGCCTCCTGAAGAGATTCTGATGCTCGATCGCATCACGAAAGTGGAGCGTACCGGAGGTACTTCAGGTCTTGGCTATATTGAGGCGGTAAAAGACCTGAAAGCTGATGACTGGTATTTCCCTTGCCACTTCCGTGATGATGAAGTTTTGGCGGGCTCGTTGCAGGCAGAAGGTGGCGGACAGCTGTTGCGCTTCTTCATGATGTATCTTGGGATGCAACGCCTGACAAAGGATGCGCGCTTTCAGCCGGTTTTGGGTGTTCCGCAGAAGGTGCGTTGCCGAAAAGAGGTGCCTGCCAAGGATGGCCAGTTGATTTATAAAATGGATGTGAAGGAAATCGGCTTGACGCCGGAGCCTTATGTAATTGCCGATCTGGAGATTCATTATGATGGCTACATTGCCGTATTTTTTGAGAATCTCGGCCTGAAATTGCAGGAGAAGGACAATCCGAATTACCTGAAATCAACCAAAAATTTGGTCAATGGTATTGAAGTGAAGCCGACCGAGCAACCAGTCTTGTTCAATGAGTCGCAGATCACGCAGTTCGCTTTGGGCAAGGTGAGTGATTGCTTTGGTCCGGAGTATGATGTCTATGAAGGACGTTGCCTTTCTCGTCAGCCGAACACGGATTTGCAGTTTATCAGCAGGGTATTGTCGGTGGATGGCGAGCGCCATACCTTCAATAACAGTCCGGTGATTACTTCCGAATATGATGTGCCGGCAGATGCCTGGTATTATCAGCAAAATGCCTCGCCGGAGATGCCGTATTCGGTATTGATGGAGGTGGCTTTACAGCCTTGTGGTTTCTTGGGGGCGTACCTCGGTTCTACTTTGGCCTTCCCTGATAAGGATTTGTTCTTCCGTAACCTTGATGGTGACGGAGAAATGGTGAAGTGGGTGGATCTTCGTGGCAAGACAGTAACCAATAAGTCCTGTTTGTACAGTCACACCAACTTGGCGGGCACCGTGCTTCAGCGTTACCGCTTTGAGTTATTCGTTGATGGGGAGTTGTTTTATAAAGGAACATCCTCTTTTGGGTTTTTCACCAAAGACGACCTTGCCTCGCAGGCAGGTCTGGATCAGGGAAAGATTGTTAAACCGTGGAAAGATGAGGCGAAAGCCGGAGGCATGAGCATTGATTTGTCGAGCCCTTTTGCACAGAAAAAATTATTCAGCCCAATATTTTCTGCATCGCCACAGCTGCATTTGTCGGGTCAGCAACTGAAACTGATTGACCGCGCAACGGTGATCAAGGACGGCGGAAAACATGGGCAGGGCTATGTGCTTGCCTCCAAAGAAGTGAAAGCACACGAGTGGTTCTTTACCTGCCACTTTTATCAGGACAGCGTAATGCCGGGCTCGCTTGGTGTAGAAGCGATGTATCAGGCGATTCAGTTATATGCTGTGCAACAGGGATTGGGTAAAAACCTGCAAAATGCGACCATTCAGCATGTAGGTGGTGCCCATAAAACGGTTTGGAAATACCGTGGGCAAATTTTGCAGACGGATCATGAGATGAACCTTGAGGTACATATCAAAGAGGTGCGCACTGAGGGTAACCAAGTGGTGATTGTAGCCGATGCATCCTTGTGGAAAGGTGAATTGCGGATTTACGAGGTGGAAAATCTTGGTGTTGAGTTGCGCGGTGCGTGATAATCCAACATTAGTCCCACATTAGTTCAAGCGTCCCGCTTGGACTAATGTCTTCATTAAAGGTTGATCCAAGCGAGATGCTTGACCAAAAAATAACAGCATATAACAATGATAACAATAACAAAAACGGCCATGCGTTCTGCATTGCCAACGACAAACAATAAATGGTTCGGAAGTAACGACAGGCTGTCGTTTTCGGAGGCGGATATACGACGCACTTTGCAGGAATGCACCGAGGCGGTGTACATCGTTCGGAATACGGAAGGTGAAGTAGGCCTTGCCTGTGGTATGGGCACGGATAACCCTGCGGACTTGCAGACCTTGGAACTTTTGGGCATGCTTCCGGCAGTGGATGCCCGACAACTGGGCGATGCAAACTTCCGGAAAACTTATGGCTTGTCCTATAACTATATGGGCGGTGCCATGGCCAATGGTATCTCTTCGGAGGATTTGGTGATTGCTTTTGGCAAGGCGGGCATGCTGTGTTCTTTTGGTGCAGGCGGTTTGGTTCCTGCGCGCATCGAGCAGGCGATTGACAAGATTCAGGCGGCACTTCCTGAAGGCCCATATGCTTTTAACCTGATCCACAGCCCGAACGAGGAGGCTTTGGAACGGGAGGCTTGCGAGTTGTTTTTGCGCAAGGGCGTCAAGGTGATTGAGGCTTCGGCTTTTATGGATTTAACAGCGCATGTGGTGCGTTTCCGGGCGGCGGGCTTATCAAGAAATGTAGATGGTTCGGTGAAGGTGGGCAACAGGATTATTGCCAAAATTTCCCGACTTGAAGTGGCGGAGAAATTCATGCGTCCGGCACCGGTGGCAATTTTGGAAAAGCTGGTGGCTGCAGGTCATATTTCAGCCGAGCAGGCAAGTTTAGCACAGCAATTGCCGGTGGCGGATGATATTACCGTTGAGGCGGATTCTGGTGGGCATACGGACAACCGTTCGCTGGTTTGCCTTTTGCCCTCTATTTTGAATTTGAGAAATCAGTTGCAGCAGGAGTTGCAATATCCTGTGGCTGTACGTGTTGGTGCAGGTGGAGGGATTTCTACGCCAGAATCTACGCTGGGTGCTTTCTCGATGGGTGCCGATTATGTGGTAACCGGTTCCATTAACCAGGCTTGTCTGGAGTCGGGCTCTTCGGATTATGTTCGAAAAGTGTTGGCCAATGCTGGTATGGCGGACATCATGATGGCGCCGGCTTCGGATATGTTCGAGCTGGGCGTAAAATTACAGGTGCTGAAAAAAGGAACACTGTTCGGTATGCGTGCGCAGAAGCTTTATGACTTCTATCAGCAATATAATGGCATTGATGAGATTCCTGCCAAGGATCGTGCGGTGCTGGAAAAAACGGTTTTCAAAGATACCCTTGAAAATATCTGGCAGTCATGTGTGTCCTTTTTTGAAGCACGGGACCCCGAGCAAATTATCCGTGCGAAGGGCAATCCTAAGCGTAAGATGGCTTTGATCTTCCGTTGGTATCTCGGCTTATCGTCGAGTTGGGCAAACAGCGGTGCACAGGGTCGTGAGATGGATTACCAGATATGGTGCGGACCAGCAATGGGCGCCTTCAACGACTGGGTGAAAGGCTCGGAGCTGGAGCAATGGCAGAACAGAAAAGCGGACCGTGTAGCGCTTGCTTTGCTGAATGGCGCGACTTATTTGCAGCGTATTCAGTTGCTGAAGATATTTGGCGTGGAGGTTTGCAGCGATTTGCGTCAGGCAAGTGTGCGGTAGTTTTTAGGCGGAAAAAATGATCATCGAGTGCTTGTGATTGGCGATTGGCGAATATTTTCGATCAGTCAGCAATCACAAGCTGCGGATGGTTATCCAGTATATTTTATTTAAATCATTGTTGTGAACAATCATCAAGGTCGTTCCTGCAACAACCTGTGGCATTCATTTGAAAGTCAAACTCAACCTGCATTCGCAGGTTTTTGTCTGTTGGGCCAAAAATTCCTCCTTTCAATATTGGCAACGCTCCGCTATTCTTTTTTGCTGAAATCAGCAGGAATATGAAAAGTCATGGGCTCTTTACGCACCGGGTGAACGATCTCGAGCATTTCCGCATGCAGGTGCAATCGGTGCGCTCGCTGTCCATAAAGATCATCCCCCACAATTGGGCAGTTCAGCCCGTCGGCATGTGAAGCGTGCATCCGCAGTTGGTGCGTCCGCCCGGTAATCGGATGGAAATGAACCTTCGTCTGCCCGTTCTTTCGCCAAATTACCTCGAAATGGGTTCGGGCATGTTTACCATGCTCAAAGCACACCATCTGATTGGGGCGATTGTCCAGATCGACACGCAGCGGCAAATCGATATAGCCATCGGTTTTTTTAACATACCCCTCCAAAATCGCAGTGTATCTTTTATTGACCGTTCTTTTGATGAACTGCATTTGCAAATGTTTGTAGGCGGCGTCATTTTTGGCCACCACCATCACGCCCGAAGTGTCCATGTCAAGCCGGTGCACAATCATGGGGCCGGTGGCGTCAGGGCATTGCTGCTTTACCCGTTCCTGTATGGAATCAGAAATTTCTTTGCCGGGTACAGAAAGAAAACCAGAAGGCTTATTGACCACCACAATGTCATCATCCTCATAAATCAGCTTGATTTTTTCAGGGTTTATCATTCGTCCGTGCATGGGGTTGGGCTCAATGTCAAGCCCCTGGAGCATATGCTCAAAAATTGGCTTGCACTTTCCCCGACAGGCCGGATAATAGCGCAAGTGTTTTCTGATGACCGTTTTTGGGGAAGTGCCATACCAGAATTCAGCCATGCAAATGGGCTTCAGCTGACGGGCAAAGGCATATTGCAAAAGGCGTGGGCCTGCACAGTCTCCCGCACCTGCAGGAGGAAGTTCTTCCCCGAAAATTTCACGGACGCTCTTGCGCTCCCCACGGATATTTAAAAAGTTGTAGCAATCGAATATCTGTTGCTGAATTTTGTTCGACCGCTCCCGACGCTCCTCCTTCAAGTTTTTGATGGCGGAGGAAAGTTGTTGAAGCTGCTCCTGTGCAATGGCAACTTTCCGCTTTTCCTCCTTTATGGCGCCTTTCATCCAACGGCGGTCGTGCTGACTTGCAAAACTGAAGCGGTTTAAAAGGGCCTCAAAATCCTCAGGCGAAAGCCGCTCGGCAGCGGCGGTGCGCTCAAGGGCTCTTTGTGCTTTTCGTGCCTTCACTTCCTGTTTGATCGCCTCAATCTTCAGTTCCGATTCCTCACGGGTACGCACAGCCCTGACCTTCGCCTGCTGATATTCCTCCGACTGTTCGAAGGCCTCCACCTTTCGGTTGATTTTATTGATTTCCTCCTCGCCAATTTTGAAAAAACCTTCGGGGTCAAAGCGGTCGTAGAGCGTAGGGACAAACCCCTGCCAGTCATTTTTTCCGCCAATGGCGCCAGAAAATGCCGTCAGGTAGCCCTTTTCTCCTGTGGGCGTTTCCACGATCAGCACCCCAAACATTTTCCCGATATGTCCGCCTGTTCTGTTCAGCGAAAGCTCTTCAGCCCATTCCGATTTTTGAGCAAGGTATTGCTGTAATTCTTCGGCCACCGCCACGGATGCAGCATGCGGGGTGTAGTTGAACGGGTAAGTGAACTGCGCAGGCAGCTGGGCAATGTCGATGCCTGCGGGAAGGGGGTGCAAAATGCTGTTGTAGGAAATCGGAGGTACGCTCATAAAATTCTTCAATAAAACAGATACAGGATCAGCCAAAACCCTGCCTTTTTTTGTTGCGAAGCTAAGGTTTGTGCCGCAATATTCCTTCTAATTTGTAGCCTTCTTTCTTGCTGAAGGTGTCGCGGGCTGATCTGTTGGTGGTGGTGAGGGCTCTTTTAGTGGGCTTAACAATAATCATTCTGAATAAAATCATAAAATGAACAGGCTATTGCAAAAGGAACAGATGCTTGTTACCTTTAAAAGCCACACTGAATGAGAGTGAAAGGGGATTTTTTGAGATCGATAAGCTGATTTTTTTTGCGGATAACCGCTTTTTATCGATTGATTTTTGGTGTTGAAGGCCCTGTAATAAAGCAGGGGAAATGGCTTTAGCGTGGTTGTAATTTTTGTTATCACATAAGAGCGTTTTTTTATACACGCTGATTAAAGCTACAGTTAATGTAGCCCAAAGTGTTCGGGACTTGCTTTGGCAGTACCTTATTTTTCACACGGGAAAGGAGAGTATTTTTATGAGTATTCAATCAAGTGATTTTGGAATTACTTCTGAAGGACAAAAGGTAAGCGCTTTTGTAATGACCAACCGCCATAATATGGAAGTGGAACTACTGACTTATGGTGCGATTATCAGGAGTATTAACCTGCCGATGGGCAATGGCGATTTTAAGAATGTGGTTTTGCAATATGAAACCCTGGCCGATTATGAGGCAGATCCATTTTATGTGGGTGCGCTGGTGGGCAGGGTAGCCAACAGGGTGGCTAATGGAACCTTTACCCTCAATGGCAAGCAATATCAGGTGGCGAAAAATGCTGGAAACCACCATTTGCACGGCGGACGCCGCGGATTCAACCGCAAAGTATGGCAAACGGAAGTGCTGGACGAGCAAACCATCAGGATGCGGGCAACCGCAGCAGACGGGGAGGAAGGTTACCCTGGAGCGCTTCAAATTTCTGTTACCTATCAGCTTACGGATGAAAATCAGCTGAAAATCAATTATCAGGCAAGCAGTTCTGAAGATACCCCACTGAACCTGACTAATCACAGTTATTTTAACCTTGAAGGCACAGAAAGTAAGGATTGCCTGTTGCATGAGATGAAGTTTCATGCTTCGCAATTCACTCCCACCGATGAGTATTCTATTCCTATTGGAGAAAGGGCGCTGGTGGCGGACAGCCCTTTTGATTTCAGCTATTTCAAACAGATTGGGGAAGAAATTAATGCCAACGACCCGCAGCTGAAAAGTGCACGGGGCTATGACCATAATTTTGTGGTCAATAATTACCGAAGGATTACAGGGCTGGTTGCTGAAGCGAAATCTTCGGCCACCAATGTGCAGCTGAAAGTATATTCTGACCAACCCTGTTTTCAGTTTTATGTCGGCAATTACCTCGAAGGTGCTTTTAATCAAAGACAGGGCTTTTGCATAGAAACACAAAACTACCCCGATGCCATCAATCAGGTGAACTTCCCTTCAGGAATCCTGAAAAAAGGGGAAGAGTTTAATAGTGAAACCATTTTTGATTTCAGTTTTTAAAAACGATTAGTCGTGTAGAATTAGACTTTTGTTCAGTTCTAATTTGTTGCCCGTGCTTTTTTTGAAGTGCGGGCCTTTTTATTTTGACTAAAAATAAACCGCCCTGAGGTGCTTCAATCAGTGTTTTTTATCGTGATGATCGGCTATTGTTGAACATTTTTTTATACTATCCATTTGGATAGATATTGGAGCATAACTTAGCTATACTTAGTTTTGCAACTGTAAAAAGTAAAGTACTAAAGAATAATCTTGTTCATTCCGTGTTTTATTGAAGCAGCGGGATGGGCAGGGGTTACAAACAAAAACTAAAATGTCTAACAGAAAATTAACAATCGTCGCAAAAATTTTAGCTGAACCTACACAAGTAGCATTGGTGAAATCAGAATTATTAAAACTGATTGATGTTACCCGCGCAGAAGCAGGCTGTATCAGTTATGATTTGCATCAGGACAATGAAAACCCCAACCTGTTTTTGTTTTTCGAAAACTGGGAAAACCGCGAACTATGGCAGGAGCATATGGGTAATCAGCACCTGAAAGATTATATGGCGGCGACCGAAGGTGCAGTCGCTGAATTCACGATTCACGAGATGAGCCATATCGCCTGATAAAAAGGCGCATTTGTTTGATGAATTTATTGAATAGAGCACCTCATGAATGGCAGTTTTGATGCCTTCTTCATGGGGTGTTTTTTTGTGCTCAAGCGTTTTTTACAGCAGCATTGTAAAGCATCATCCGCTCATTTTTATGCTTTCGGAAATATCCCGATACGTCAAATATTACTCAAGTTCGCAGAATTTGCTGTAGCGGGGGTTTAATTGTTGTCAAGTTCAAGATCTTTAACCAACTTGCCATTATCATTAAACAAGGAATCAATAATTTTTATAAATATTGATATTCCAATATATAAGTGTCGTATGTCAAAGTTTAAAATTGATCATCAATCCGCTACGCCAATCTATCAGCAATTATCCCAGTATTTGCGCGAACTGATGCTGCAGGAGCAGTATCAGCAGGGGGCGCTATTGCCTAAAGAAGTGGATTTGGCGGAACAGTTGGAGATTTCCAGAAATACCGTCCGTCAGGCGATCAATCAGCTCGTCGTGGAGGGGCTTCTGGTGCGGAAGAAGGGCGTCGGGACCTCCGTGGTGCAGGGGCAGGGGGCAGTGATGACCAAGCTGAAGGAATGGCACAGCTTTACCCATGAAATGAATGAGGCGGGCAGGCTCCTGAACAATCGTTCGCTTGAAATCGACTGGGTCAGTGCACCGGAAGAATGTGCGGCTTTTTTCCAGTTGGAACGGGGGGCGTCGGTATTGTGCCTGAAGCGGCTTCGGGAAATTGAAGGGCGGTGCCTGGTTTATTTTGAGTCGTATTTTCATCCGGCACTGGGGCTAACGGGGCAGGAGGATTTTAACCGCTCTTTGTATGAAATTTTGGAGCAGGACCTGGGGATTGTTCCGGCGATTTCCGCAGAGCGGATTCAGGCAGTGCTGGCCACCAAAGCGTTGGCAGCGCAATTGGACATCCCGAGAAAAGGGGCGGTGTTAAAACGTGTTCGGCAGGTGAAAGATCGACACGGAGCGCCGATTGAATATAATGTGGGCTATTATCAGGGGAATGCTTTTGTGTATGAGATTGATATTCATAGATAGGGGACTATGTTCTTAAGGCGAGAGATTGGGCCTAAATCAATATCGCTCAAATAATATCCCAAAGTATGTTATTTGTTTCTAAAAACGATTATTTGATGCTTTAGTGCCCTTCAGTATGTCCATACATATAGGAATTCCTTATATTTGATCATTATAAGGGGTATTCAAATTTTTTGAGTTATGAACATATATCAACGCTGGTTTTTGGGCTGTTTGTGCAGCCTGTTTTTTTCACTCAATGCCTTCGGACAGGAAATTTGGTCGGTAGGTAAAAAGGATGGTCAGGCCACAGATTTTGCGCTGTGGAAGGAAGGTTATCAGGCTTTTCTTTCGCATGACTTTGGCTGGGAGGATAAATATTTTCTGGTTGGGGTGTCCAAGCCTGCCACGGATTTTCCTTTCATTTTACCTGGCCCTGCCGACGCCTGGGGTGGCACCAGTGGCACGGCCGGCATTCGGTCCCATTTTCTTAATTTTCTTTTTGATGTCAAGGCCAAGCCTCTTGATGGAGATTACCGGCTGTTGATTGATCTTCTCGACACGCCATCGGAAAATGCACCGGAACTGAAGGTGACCGTCAATGGGCATATCCAAAAAGTAATGCTTGCCAACGGTGGAGGCGATGCCGCACTCAAGGGCGACCTGTCGGCAGCCAAAGCTCAGCAAATTGTGGTGGAAGTGCCCAATGCCTGGATTCAGCAGGGAGGAAATGCCATACAGCTCACCACGCTTCAGGGCTCCTGGCTGATGTTTGACCATGTTGGTTTGCAAGGGCCTGCAACAGCACTGGAGCAACCGAAAAAAGCTTACCTTCGATCTGCAAAAGCTGCCAGCTATACGCTCCGTAACGGCAACCAATCATATCAGCCTTTATTATTGGATTTAGAGCATATTTCTTCGCATCCTGATTTAGTAGTTAAATTGGATAATAAGAACATTTTAAGCAAGAAAATAGAACAGGGGCGTTACCTGCTCGAAGCGCCTATGCCTGCGGTCAGTCAGCCTACCGAAAGTCAGTATGAACTTTATCTCGACGGAAAATTATGGAAAGCTGGAACCGTAATGCGAAAGCCGCAGCCAATAGCAGGCCCTGCGCATTATGTTGATACACAGCTCGGGAGTGCACACAGCAGATGGATGATTGCCCCTGGCCCATGGATGCCATTTTCGATGGTTAAATTGAGTCCTGATAATCAGAATTACGGCTGGCAGGCAGGTTATGACCCGACCATTGAAAGCATCGGCTGTTTCAGCCATTTGCACGAGTGGACGGTTTCGGGCCTGGGCATGATGCCGACACAGGGCGCATTGCAAATTCAGACAGGCGATGAGCATTTGCCTGACAGTGGATACCGGTCGAGGTTTGATAAGCAGTCGGAAAAATCCGGCATCGGACTTTACAGCGTCCACCTGACGGATCATGACATTCAGGCGGAACTGACCTCCACGACAAGGGCGGGCTTTCAGCGTTATACTTTCAATAAAGGAAAGACGGGCCGGGTGATGATTGATCTTCAGATTCCGACGGAATATTGGTATAATCTGGAAGATTTTGAGCTTAGAAAAATGGATGACTATACCATTGAAGGTTACAGTGATCAGAAGACTCCCAATACTTGGGCCGGCGGTATCGACCAAGAATATAAAGTTCATTTTGTCCTGAAATTTGATCAGCCAATAAAGCATTTCGGCACGTGGAAAAACGATGTGGTTTCAAAAAACAGTCAGGAGGTGAAAGGGAGGAATGTGGCCGATGCCGGTGCGTATGTTACCTTCGACCTTCGGAAATCGCGTGTGGTACAGGTGAAAAGTGGGATATCTTTTGTTTCTATTGACAACGCCCGTGAGAATTTAGCCAAAGAAATTGATCAGCCCTTCGGATGGGATTTTGACGCCGTGGTTGAGCATCAGCATCAGGTATGGAACGACTTGCTTTCAAGGGTGAACATCAGCAGCGATGATGCCCGCGAAAAGATGCGCTTTTATTCCAGTATGTACCGCTCTTTCTGCGAGCGAAATACTTTCTCGGATGTGAACGGGCAATGGCGCGATGCCTCGGAGCGGGTACAAACTTTGGAGCGTCCTGATGATCTTGCCTTGGGTTGCGATGCTTTCTGGAACACCTTCTGGAACCTCAATCAGGTATGGAACCTTGTTGCTCCGGAATGGTCGAACCGATGGGTGCGTTCGCAGCTGGCGATGTACAAAACAGACGGATGGCTGGCCAAAGGGCCCGCAGGAATGGAGTATATTCCGGTGATGGTGGCAGAGCATGAAATTCCGATGATGATTGGCGCCTATCAGATGGGGATCCGTGATTATGATCCGGAACTGATGTTTGAAGCCGTGAAGAAAATGCAGGAGACCCCAGCGCAACAGGTGGGTGGTGGTTTTGCGGGTAACCGTGATTTGGAAACTTATCTAAAACACCATTATGTGCCTTATGACGAAGGGCGTTTTTCCAACTCACTGGAATATTCTTTTGACGATTGGACCGTTGGGCAGTTTGCCAAATCTTTGGGGAAAATGGCAGATTATGAGCGCTATAATGACCGGGGCTACTGGTGGAAAAATGTGATTGATCCTGCGACAGGTTTCGCTCGTATGCGTGATGCGGAGGGCAATTGGAAAACGGATTTTGACCCTTTCAAAAGTGGTGCAAATCATCATTATGTAGAGGGGAATGCCTGGCAGCTGACCTTTTTTGTGCCGCAGGATGTGCCCGCACTGGCAGAGATGATCGGCAAGAAGGAGTTTGTTAAAAGGCTGAACTGGGGTTTTGAGGAGAGTGAAAAATGGCGATACAATGCCCCTAATGATTTGTACTGGGATTATCCGGTGATTCAGGGTAATCAGCAGTCGATGCACTTTGCGTGGTTGTTCAATTATGTCGGACGCCCCTGGGAGACACAACGTTGGAGCCGATCAATCATGGACAGATATTATGGTTTTGAGCCAGCAAATGCCTACCTTGGAGATGAGGATCAGGGGCAGATGTCCGCGTGGTTTGTGATGAACGCTATTGGTTTGTTTCAAATTGACGGTGGTACGCAAACAGCACCTGTTTATGAAATTGGCTCACCACTTTTTGAGGAAGTAACCATTGACCTTGGCGAGCAATTCGGCAGGGGGAAATCTTTCACGATCAAGGCCCATAATACGTCAAGAATCAATAAATATGTGCAGTCGGCAAAGCTCAACGGGCAGCCACTGGATACTTTTTTCTTTTCCGCAGAAAGCTTGCTTCAAGGAGGAACGCTGGAGCTGGAAATGGGGCCGAAGCCAAATAAAAAATGGGGATTGGGGCTCCCTGAACGATTAACGAAATAATTTTTAACCCCAACAAAGCACTTGGTCAGATGGCGTTGGTGTAATTACTGCTTTTAACAGAAAGCGATCTGATGCCAAAAAAAGTGGCTGGTGATCGGGGATGGGAGTACAAAATGCTACCCTTCAGGAGGCAGGGATCCCCCGTCAGATTTAACAAGTTATTTATGACCGAGTACTTACAATGGTGAGTGGATCAAGCAGTTTTTTTGGCTGTTGTGCCTTGCAATCAGAATGATTTGCAGCCAAATGATTTACAGCCACTGACCACCAGATTATGGAATGCGCTGAATGTAAAATCAGCGTCAATTTTTAACCTTTATATGGGTTGTTGCTTCCGGCAGAGCGAGAGATATTTTTCTGCACCTCATTGGTGTTGCCGAAAGCTGGGGGAACCGTCCGTATTTTTTAATGAGATGAATGATGAAGAAAACACTGGTATATATTTCATTGGCGATGAGCCTTATGGCTTGCCAAAAAAGCGAACAACAATCACAGGATAAAAGTCAGCTATCGAAGGAGATCAAGGAAAATCCCGATTATGATTTTGTGGAGAAAAAGGGGCTGAAAGTCCTCTCTACGGGTTTTAATGCCGGCGATGGCTATGGAGAAGTTTGGGTGCGTGATTTCAACACCTTCATTACCCATTCGCTGAAAGTGATTGATCAGCAGGAGGTCCGCAGGAATCTATTGACATTTTTCCGCATTCAGGGGGACGACGGCAATATTGCCGATGGCTTCGTGATTGTGCCCAAAGGCAAGCCTTACGACAGCCTCTATTACCATACAAAAGCCGGTGTGGAGGGGATTGTTTTCCATAAAAATACGGTGGAAACCGACCAGGAATCTTCTTTGATCCAATCGGTTTATAAGTATATTCAAGCCACTGGGGACCGCAGTATTCTGACTGAGCAAATCGAGGGACAGACCCTCCTTGAGCGCATGGAGTCGGCAGTAAATTTTCTGCTCACATCGCGCTTCAGTGAACAGTATGGCTTGCTCACCGGTGCGACAACTTCCGATTGGGGAGATGTACAGCCTGAGCATGACTGGGGGGTGGAAATCGATGAAAATACCCATTTCAGTATTGATATTTATGACAATGCCATGTTCCTGATTGCCCTGCAGAACCTGTCGGAGATGGAAACGGCTGCGCCAAAAATCGCGCAATGGCAAAAACTGCATCGCCAGATTGCCAAAGCCACCATGGCGCAATTGTGGGATGAAAAAGCACAGAAATTTATTCCGCACCTTTACCTGGATGGTTCTCCTTTCCCGGAGGATTTCAATGAAAATGAAATCTATTATCATGGGGGAACGGCAGTGGCGATTGAGGCCGGACTTTTGACTAAGGAACAGGTACTGGCGGCCTACCACAAGATGCAGGAGAATGTAAAAGCCTCCGGAGCGCCATCGATTGGCCTGACCATGTACCCTACCTATCCTGAGGGCTATTTTAAAAACAAAGGCATGTATCCTTACGGCTACCAAAACGGTGGCGACTGGACGTGGTTTGGTGCCCGGATGGTTATTCAGCTGGTGAAATACGGTTATGTGAACGAGGCAGTGGAAGCGCTTGAGCCTATGGTGAAGCGTGTGAAAGAAAATAATGGTTTTTACGAGTGGTATTCTGTGGATAACAAGCCGTCGGGTTCTGGAACCTTCCGTGGTTCGGCAGGGGTTTTAATGACCGCCATCGATGCGCTGAGATTGTGGGGAGGAGACGAGACACAACATTTTTTAACCAAATAAACCTACTATGAAACTTAAAAAAATTTTACCGCTTTTGGCAGCCTTCCTGGTGATGGGCTTTGTGGACATCGTTGGGGTGTCTGTGGGCTACATCAAGAAGGATTTTCAGCTCTCTGAAAGTGCCGCACAGCTGATTCCCTCGATGGTGTTCATCTGGTTTTTGTTGCTCTCGCTGCCGGCAGGTATTGCGCAACTCAAATGGGGAAAACGCAATGTGCTGCTGTTGGGGATTTTGCTGAATGCGGTGGCCTGTATTCTGCCCATCGCCATGTATGAATACAGCAGTATGCTGGTGGCCTTTGCTGTGCTGGGAGCAGGGAACACCCTGATTCAGGTGTCGGTCAATCCACTGATGATGGAGGTTAATGGGGACGACAAGCTGGCTTCCTGGCTTTCAGCAGGGCAGATTCTCAAATCCGCAGCCTCATTTTGTGGCCCGGTGCTGGTGGCCTTTTTTGCCTTTCAGGCCAATAACTGGCGACTGCTGTTTGCCCTTTATGGGGGCATCTCTTTGCTGGTGAGTTTGTGGCTTCTCACGATCGAAAATAAAGTGCAGTCGTCTGCACAACCCCTGCCGACTTTCGCCTCTTGTTTTGGCTTGCTGAAGTTAAAACCTGTGCGCTTGGCATTCCTCAGTATTTTGCTGTGTGTCGGCCTTGATGTGGGGATGTATGCCAAAATTTCAAGCTTTTTGGTGGAGCACCACAACCAAAGTATGGAAATGGGCAGCCTGATGATCAGCATCTACTTTCTTGCCACAATGGGCGGTCGTTTCCTGACGACCTTTTTGCTGCAGTTTGTCAAGGAACGGGTGTTTTTCCTGACCGCCCTGGTGGTGGCTTTCGCAGGATTTGTCTTGCTCTTTACTGGTCCGTCCGTGATTTTCGCCCAGGTGGGTATCGTGCTGCTGGCTTTGGGTGCGGCACCTATTTTTCCGGTGGTTTTTGCCAAAGTGCTGCGCGAATTTCCTCAGCATGCGGATCCTCTGTCAGGCCTGATGATCATGGCCGTTTCGGGAGGTGCTGTGGTGCCGCCCATCATGGGTTATTTAACAGATACCGTAGGGCACTCCTGGAGTCTGTGTGCGTTATTGTTCTGTATTGCGGTGATATTTTCAATTGCGCTTTTCGATAAAAAGAAGCTTAAAGTTGTCGAAGAAGAATTAGTACATGAAGGTTAATATTGCTATGGTGGCGGCCTGTCATCATCAGGTGGTTCGCCTGCATGGGCGTGTTGATCAACCGCTGTAATATCAATCTTCCTCGGGTCATCATTGTGATGACTTCAAATATTTATTGATGCCTGTGCCGATGTCTATCATCCGTGCGGGCATCCTATTTTTCCCCATTGTCATTTTTTATTATGAAGAAGCGATTTTTACTTTTTGTTGGGCTTATTATTGGGCTCGTTTACGAAGGGTTTGCTCAGCCGCTGGTCAGTATGGTGAATCCAAATATTGGGGCTTCCCATGCTCGCTGGTTTTTCTATACGCCCGCCGCTGTGCCTTTTGGTATGGCCAAGCCAGCTCCTTCCACCGATGCCTCCTATGGTAATCGATGGGGATGGGAGGCCGTAGGCTATGATAATGAACACCATTCCATCGAAGGATTTTCCTGTTTCCATGAATTTCAGATCGGAGGTATCAGCCTGATGCCCGTTGTGGGGCAGGGGCCGACGGTACCCTCTACCCTTGAGCATCCTGATCAGGGCTATCGTTCTCGCTTTGATAAAAATTCGGAAGTCGCTCAGCCAGGCTATTACCGTGTGGTACTCACGGATGCCCCCATTGAGGCAGAACTGACCGCCACAAAAAGGGTGGCTTTTCAGCGTTTCAATTTCGGCGACGCAACGGATGCACGGCTGATTTTCGATGTAGGCCACCAGCAAGGAGAGTCGGGGAAAGTGATGGATGCTTTTGTGCAACAGATCGACGAAAAGCATGTGCAGGGCTATGTAATTACCGCTCCAGAATATGTCAAGGCGTATCAGCCAGGCGCAACAGTGAAAATGTATTTTTTTGCGGCGCTGGATAAAAAGATTGTTGCTTCGGAGGTTTTCCGTGACGATAAAGTGCTCAGCAGCCCCATGGCTGGTCAAGGCCCTGGAATAGGTATTCGGTTGAATTTTGGCGACCTTCAAGGGGAGGCCCTGACGGCCAAAATAGGCCTCAGTTACACCTCCTGCGCCAATGCTGCCAACAATCTTAAAGTGGAGGCGGATAGCATGAATTTTGAGCAGGCCAGAGTGCAGGCTCAAGCAGACTGGGAGCAGGCGCTGGGAAAAATCACCCTCACGGGTGGTAAAGAGGTTGATCAGCGAAAGTTCTATACGGGTTTGTTTCACGCGTTGCTTGGGCGGGGTTTGAGCAGTGATGCCAATGGGCAGTACCCCAAAAATGACGGCACCGTAGGGCAAATAGCCCTCAATGCACAGGGAACTCCTGCCTACCATCATTATAATACCGATGCCGTTTGGGGGGCATTCTGGAACCTTACCCAATTGTGGTCTTTGGTTTATCCGCAGTATTTTCACGATTTTGTACAAACGCAGCTCGATCATTTTAAGGACAGTGGTTGGCTCTCGGATGGCTTGGCCGCAGGAAAATTTGTCTCGGGAGTGGGCACCAATTTCACGGGGCTTGTGGTCAGTTCAGCCCTTCTGAAAGGTGTGGGCACGTATGATGATTCCCTCGCCTATGCGGCAGTCCGAAAAAATGAACTGGAATGGAGGGAGCGCGTTCCTGGCGCAGGCAAGGCCGATGTGAAGGTGTTTGTGGAAAAAGGCTATGTGCCCCTGAGTTACAACAATAAATATTATTCGGGCTCTGGGGTTGATGGTTCCTCCTTCGGGGCATCGCACACGATGGAATATTCCTTCAGCGCGCATGCTGCAAAAGCACTGGCAGAGAAACTCGGGCACCCGCAGGATGCCAAAACTTTCGAGCGTCTGTCGCATGGCTGGGAACAGCTTTATGATGCTGAAACAGGTATGATCCGCCCAATTTGGACTTCAGGGGAAAAGCTTGAGCCCTTTGATCCTAAAGCGGCCTGGGCGGGATTTCAGGAAGGAAATGCCTTGCAATACACCTTTTATGTGCCTCATGAGCCTGAGCGATTGATTGAAAAAATCGGGCAGGATCAATTTGTCAGCAGGCTGAACAAGCTGCTTGCTGAGGCGGAAAAAGGCGCCTTCTGTGGCCATTTTGAAGGAGAGAAAAGTGCCTTTTCAGGGGTTGAGGCAGGTTATAATCATGGGAATCAGCCAAGCCTGCACATGGCGTACCTGTTCAATAAGGCAGGCGATTTTGCGGATACCCAATACTGGGTTCGGGCAATTTGCAATGGATTTTATGGATATGACCTCATTCACGGTTATGGATATGGGCAGGATGAAGATCAGGGGCAGCTTGGAGCGTGGTATGTTATGGCCTCCATGGGGCTGTTTGACCTTCAGGGCGGCGCCACGGCCGATCCGCAATTTCAGTTGTCGACCCCACTTTTTGATCGGGTGCATATTAGCCTTGACCAAGATTTCTATCCTGGGAAATCGGTGGACATCGTGCTTAAAGGGGCCAAAAGCAAAGGGACCTACCTCAGCAAAGCGCAGTGGAATGGAACGCCAGTACGTGATGGGCAGCTTCCGTGGTTTGAGCTTATTCAGGGGGGGATTTTGGAATTGAAAACCCAAAGCAAGCGCCCTGCACAGCAGCCGTTTTAATATTTTAAGGACTGATTTTAATGATAGTGTATGTTCCATAGTGCTGTAAGCCAAAGGAGTGTACACTATTTTTTTGCGCAAGTGGAGGGGTACGTCGCATCGCTATTGATGAAAAATAATTCAAACCATTTCCAAAAACCGAATTTGCAGGAGGATGCTCGGTTTTTGAATACACTATAGTCAGTTATTTATGTCGAAAATCGAATATTGCAAATCATTGCGCCCGATCATTTGTTAGATTTAATGAAAATCAATTCGTTAGACTTATGACAAAAATTCAGAAAGCAAAGGTGACCGACCTTGAAATGCTGTATCCCTTATTTGCGGAATTGCGTCCGCAGTATGATCTGTTACATTTCAAAGATTTGGTCAAACACCAATTCAAGGAAGGTTATCAGGTGATGTACATTCTTGATGGAAAGAAACCAGTGGCCTTGGTGGGCTTTCGGACGCTGCATCAGTTGGTCAGTGGAAAAACCCTGTTTATCGACGATATGGTTACGGCTCAAAAGCATCGCGGCAAGGGTTACGGGAAGGCGCTGATGATGTGGCTGCAGGGCTTTTGCTTTGAAAATAATTATGACCACATGGCTGTGAATGCTTCTTTCGAGGAAGTGGAAACTCACCGCTTTTGCCTCAATAATGGGCTGAAAATTGAAACCATCCACTTTGGGCGGAAAGTGGCGGAACTGAAGGACGTCTGACCTGCAGATCATTCGTAAATACCCAAAGGAGCACAGGTTAAAATAGTGCTCGATCAATCTTTAATTCAGTTCAATGCAGAAAAAAACACTGGCCATCATCGGCATGGGCCCCCGAGGCTTGTTTGCCCTCGAGCAAATGGTTGAACAACTTCAGCAACAGCTTGATCACGTACAGATATGGCTGTTTGAAACGGGTTCGGCCTGGGGTTGTGGACCCGTATATGCCCCTTCTCAGCCCGCAACGAACTGGATTAATATTGCTGAGCGAACCCTCGAACTGCCAGAACGCCCAGCGACCTCCTGCATGGTGGAGGTGCCTGCTTTTCCCTCCTTTCTTGCGTGGGCCGAACAGTGGGATCAAAAGGAAACAAAGGCCGATGAACAGCCCGATATTTATCCGCCGCGTGCAAAAATTGGGCGGTACCTGCAGGCGCGATTTTACAGCCTGGTATTGCCTTTGGTACAGCGGCAGGCGGTGCGGTTGTTTCAGGCGGAAGTTTGTGGACTCGAATGGCAGCCTGACCATCTGCGGCTCTCGGTGGGTGGGCAGCAACATTATCGTGTGGATGAGGCCCTGCTGACGGTTGGGCATCAGCGTACCGAGCTCGATGAGCAGCTTGAGCGTTGGCAATCGGCGACTTCCCTCCCCACGCATTTAGGGGTGCAGCCTTATCCTGTGTCGGCTTTTCGCGCATGGGATTTCGAAGGAAATGCACCGACAGGTTTGGGGCTGCGCGGATTTGGCCTGGCGATGCTCGATGTGGTCAGGGCTGTGGGCGAGTGGAGTGGCCGTTTCGGGCAAGTTGTTCATGGCCATATGGTGTATGTGCGGAATAAAAATCAGGGCCTGACCATCTTCCCTTTTTCCCTCGACGGGCTTCCGCTATCGGCCAAACCGCTCAATGCCGCTCTCGATAAAACTTATGCACCTTCCCCCCGCATCTTGGAGGCCCTACACGAAGAAGTTGCTCATGGCGCATCGCTGGAGACGGTTGGAAATCTGGATTTTCTTATTCAGCCCATGGCTAAAATTGCGGCGGAAATCTATGTGCAGCATCCTCAGCGGTGGGCGGAGGATCAGCTTTCCGAAACCGCCGTTGCCGCCCTGTTGGGGGAGTGGCTCGAGCACGATCATTTTGAACATCCATTGATCTTAGCCCAGTCCAGAGCCGCTGCTCTGGCACTTGCAGATTTTATGGGCATGGCCAAAGGGGAGCGGTGGATTACCCTGGATTACTGCATGGGACAGGTTTGGCGACATTGCCAGCTGACGCTCTTTCGGGCGTTGTCTTTCACCAAATGCCCACAGGGTATTTTCAATCAGGCGCTGGCTTTACACGAGCGAATGAAACGCTATGCCTATGGCCCGCCTGTTCTTGGGGTAGCACAAATGCTCGCCATGATTTCAGAAGGGATTTTAAACCTGAAATATGTAGAAAATCCACAGGTTGAAGTTGTTACCCAAGGCTGGAAAATGCAAAAAGGAGGCAGTGAGGTCTCATTGAAATATATGGTAAATACCGTACTGGACAGCCCGAATATCGCCAAGGTGGCCACTCCCCTGATCAAGAATTTAAGGTCCGATGAACGGGTAACAAAAGTAGCAGGGGCCTTGGGGTTTCAGGTGAATGAAAATGGTATGCTGACCAATTCAGGTACCGATGAGCCTTTAAAAGTGAGTGTTCTGGGGCGCCTGGCGAAGGGGACGATCATTGGCGTAGATTCTTTGGTGGATTGTTTCGGTCCTCGCACCACCACCTGGGCAAAAGCCTGCGCGGAGCGGCTTTCAAAGCGGTAGGAGGGCGAAAACAGCCCGCTGATGGTGTTCAGCGTTTTGAGATTCTTTTCTGCGATTTGTCCAATTCGTAGTAATCGTCCTGATGTTAAAAGTTTTTTTCACACGAGATTGATCATTTTTATGCTCAAAATCAACCATCACTTTTTATTCTATTTTTTGATGAAAAAACTTTTTCTACTGTTCACTGCCATGGCTTTTTTTCCTTTTTTGGGGATGGCCCAAGATTGGGAGACCGAAGCCAATGAGCGAATAAATCAGCATCGGAAAACAATGCTGACCATCAAGACCCTGAATGTGCCGACCGATGGGGAAACCTCCCTGCGGGTGAAGCTGAAAAAGCATCACTTTCGATGGGGAACCACCGTCAATATCAACCAGGTAAAAAGCCTTGAGGCACGGGGTTATGCCCTGGGTTCAGACCATCCTTATTTCAACCATTTCATGAATTTCAATTCTGTAACGGTAGAAAATACCGGCAAATGGAAGGGCTGGAGAAATGAGGTCAATCGTGCCCTTTACGGACGGGTTCGGGCGTGGTTCATGGAGCGGGGAATCGACAATCGGGGGCATGGGACAATTTGGGAAAGTACCCGATTTAATGCCGTACCCAATGATGTTTTGGCAATGGAAGACCCTGAGGAGATCCGTCAGAGTATTTATGATCATATTGAAGATCAGATGGCCGAACTGCAGCATGAGATTTACGAAATTGACCTGGTCAATGAGCCCGTGAATGAGGTGAAGATTGTCAAGGATCTGCTCAAGCTTTCCGAAGAAGATTACGCAAAAGAGCGTGCAGAATGGTACAAGTTTGCCAGGGAGAAAGCGCCAGATTTGAAGCTGGTCATCAATGAATACAACCTGATTCAGTCGGGCAATGATTTTCACCTGCAGTTTGGGGAGTACCTGAATGCGTATATTGATGCCGGTGGACCTGTGGATGTGATTGGTATGCAGGGGCATTTTTGGTCCAGCATGCCTGCGGCAGAAGAGTTGCTCAAACGCCTTTCAGAGGTGGCGGTTCATGGTATTCCAATGCACGTTACGGAGTTCGATATGAAAGAGAGCTCTTATGAGGAAATGGAGCGGATCATGACGGTTTGTTTTGCGGAACCACTGATGGAGGGCTTTACCATTTGGGGAGCTTGGAGTGGGAATCAATGGCGAAATAATGGGCCTATTTATAAAGCGGACTGGGAACTGAAGGAAAGCGGAAAAGCATACTTCGACCTGGTGCATGACAAGTGGAGTACTGACCTTGCTTTTGAAGATGGCGTGGCAGATGAATATCAATTGCGGGTATTTAAGGGGGATTATGACATTATTTTGGAGCATGAGGGTAAGGTGAAGGTTTACCGCCTGGACGAGGTGATTGATGGTGGGCAGATTACGGTTGACTTTGCCGAAGTGAGTGAGCTGAAGCCAAGCGTGAACTTTTCAAGTGTTCCTGCGGAAAGATATTGTGTGGATACCGACATGACCATCTCGGCCGCTACTGGCGGGGCGACGGCTGCAAAAGTACGGCTGTTTGTGAATGGTTACCTGTACGCTGAAGAGGTGAATACGGCAGATGAAGCCAACTTTTCACCAACGTTCAACTGGCTTGCCCAAAGTGCTGGCGATTATGAATTTCAGTTTGAAGTAGAATCGGCCTCAGGCATTTTGAACCGCTCAGAGGTGCATCAATGTCAGGTGTTGAACAACAATATTGAGAACAGTTTTTCCGTGCCTGCCGAAAAACAGGGGATGCTCCTGACCTCCGAAGAGGTATTTGAAATTGAGCTGGACTGGGCAGCGGTTCACCGTGTGGAAAAATTGAGCGTCTATGACCACGAGGGGAACTTGCTTGAGCCTGCATATGGGGCAAACGAGGCGATTTCTGTCGATCCTGCTGGCCGATTTGGCAATAACCGCTATGTGTTAGTGGGGGAAAATGACTATGGTTGCACCGTCTCGGAACTGTTGCTGTTTACCTTGCTCAAGGAGGGAGAAACGGAAAACCATATTGAGCTTCAGATCCACCATCAAAACCATGATGTGGAGGAGAAATTAACGGGGGGCATTGATATGCTCGGAGATCTTGATATTGGGGAAAATATTGTCGGCCTTTATTTTGAGCATTTCGGCCTGCCGCATGGTGCCGTGGTGGACAGTGCGTTTATTCAGTTTTCGAATGACCGTGATGACCGACCAGGCAGTTCGATCATCAATATTTACGCAGACAATTCCGCAGAACCTGTCGATACGCATCGCAACCCATATTTGAGTAAGCGGCCTGCTACAGAAACGGTCGTTCAGTGGGATATTCCTTACTGGGACAAAGCGCAGGATCGTCTTCCTGAACAGCGAACGCCAAATATTGGGCCGATAATTCAGGAACTGATTGATAACAAAGGGCGCAAACCTTACAGCCCGTTTGTCTTTATCCTGAACCCTGAGGAAGGGGCGGCTAAACGTGCGGCGACCTCTTATGACCTTTTCCCGAGTCGTGCACCTTCATTATCCATTTACTTCCATGTGGTTTCCTTTGAGAACACCTTTGTGCCTCAGAATCTGCGCTATGAACAACTTGCCGAGGATGAGTATAAAATTCAGTGGAACAACATCAGTGATGGGAATTTTACAGGCTATGATTTGTACCTGAATGATGAACAATGGAATGATTCCCTGTTGCAGGTGAATGAGGCTGTGCTGAAAGTGCAGGTATCGGATTACCCTTTAATGCTCACGGCCACCTCCAGTAATATTTATGGGCAATCTTCGGATTTCAGTGAGGTGCTGACCATCGAGGATCCTCGTCCGCCATTGGTGGCTGATGAAAACCTTTTCGGCCTCATTTCCCCCAACCCCGTGCAGGACCAATGTGAGATTCTGCTGGAGGTGCCTGTGGCGTATGTTTTGATGGTTGATGCCATGGGACGTAGCCACAAGCGGACGGTGATGGATCAGCAATTGCAATGCGCTGATTTAAACAGTGGCATTTACCGACTGATGCTTTACAAGGCCGATCATACCTTTATTGGAAAGGTGAATATTCTGAAGCAATAAAAATTTTTAAAGTAAATTTGTGAATGGCGACTGGTGGAATCTTCCGCTGGTCGCCATTTATACCTGAATTTGAAATGCTTATCGCGGTGTTATTCCTGACGACTCCCCTAATAATTTGAATAAACCTAAGGTGAAATCCATAAAATCAGCATTATTGCTACAATCCGTAAATAACGCACACTTTTCTTAAAGGCGTCCTCATCAAAAAGAATAGTAAAGTGTCTTTGGATTTGCGATATCCGATTTACGAAATAAAAAATCTGTGGAAATCTGTGTAATCTGTGGACAATATAAATCCTTGTAATAATTAGGGGTTACACCAATATGATTGCAATTTATCAAACCACATAAAATTTGCTCGTCCCGATTTAACCATGGAATGAATTCCATATCTATTACAAAAAGTCCTTTCAAGACTGGTGTACCGAAGGTGCATTTTGTATTCGCTTCGGGTTTTAACCTGAAGCCCGAGGTTGAACAGTCGGCAATTTAGTTCATTTTTTCTACCGGACGGTCTATTGGAGGGAGGCAGGCAATGGCTTCTTTAAGTCGGAATTTTTGCCCGAAATTCAGGTCCACCATTTTATTCAAACTAAATTCATAAGCCCCATTCCGATAGTGAATGTGCGTTTCTGTGCCGTCAAAATGCTGATGGATCACTTCATTTTTTTGCAGACTGTTCTCAAGGAAAAACAGGTAATTTTCGATAATCAGCTCACGGTCCTCATGTTCACTCAGCAAAATATCCCGAAGGTTAAATTTGGCAGGTTCATGGTGTGAAATATAAAAACTGATCAGCCCTTTTTCATGCTGAGTTTCTATATAACCCAGCGGTGTTGGGCACTGAATATTCAGGTTTTTTAATTGATGGGCATGTTTCCAGCATCGGCTGGCACCTGTTGAAATGGGTGCATTTGAGGACAGTTGGTTATGGCTCGGCCCAAAATAATCGATCCGTAAAGCCAGGCCCCTTTCTTCCATAAAAAAATGCCCTTCATTTGAATTCAAAAGGTTGTGCGCTTCACCATAGGTCGGCAGGCGCTTGAGGAAAGATGAAAATGGAATAAAGGCAGGGTTGAGCTGGATGTTATTCATGAAGGTTATTTTAATGGAATTACTGTAAAATCTAAATAATATTTAATTTTACCATCATCTCGCCTTTAAATTATCGCGCTTTAACTAAAAATGATCGCTTTGTTTTTCTGCAATATGTCTTTACAATTTTTTCATTGTAATATTTTTTCATTTGAATGAAAACAAACCTTTTGGCATGGTAATAGTTGTATGTGCAACTATAAAATCGATCACCTCCTGATAGGGCCGTTATGCATGAAACTTACGATGAACATTGCTTGTATTTTGCCGCCAATACCCTGGCGCGGAAAATTTCCAAATTAGCCGACGAGGCCTTTGTTCCTGTGGGTATTCCAGCTTCTTATGCCTATTTGCTGATCTATATTCAGGGCAATCCTTCGGCTTTACAAAGTGAATTGGCGGATGGCATGCACCTGAAACCTTCCACCATTACCCGCTTTGTGGACAAGCTGGTGAATGCGGATTTGATTGTCCGGAAAAAAGAGGGGCGGGTGGTGACAGTTTCCTTGACCAACAAAGGGGAGGAGGTGATTCCGAAGATCACATCAGCATTAAAAAATCTTCACGATCATTACTGTGAGCTCCTCGGGGAAGCTGCAGCCCTGAAACTCATTCAGGGGGTTTATCAAGCCAATAATAAATTGGAATAATCGGCACCTCAGCCAACATTTGCGCATTTTAGGGATTTATATCAGGGGTGTATCTAAACTTTGACTTTCCAATAGAAAGCCGTCAGATTTTCATCAGGAATATCTGATTTTAAACACCTTCCAATACTTGTATATACAAATAAAAAACAATAAATATTATGGGACAGCTATTAGTTATTCTTGCGCATCCGTCGATTTCGGATTCCATTGCCAACAAAACTATCGTGGAGGGGATTCAGCAAAAATACCCTTCGGCAGAAGTGCGCGACCTTACGGCACTTTATCCGGATTTCAAGATTGATGTGGCCGCTGAACAGCAAGCCCTGAAATCGGCAGACACGGTCATTTTCCAGTATCCATTTTTCTGGTACAATATGCCAGGTATTCTGAAGCACTGGTGTGATGAAGTGCTGACGTTCAACTTTGCTTATGGCCCAGAGGGAGATCAGCTGAAAGGGAAAAACTTCATGGCAAGTTTTACCATTGGTGGCCCACAGGATGCTTACAAAGCTACGGGTTATAATCATTTCCGCATTGAGGAATTTATGAAACCCATAGAGCAGACCGCCCACCTGACGCAGATGAACTATTTCGACCCTGTTTATACACATGGGATGGTCTATATCGAGGGAGTATATAATACGGTGGAAGGTGTAACCGAAAGGGCACAGGCGCATCTGGATCGGCTGTTTCAGCAGCTTGATAACATTCAGGGCTAAAAGGGGATTATTAGTGAAAGATGGAAAACGGGGTTTTTCAGACCATAAATAAATAACAAAACAATGAAAGTGATTTTGGTAGGTTCCACAGGAACACTGGGAAAGAAAGTTTTGCAGCAGCTTGAAAGTGCAGGTCATCGGGTTTTAACGGTGAACCGAAGCAGTGGTGATGCGCAGCTGGATATGCAATCGGCAGAAGCCGTGGAGGCCTTTTTTAAGAAGGTGGGTGCTTTTGATGCCCTGATTGCCACCAGTGGCACCGCAAAATGGGGCAACATTGGGGCGCTTTCTGGTCAGGATTATATGCTCGGATTACAGAGTAAACTGATGGGGCAGGTCAATTTGGTGCATATTGGTCGGAAATACGCGGCAGAGAAGGCGGTTTTTGTCCTTACCTCTGGGGTGTTGGCACAATATCCGATGGAGGGCAGCAGCTCTCTGACGATGATTAACAGCGCCATTGAAGGATATGCGAGGGCGGTAAGCCTGGAACTCGATCAGCAGAAAATACAGGTGGTGAGCCCTGGCTGGGTGAAGGAAACCATGGAGATGATGGGCATGGACAGTTCGGAGGGAACAGCTGCGAGCGAGGTGGCGACCTATTATCTGAAAGCCTTAACGGTGGAGGAATCTGGAACGGTTTTACAGGTGGTCGGCTAAAGATACGATTCGGCTATTGATCAAAAAAAGAGGCTGCCCTGACGAAAGGGCAGCCTCTTTTGGTATCATTGATATGGCGGCAGGGATTATTCTGCGGTCAGTGTCAATGGTGCAATTTCATATTCGATGCCCGCTTCCACAGCAATTGCAGGAGAGCTTACCGCACGGATGGTCTGCGACTCCATATAAGTACCATCGACAATGTGGCCATCCTCGTTGAGTGCCGTACCCACTTTTACGGTGTAAGTGGCAGGAAACAAACCTGGGAATACAAAAAGGTGATCGACCGTCATGGTAGAGATCATCAGCTCGTCACCTTTGTAAAGTTCTACATAGGCCTCATCGATGCCCTCAATGTTGGTAAACATCACAGCACCTTTTACAGTACCCACTTCCAGTAATGTTGCCGAAGCCACAGGGTCCAATTTATAGCCGATGCCGTTATTATGGCTGATCGAGGAAGGATCAAGATCGATGCTCAGGGTATAAGCATGACCCGCTTTGATGGTCGGGTTGGTGATTTTTTTAAGCTTCCAGCCAGAAGTTTGCGCTGAAGGGGTTTTCAGGTCGTGCTGCTCACCATCTACATAAATTTCATTGTCCTGATCCAGTACAAAACGGATCTCTTTAATTTCACCTTCAGGCAATTGTACCTCGCCCAAAAGGCCGTCAAGGTGTGGGTTACTGATGTTGTAACGGCCAGGGTTGGCGTTTTCAAGGGTGATCCATGAACCTTCATTGCTCATTTTGATGCGCACCTGCTCAATGTTCAGAATAATGGAATCATATTCAGCAGTGGCATTCACTCTCAGGTTGCCTGGCGCTTCCATGCTGCTCATTCTTACAGACAAACGTGCTGTACTGGCATTGTCATCTGAGGAACTACATGCTGTAAATGTCATCGCCACCAAAAGGACGATCAGTTGATAAAAGGTATTCAATTTCATATAGGTAATTTGTTGAATTTGTGTAAATATATCCTTTTCAGGGATGAAAGGTAATGTTTAAATGATAAAAAGTTAAATTACTATTAATGTTGATATTAAATATGGCATAAATAAAAAACGCCTGACAGTGGGTACCGTCAGGCGTTTTTGGAAAGATTGCTCAGGCAATCATTATTTTTTCTTGCTCCAGCTGTCGCGCAGCGCTACCGTTCTGTTGAAAACAAGGCGGTCAGCTGTGCTGTCTTTATCCACGCAGAAATAACCCATACGCTGGAACTGCACACTTTGCAATGGCTTGGCCGTTTTAAGGCTTGGTTCCACTTTGGCGTTGGAAATGACCGTCAGGGAGTTTGGATTCAGGAATTCTTTGAAATCCGTTCCTTTGTGTCCGTCGGGTGCTTCATCGTTAAACAGGCGATCGTAAAGGCGAACTTCAGCATCCAGGGCGTGTGCTTCAGATACCCAGTGAATCGTTCCTTTCACTTTTCGCAAGGAAGCCTCTGTGCCAGAACCAGACTTACTGTCGGTATCATAAGTACAGTGAATTTCCGTGATGTTGCCTTCGGCATCTTTTACCACGGACTCCCCTTTGATGATATAAGCATTTTTCAAACGTACTTCTTTACCCACCGACAGGCGGAAGAACTTACGTGGCGCATCTTCCATGAAATCTTCACGCTCGATGTACAATACTTTGCTGAAAGGCACCTGACGGGTTCCAGAGTTCTCGTCTTCAGGGTTGTTTTCAGCGGTCAGCCACTCTTCCTGTCCTTCAGGATAATTGTCGATCACCAGCTTCACAGGATTCAAAACCGCCATTACACGGTCATCAATTTTGTTCAGGTGCTGACGAACGGCAAATTCCAGCAAAGCGACATCAATCACATTGTCGCGTTTACCGATACCGATGGTTTTACAGAAATTACGGATCGATTCAGGAGTATAACCACGTCGGCGCAAGCCAGAAACCGTAGGCATACGAGGATCGTCCCATCCTGTAACAATATTTTCTTCTACCAATTGCAAAAGCTTACGCTTTGACATGATGGTGTAGCTCAGGTTCAGGCGGGCAAACTCGCGCTGATTAGGCTTGATGCCTCCTTCGTAAACCTGCTCCAAAAACCATTCATACAACGGGCGGTGAACTTCAAACTCCAAAGTACACAAAGAGTTGGTGATCCCTTCAAGGTAATCCGACTGCCCGTGGGCATAATCATACATTGGGTAGATGTGCCACTTGCTTCCTGTGCGATGGTGTGGTTTGTTGATGATGCGGTACATCAATGGGTCACGCATGTGCATGTTCGCGTTGGCCATGTCGATCTTCGCACGAAGAACCGCAGAACCTTCCGCCATTTCTCCATTTTTCATCTTTTCGAAAATCGCCAAAGATTCCTCCACTGGTCTGTCGCGGAACGGGCTCGCCGTGCCAGCTTCAGTAGGAGTACCTTTTTGTTTGGCAATTTCTTCGGCAGATTGCTCATCAACATAAGCCTTGCCATTTTTGATCATCTTCACTGCCCAAGCATAGAGTTGGTCGAAGTAATCAGAAGTATATTTTGGCTCGCCGTCCCATTCGAAGCCCAGCCATTGAACGTCTTCCTTGATCGCATCAACGTATTCCTGGTCTTCTTTTGATGGGTTGGTGTCATCAAATCGTAAGTTACACTTTGCCTGGTATTGCTGAGCCAATCCGAAATTTAAACAAATAGACTTAGCATGTCCGATGTGAAGGTACCCGTTGGGCTCAGGAGGGAAACGGGTATGTACGACACCTCCGTGCTTTCCTTCCTTGATTTCTTCTTCAATCATGGACTCAATAAAATTCAGCGATTTGTACTCTTCAGCTGAATGATCTGTCTCATTATGGCTCATATGTGAATTATTTTATCTTCTTTGGGTTCAAAGATCGTTAATGCAGATCACATTTAAAATAGGTGATTAGGAATATATTGATAAAATTGAGCGGAAGGGCAGGGGAAGCCACAGCAGGATTGTTTGGCGCAAAATGGAGCAGGGAGACTGTCCGCATACAAGAGGGCTTTGCATGTGGCCATTAGAGGCGCTGCACTAATGACCTCCATGGGGAAATATCATTCTTTACTTTTCTGTGCGCTGTGAACCTGCTTCAGGATCAATTTTTTGGGAACGAAGGGCGCCATTTTGAGCATGATTTTCTGACTGGTTTTCAGCCCTGTGATTACGTCGAGTTTACCATTGATCATGCCTGAGTAAGCATCGAGTGCTACCTGATCGGCGTCGGCGGTTTCGTCGAATAGGGCCGTTTTGTCCATGCCAGAAATTTCCCCAAAACCTGTAGCTGTTGCACCAGGCATCAGGTTGGTAACCGTTACTTTGGTGTCATGCAATTCTTGTGCGATGGCATTGCTGAAAGAGGTAACATAGGCTTTTGTGGCATAGTACACCGCTTGCAAAGGGCCAGGCACCAAAGAGGCCGTGGAGGAAACGTTCAATATTTTTCCAGCATTTCTTTTGACCATGTCTGGCAGAAAAAGGCGGGTGAGGGCCGATAGGGCCACAATGTTAAGGTTGATCATCGCCAGATCGTCTTCCCATGCCCGCTGATGAAATTTGCCGACACCGCCAAAACCAGCGTTGTTGATCAGGAAATCTATGGAAATGCCACTGGCCTGCACCTCATCGTATATTTCCTGGGGGGCATTGGCGTCAGTGAGGTCCTTCACAATGACTTTGACGGCAATTTGATGTTTCTGGGAAAGTTCCTCCTTGAGTTCGAGTAATTTACCTTCACTTCGGGCAATGATCACTAAATCTCCACCCTGAGCGGCATGGATGCGGGCCAGGGCTTTGCCGATCCCGCTTGATGCTCCTGTAATTAATGCGACTGGTTTCATATGGTTATGGACGTTTGGAATTAGACAACGGAATTCGTTTTAGCTCGGCAGGTAAAAATGTCGATTATTTACCTTGAGTTATTCAGCGACCAATTTAGGGATATTCAATGAGATTTCGGTCGCAGGTGTTATAACGCTCCTTGATTGCCCGCCTGATCCATGAATTTCAGCCCAAAGAAAAAATCTTGCTGAACTTGAGAATTGCTTCAAGAGATTGGCATCGGCTTCTTTTCAAAAACCGAAAGCACCGCCTATTTATTTGTTGTTTTAATGGGCACCTCATCGACGGTTCAAGCAGGAATTATTGCCAGGTAGGTATTGAATTTTGGGCGTAAAAAAAAGCTCGGGAACCACTCCGAGCTTCAAACTAATACCAATTATAACCTATGAACCACTATGATTATACTATACAAAATAGGGACATCAAAAGTAAAAAGAAGGGAGCTGAACCGAGCGGTTGAGCTCCCTTTCTACCCAACATCAACCTATGCTAAGTATTAAACAAAGCTTGTGCCAATCTTGGATCCCGACATTAGATATTGATGAATATTCAGTGGGGATTTTCTAAGATCGCCCCTTTCGGCGTCGGCTGTCGTTTTGTGCTGAACGATAGACTTTTCCGAGGGCCTTGTCCTTTTTGCGTCTTTGTACTTTATCCATACCGTAATGGTCCTGTTCACGGTGTAGCTTTTGGTAACTGTGCCACCTTCTCGCTTCCAGTCGGCCGTCTTCCAGCGCGTCCTGCACGGCACAGCCAGGTTCATGTTCGTGGGTGCAGCCCCTGAATTTACAGCTTCCGCTGAGTTGTGAAATCTCTTCGAAAGTCATTTCAATTCCCTCTGGGCTGTCGGTCAATCCAAATTCCCTTGTTCCTGGGGTATCGATGAGCAAAGCACCATTTTGAAGTTGAACCAGCTCGCGGTGTGAGGTGGTATGGCGACCCTTGGCATTGGATGCGCTGATGCTTGCCGTAGCCATATGAGTTGTGCCCATCAACAGGTTGACCAAAGTGGATTTTCCTGCGCCTGATGAACCGACCAGAACGGCCGTTTTTCCTTGGCTGAGGTACTGGTTGATTTCCTCAGAATCTTCCTGAAACATCGAATGCAGGATAACCCTTGCGCCATTGGCGATGCCACGGACGGCCTCTTTTCGTTCTGTGCATTCCTCGGCAGAACAAAGGTCGGCTTTCGTCAGGATAATTAACGGCTCAATAGCACAGGCACGGACTTGCACCAAATAACGTTCAAGCCTGTTGAGATTATAATTGTGATCCATGCCCTGAACAATCAAAACCACATCGATATTAGCGGCCAGAACCTGCGCCTGTGCAAAAGCACCCACACTTGCCCTTTGCAAAGCGGAGCTTCGGGGGTGGCAGGCCATAATGAAGGCGGTCTGTTCATCGAAAATCATGATGCCCACCCAGTCGCCAACCTGCGGGTTATCCGAAGGGTCTTCTGTACTGTGTAGTAATTTTCCTGATAGGGTGGCTTTGAAAATGCCCGATTCGGCCACCACCTCGTAATTGGATTTATGTGCTTTTAAAACACGGGCAAGCTGGAATTCTGGGGTTGGATTCTGGTAATTTGTGGGTAATCCCCACGCAGTGAGATGATTAATCATTGCTGATAAATTTGGGTATAAAATTGTAAGTGGAAAAGTTGGGGTACAGCGACCAGTCAGCAACAGGAGAGGGTGCTGAGTAAGCGTTCAGAAAGACACTTTTTTTGGGCGCTATTTACAATTTTGATACAATCATCAGCCTCAAATTTAGCCAATTTTTGAGGAAGTGCAACAAAGTACACCGTGATATTTTTTCGACTCAGGCTGAATGGCATTGGCACCATAAAGAATTTACAGATGAACGGGCAAGCGTCAGTGGGTACCTGATTTAACAGGTAATGATGATTTGAACTGCTAAGGGATGGGGTGATTTAAGCGGCTTGAGTTTGCCTGCCATAAGGCGAAATTGATGATCGACGGGGGTAAAAAAAACAAAAGCTCGGGAACCACTCCGAGCTTTCAACTATACCAAACTATAACCTTATATTATCACTATGATTTCATCATTCTATCGGGATGTCAAAAGTAAAAAAGAAGGGAGCTTAACCGAGTGGTTGAGCTCCCTTTCTACCCAACATCAACCTATGCTAAGTAATAAACAAACGCTGTGCCAAAACACTAATTTGGAACAGTAATCACACTGAATTTTTTGTTGGTATAAAGCTCGGCGGCTTCCCATAATTGTTCGGCCACCCGTTGGTCGTGAGCATTGGTATTGGCTTGTACAATTCCTGGAGGGCCCTTCATTTCTTTAAAGCCTGTGGGCCCGAAATATTCTCCACCGATCGCCTCTGGATCGAGCGCTGCCATGATGATGGGCTGTGCGGCCTCCTGTGGTTCATGGGAGATCATGGGCATGAGTGGTGCAGAAATTTTGAGCAGCAAATCGGGTAAATGTTGCATGAGGTTGGTAGGGGAAACACCTGGGTGAGCCACCACGGATTTCACGCCACTCTGAATTTTGTGGAGCTTTCTGTTGAACTCCAAAGCAAACATCAGGCAGGCGAGTTTGCTTTGCGCATAGGCCTTCATTTTTGAATAGCCCTTTTCAGCATTCAGATTATTGAAATCGATTTTGGCCCCTTTATGGGCGATGCTGCTGAGAGAAACCACCCGACTGTCTGGGGTATTGTCCAGGAGCGGAAACAGCAGGTTGGTCAGGTGAAAATGCCCCAAATAGTTAATGCCTATCTGGCTTTCAAAACCTTCTTCGGTATAAGAGAGCGGAGGGACCATCACGCCTGCATTGTTGATCAGCAGGTGGAGTTGCTGAAATTCCTCCTTGAATTTTCTGGCGAATTCCTCGATGGAAGAGAAGTTGGCCAGGTCCAGGGGAATAAAGGTCAGTTTGGCCTCGGGCACTGCTGTTTTAATGGTGCTGATGGCCTGAAGTGCTTTTTCTGCATTGCGGCAGGCCATGACTACGGTCATTTGCTTGCGGGCCAATGCTTTGGCGGTTTCCAGGCCTATGCCTGAATTTGCGCCCGTTATAATGGCCACATAGCGGGGCTGCACGGCGACATTTTCTAAATCAAATGGCATGTTAAGTAATTGTGTGTGGTAAAAAGGTCAGTGGTAAGCTGACAAAAAGTGTGGTAATGCTACTAAAGTAGTGATTATGATTGATATTTTTATCTATTTGTTGCTTCAATAACAAAAAATAACCCCTTGCAGGGAGACTGCAAGGGGTAAAGAATTTTCAGAGCGTGCTAAAAAGAGGGCTTATCCTCCGAGTTTTCTTCATCAACTTTTGATGTTAAACACGCCCTCAAAACAGGCGAATTATTTTGAGTACAATTTTTTAGGTACCTTATAATAGTCGCGTTGTTGTTGTAGTGCCTTCATCAGGCGTGCCTGTGTGGCAGCATATTTCTTCTTGCCGAAGATGTTATGCATTTCCGTAGGGTCGGTTTTAAGGTCGTACATTTCATAGTTCCCATCCTGATAGAAATCCAATAGCTTGTATCGTGCATCACTTACGCCGTCATGTCGGTGTACAGAGTGGAAACCAGGATACTCATAGAAGTGATAGTAAAGGTATTTTCTCCAGTTTTTCTCCGATACGGAACCGTCCATCAGTCCGAGGAATGATTTCCCCTGCATAATTTCTGGTGCTTTCACCCCACACATATCCAGGAAGGTTGGGGCGAAGTCAATGTTTTGTGTCAGTGCATTGATTTTCTTTCCTTTGGCTTTGATGAAAGGGTCGCGGATCATCAATGGCATGCGGTAAGATTCTTCGTACATCCAGCGTTTGTCGAACCAGCCGTGCTCTCCAGTATAGAATCCCTGATCTGAGGTATAAACAACGATTGTATTATCGAGCAAATTGTTTCTTTTCAGGTAATCGTAGATCTCCCCAACGGATTCGTCCACAGAGTGAATGGTGGCCAGGTACTCCTGCATATATCGCTCATATTTCCAGATGGCGATTTCTTTTGGGCTGCGTTTTTTGCTGTAGAACTCGTTGTTTCTTTCTCGGTAAGCGTCCAAAAATGCTTGCTTTTCTTCTTTGGTCATGCGTCCGAAGAATACCTGTGGCCAGCGGTCATACAGCAGGCTGTCGCTGTCAATGCCACGAACCATTTTTAAGTCATGGCCTTCGTACATATCCCGTGCAATGCTCATCTCCTGTTTTCCAGCGGCAACTCTTCCTTTATAATCATCGAAGTAGTTCGATGGAACAGGGAAGTGGATGTCCTCATACAGGTGATAATTTTTGGCATCGGGCACCCAGTTGCGATGTGGCGCTTTGTGGTGCATCATCAGGAAGAAAGGCTTGCTTTTATCGCGATGGTCGAGCCAGTTTTCACACTTTTTAGTAATGATGCTTGTAACATACCCTTTCTCCTGGTGTGTTCCATCTTTGGTAATAAAGTCGGGGTTGTTATACTCTCCCTGGTCATGCAGAATCTCCCAATGATCAAAACCTACTGGGTTGGAAATCAAATGCCATTTACCGATAACAGCTGTCTGGTATCCGTTTTTGCGAAGGATATTGGCGATCGTTGGCTGGTTTCCATTGAAATGGGTTTTGCCATCGTTGGCCATAAAGCCGTTGATATGCGAGTGGGTGCCAGTGAGTACCGTGGCACGGGAAGGTCCGCACAGCGAGTTGGCGCAGTAGTTACGCATGAAGAGCGTCCCTTCGTTGGCCAGTCGGTCGATATTTGGGGTTGGCGCCAGTTTGGCAATATCAGATTTGTAAGCGGAAATTGCGCGGATGGCGTGGTCATCCGACATGATGTACAGGATGTTGGGTCTTTTTTGCTGACTCACCTGATCGGTATGCGTAGCTGCCTGTGCGGTGGGCATATGGAATGAACCCAGGCATAAGGCCGCAGACAAGAGCGTATAAATAGTTTTTTTCATCTTAGAATATGTCTGTGAAATCAAACACGGGCCGTAAAAAATAGGGTAACGGCCCGCGTCCTATTCTATGAATTTATTTACTGAAATTGCTTATTTGGAAATCAGGCTCAGACCGTTCAAAAAGGCCTGTCCGTTGGATCCTGTAATTTTGATGTTCAGTTGCTGTTGGTCATTCTGGATTAACAGTTTTTTAACCAGTGCACGGTGTCCGCCCACAACCTGCGCGGGGGTGAAATTTTTCAGTACCACCTTGCCATTAATTTCAACATCAATCGCCCCGACTTTTGTTTGCTGCCCTTGTTGATTGTTCAGCAAATAGGCTGATTGTGGACCCCAGTTGGACAGGTCAGCGAAGTTGAGCGCCAGTTGGTAAGTCCCTGGGGCAACATCAAACTTGTAGCTGAAATCCCCGATTCTTGCGGTCTGAAACAAGGGTTGTTCGTCCGTATCTTTAATCGTCGCTACGGTTCCGTTGCGGTCGCCTTGTTTGAAGTGTTCCCCGCCAATAAAACCCCAGCCACCTTCGCTGTAGGCACGATCGGCAAACCAGGTAGTTTTAGCATGATCCGTATAAATGACTGATGAGCCAGCATTGATATGGATATTTACTGGAGCACCTTTTTTGAGCTTCGCAGGGATGTTATTCAAACTCAGGGTAGCCACATCCATGGTGCGGTTTTTAGCAGCGATCAACTGATATACGCCACTTTTATTTTGCATTTTCCAGCGGGCAATGTGGTTTCTTACCGTACGTTCGCCGTGGTCGATGCCATTCACAAATAAGGACAGGTGGTTTTGGTTGGTGTACACTTTCACCTCAATTTTTGCACGATCGCCTTCGGTAACCTGCGTTCTGTTCGCCCAGTCGTCAGTGGCAATGTGAACAATCGGACGGTCTTTTACCAGGCAGGCCTGAAGGAAGTAGTAGACATCTTTTGGGGTATGATCCAGATGCACCAGACCTTTATTATTGATATGCACCATAGATTCCTGACGGGAAGCGGAGCTGAAATCTGCAAGGTTCCAAACCGATCCACCCATGATATAATCGGTGTTTTGTATCACCTTCAGGTAGTGCTCAAGATATTTTTGCTGATATTCCATAGAGAAGTCGAACTTCTGCGGATTGTTGGCATGGATACGGGCATCGGAGCCTGCTCCAAATTCCGAGATGAACAGCGCACGGTGTGGGAAAAGGCGGTGCTGCTCGGCAATGAAATGTTCGAAGCCTTTAAGTTGGCCACCGTACCAGCCTGGGTAGAGGTTCCACCCTGTGATGTCAGCAATACCCGACATGCCATAGCGGTCGTAATTGATGTCTTCATTAAAGGCCATGGCGGTTAGTCGTGAAGGATCTTCTTCTTTGGCCAGCTTGTTCAGTGACTTGCCAAATTTGGCAGTCCATAGGCAGAACAAATCACGAGGCTCTTTTTTCTTGATGCGGTATTTCACCTGAATGCAGGCTTCGTTCATCAGTCCCCAAATAGCGATAGACGGGTTGTTTCTATACTGCTCAATCATTTCTTTGAGCATATTTGTGGCCGACGAAGTGAAGGCTTCATTTTTCGACATGATATCCACCAGTGGGATTTCCTGCCAAACGATAATCCCCAAGCGGTCACAGGCATCCAGAACAGCAGGGTCTTGTGGATAATGTGCCAGACGGGTGAAGTTGCCACCCATGTCTTTGATCATTTTCATGTCCGCAAAATGTTGCTCATCCGACACCGCAATTCCATAAGGGGCTTTATCCTGATGGCGACTTGCACCGATCAGTTTTAGGGGTGCGCCATTGAGTTCAAATTGATTTTGTGCATTGATGGCAAACCATCGGAAACCTACCTGATGTGAGAAGGTGTCCAGTGTGCGTCCATGGCGATCTTTCAATGTTGCGGTCAAGTGGTAGAGTAACGGGCTGTCAGGGCTCCACAGCTGTGGCTTGTTGACCGTCGGCATTTCTACGTGCCAGGATTTCGTGCCTTTATGGAAATACTTTTTGAAAGTTTTCGCCATCACCTTTGATCCGTCAGGGGCAGTCAGGACCACCTCCATTTTCAGGTTCTGCGATTGTGCGCTGTTAATTTTACCTTCAAAAGAAAGTGAAGCCTGAGAGGCGCTTACTTTTGGCGTGCGAATGATTCCTCCCCAGCCACCAAGCTGATCAAGGTCAAAGTGCGTTTTGGCTTTGGAAACCATCCATACATCGCGATAGATCCCCCCGAAGATGGTGAAATCCCCCGATAGCGGTGCCAGGTTTTTATTTTCATTGTTCACCACAACTTTCAGCCTGTTGGTTGCCCCAAATTTCAGGGCTTTATCCAGTGCAATATTGAAGGCCGTATAGCCTCCTTGGTGCGCCCCAAGAAGTTGGTCGTTCAAAAATACCTGAGCTTTGGAGTTGACACCCTCGAAGTGTAAATAGTGCAATCGGCCAGCTTCCGCCTTGTCGATGGTGAATTGCTTTTCATAAACGGCATACCCACGATAATAATCCTTCGTTTTGTAGGCATCCAGATTGTAAGTGTGCGGAATATGGATGGCTTCCATCTTGGCGTTGGGGTGCCCCGAGGCATCACTCAGCGCAAAGCTCCATCCGCCATTGAATGACGATGTTTGGCATATTCCCTGAAAGGGAAGCAGACAAACGGCCAGTAAGCTTAATAAAAAATACTTCATTATTGTAAGAGGTTAAAAACGCTAATTGCTTTCTTTACCCAAAGGTCATGGATAAATAATAGAATAAAGATTTTTAACCCACATCAAATCTACTGCGAAGGGTGAAGTCGCACTAATGAGCTATAAAAGAGTTGTTTTTGGCTATTTTTTGTGATAATGTAACCCGAGGTTAGTAATGTTGTAGGGTTAAAAACCCTACAATATGAGTACTACTGTATGCAAAAAAGCCCAGGCTTTCATTGCCTGGGCTTTGATGTTGGAGGATTTTATACCTACTCAATCACAATTCTTCCCGTAAATTCATTTTCACCGTCCAGTGCTCTGATGATATAAAGCCCAGGAGCAAGATGGCTTACATTGATCTTGCCTTCGGCATCAACAAACTGCTCAATCAATACCGTTCCCGCCATCGAAATCAGCTGAACGCTCGACGGGTTCGCCACCTCGATATTCAGGATGTTTGTCGTTGGGTTCGGATACGCTAAAAGTGCAATTTGTGGTTTGTCCGCACCAAGTGGTCGGGTTACTACCGCCAAGGCTTCTGAAGCATCTGATCTTTTGGATACCGCACTCGCATAGACGCGCTGATAGAAGTTGTAAGTTTCTCCTTCTGCAAGATCAGGGAACTCCGTGCTTCGTTGCCAGCCTTCGCCTTCAATGCGGTATTCCATGAAGGGTTGTTCTTTTAAAGTAATGTGGTTGGCATCTATTTTTTCTGCTTCTGGTATGTTAGGCTTATTTTGCTCGAATATTTTTGCGTAGGATGCTTTGGAAGCAATCACTCCATCTTTCTCAGAAGAAGTTACCACGTATTTAAGGTTTGCATAAAGCAGGCTTTCATCTAAGGTTAAAGTGTTAGTCGTAATGCCTGTTGGTGTATCGAACTTATACCATTCTCCAGTATAATCAGTCACATTAATTTCATCAACCAAGGCGGTAATCGCCTCTCCAAATTGAGGTGTTCCATTTACGCTAATTATTCCTTTTAAAGGCTGATTCTCCAACTCGATTTCGACCTGAATCTTTCCAATGGCGTTTTTATCGTGATTTTTCACCTTAAAATAATAAGTCTCTCCTGCCGTGACAGAATAATGCTCTGTGTTACCATAGGCACAAGTTGTGATGGATGAAGCGCTACGGCCATTGATTAATAGTTCACAACTTCCTGTAAATGTATAAATAGAGAGCTTATTATCTCGTGAGAGGTTACAATTTCCAATCGAAATTATTCCATTTGCTGGTGCCAAGTATTCAAAAAATACCGTATGCTCTGTCAACTCATAGATTTGAGGAATTAAGGGGAGGCTCTGCGTACAGCTTCCATGGTTTTCATCCCCTTTTGTAAAACGAATCTTTTGGTTGATATTATTAAGATATCTTTTCCCTTCAAAGTAATAGGTCTTGCCCTGTTCTACATAGAAAGGAGAATCTGAATACATATAACTACCTGTTTGATAAGTTGCATCACATGAATTTTTAACATGCAAGCCGATGTTTTTGGATGATCCTATGAACTCCAGATTTAGCAGTCCACTAAATGCGGCGGTGTATTTGAAATAGTTGGCCCTCCAGTTGTTCTCCAGCAAAGCTAAGGTATCACCCAGTTCAAATTCCATAGCGGTTGCACACGTTTCTTTTGTTTCAGCGATGGTTGAACTGATCTTAATGGTGTCTTGTCGATGTAATTGGTCTGAATAGGCGATTATTTCTTCACCTTTTCTTAAAAAGAATATATCACTCGAACTGATGTCGTATTCACCTAAAAGTTCAACACTTCGAGTGAAGTTATTATTTTGTCGATATGAAGGTTGTTCATTAAAGCAATCCAGATAGAAATAAGTTTGCATGGTGTTAATGCCATTACTTGGTTTGGCCAGAGTTGCTGAAAATTGATAAAAATCATCCTGTGGTGCTGTAAACCTCCAGTATTGTTCATTCCCCACCACATTTTCACCCAAATGGTAAGGTTGAGCATTTTCACATAGGTCACCTTCCTCGATAGGTCTGTATTCAATGAAAATCTTTTTATTTTTTTGAAGGGATTTATAAAATTTAAAATCAATCTGCTCCCCTTTCTTTACCGCAAATCGAGGAGTAGAAAAGTTAAATTCATCGCAAGTTCCCACCTCAATTCTGATGTCTGCTGCATTGTGAAAGACCAATACTCCATCTGATGTTGCTTCAAATCGATAAAATTCAGGCGTTATTTCATTTCCGTTAATCGTCAAAGAGTCTATTGGTAATACCTGAGCATTAGCGCAATGTGTTGGTAAGTTTTGCTTTGACTCAAAAGTAATGTCAAATGACTCAACCCTATTAATGAAGCCAGGATTAAATATATACTGATCACCCGCCTTGAGCAAAATATCATGTGTGGTATGTGTTTTATGGCCTTTGCAATCTTTGCCAAATATAATCCAGTTAACCTGTTCTGGATTGAAGTGTAATATACCGTCGGTTTCAGGTGTAAATGTATAATAGACTTCCCAAATATCTTTTGGTACTTCATTCGCTCCGATCTTTAGAGGCAGTGGGTTGGAACATGATCCAATTTCCTTTTCCATTGGTTCGGATAGATTGAAGGTAATCGGAAAATCTTCTTCTATGCTTGTTCCATTTTCTAAGCCTAAGAAAATGAGGTAATTGCCTTTTGATAAATTCTTCTCAAAAGGAAGACTATTAAAATATCCGCTATTGGTACAAGATTCTTTTACTTGGATATTCAAATGACTTTGCCCTTCTGCATCAATGGTCAATAATTTGTCCTCCTCAAGGCTTATGGAATAATATTGAGCCGTTTGATCCCTTGGGAAATCTACTGTTTCCCCATGCTGCACAGCAATGGCATTCAAACAAGATGGCTCCAAGTTTTCCTGGTCGTGGAAAATTAATTTCCATTCAAAATCTGTGGTAATGGAATTGGGATTGGCTTCTAAATAGATGCTTTCTCCTGCGAAGACATCATATTTTATGTTTCGAGAAGGGCTAACGTATTCGTCATTACCATTGCAAGATGATTTGAGGTAGAAGGTCATATTCGGATCTGAAACAATTGATATTTGCCCATTAGTTTCAGGAGTGAAGGTATAATAAGTTGAAGTATGTGTTGAGTTGGTGATGTTTTCACCAGCATCTACAGGAATGGCTAAATCACAAAATTCGCCTCCAACTATTGACCGAAAATCAATACTCAGTTCAAGAGCGTCGTTATTGTAGTTTTGGCACTTAAACAAAAAAACTTGCCCTTTTTGGCATTTGATACGCTGATCTTTTCCAGATAAATAGTCATCCACTTTATCAGTTTGACAGTTTGGGTAAACAAAGCTTATAAAATGCTCATTAGCAGTTAGGTGAATGTAGCCATCAATAGGAGAAATAAGTTTGTACCAATTACCTCCAGGGGCAAGCGGCAGTGTGATGGATTCCGTAAATTCTATTGCGTCTTCGCAATTAGATGGATCTTGAGCAAATAGGGTAGTAGGTAAAATAAATGAGAGCATAACCATGTATGTTAATCTCATTAACCCTTTCATTGAAGGATGTAAAGATAGTTTCATATGTAAAGTATTGGTTGATATTTTTATAAAAATAGATAAAATAATTATGGTCTCAAATTTTCCATAGGATACTTGTTAGATTGGCTTTTACCCTTCATTGAAACAGATTGATATTTTTTTGCCTGTTTTCCAACATATCCTCTTTGGTTTTGAAAATCCTTTTAATCCACTGATATTTGCACCAATGGAAGAATTAGTGAATGAAAAGCAGGCGCTGAAGAAGTTGAAGAAAAAACTGACTTCGGCAACTTCTCGCGCAATGATGGACTTCAGTATGCTGGAGGAAGGGGATAAGTTGATGGTTTGTCTATCGGGAGGAAAGGACAGTTATGCCTTGTTGGATATGGTGTTGCATACGCAGAGGGTGGTGCCTTTTCATTTTGATGTGGTTGCGGTGAACCTGGATCAGAAACAACCTGGCTTTCCTGAGCACATTCTTCCTGAATACCTGAAAAATCTGGGGGTTGATTTTGAGATTGTCGAAAAGGATACCTATTCAGTAGTAAAAGAAAAAGTACCTGAAGGCAAGACGACTTGTAGCCTTTGTTCACGCTTGCGACGAGGCAACCTCTATGAAACTGCCAAGCGGTTGGGCGCAAATAAACTTGCCCTTGGTCATCATCAGGATGACATTATCGAAACGTTTTTCTTGAATCTGTTTTTCAGCGGAAAACTGGAGGCCATGCCCGCCAAATACCTGACCGACGACGGAAGCCTAACCGTTCTGCGTCCGATGGCCTATTGCCGTGAGCAGGACATCGCTGACTATGCAGCGTTGCGCGCCTTCCCGATTATCCCTTGTAATTTGTGTGGATCACAACCGAAACTGCAACGACAGGTGGTCAAGGGAATGCTCAAAACTTGGGAACAGGCTTATCCCGATCGTATGGAGATCATCATGAATGCGCTTCAGAATGTGAGTCCTTCGCACCTGTTGGATCATCAATTATTCGATTTTATGAATATGCACGGTCGCGATTTGTCAGCACTGCGGTAGCGGAGATTGATTGCTGAACAGCATAAACTTCTTGGGCATTTGTGGCGGTAGGTGCTGCTGTTGTTGAAAGCCAAGCCTTTTTAACAGTTGCTGGGATTTGACATTGGAGGAGGTGGTAATGGCTGCGCATGGGTGAATGCCTCGGACTTTTCCATAAGCGAGCAAGGCACGGCATGCCTCAAGCATATAACCTTTTTTACTGAATTGGGGCAAGAGTGCAAAACCGATATCAGGCAAGTCAAGGTAAGTTCTTTGCACAAAACCACAGATGCCGATTGGTGTATTGGAGCTCTTGAGCACAATTTTGCGCATACCCATCGTGGGGGATTTATACGCAGGAATAATAGAATCTATAATATAGGTTCTTGCATGTTGCGTATTTTCGATATACTTGTCTCCGATAAATGTCAGCCAGCCTTTGGTGTTCATCAATTCAAGCAGAAACTGATCGTCCTGTAGATTGATAGGCACAATGGAAGTTCTGGGGGTTATGATTTTTAGCATATCGGCTATGCGGACTGTTGTGCTCTTTTGTAGAAAATATAATCGGTCGGTAAAGGTTGTACGTTCTGCTGCCGTAACATAAAAGCAATTTGCCCCCGATGGTGCGTGTGGTGATTGGAAATATGAAACAGGATTTCACGGAGGGAATGATGAAAGAGGTCTCCAGTGGAGTTATCATAAATAATGGTTTGCTCTAAATTTCGCTGTGCAAGAATTTCCTGTGTCTCCCGGTGATTTTGTTCATTGAGGGCAAAGCAGGCATCGATATCAAGTAACTGATGAAGGGGTGTTGCTGCCTGATGAAGTATGCGGGCGTTCCATATTTGGTGGGCATTCAGTAAATGACAATACAGCTGCATTTCCTGTCCTTGCAGAAGATTGTTCTCCTTTAACTGCTGACCAATCATTTCATTAAACTGCAAATGGTATTGGAATATATCTTCAAAGAGTGCTTTCATAAAATCAGGTAATGTTTGATTATGAAAACGATCCTTTTGCCGCTAAAGACCAGTAGATAGGGTCAATTCATGGTTTATTTTGACTGAATAAGAATAAAGTACCATAAAATCTCATTTCGACGGATTAATCATCGATCAGCCCTGTTTTGGTGCTTTATGGGCGGCATGTGTGTTTTCCTGCATTTTCAGGCGGTTCAGAAATTGTCCGTAATGATCCATTAAAGCAATGGTAATTTCTGCATCCGTGTTATTCATTACAAAGGTTAGCGGCAGGTGATAAAATTCCAAAAAAGCGTTCGCCTGCGTGCTGTCAATGTCAAATAGCTTTTGTATGGCTTGAGCACTTGCAAATTGATCATACCGGCTTTGCTTCTTTTTTTTAACCGCCTCCTGATAGAGCACATGCTGCATTTTCCGCTTTTCTTTGGCCTCTTTACTGAAAGCATTTTGGATGGTCGATAATGGATTCGATATCATCCCGAGGGCGTAGTCCGCAACATTGGGGTCTTTTGGCGCCTGAAGTCCAGGCTTTTTCTTGGGCTTTTTTTGCATGCCAATACCTGGAATGTAGTAGGGATCATTCGCCTTGGCACGATAAACCCGAGGCTGATTGCCATTGGAATAGACATTGACATTCTCGAGCATTAAAGAGTCTTCGGCCATACGCACCTGCAAAATACCCGACGATATCATCTGGTCTGAAATGGTAATCGGTGTTTTTTTGTAGCCGACTGCACTGAAGATCAGGGTGTCTTGCGCACTGACCTTGATATTAAATCGCCCTTCAGTATCCGAGGCACCCCCCAGATTTTTGTTTTTGATAATGATGCTGACAAATGGGATCGGCTGATGGTCTTTTTGCGTGAAAATTTTCCCGTGCAATACAGGATTGTCCTGACAGAAAGCTGGGAGTTGGCCAAAGAATAACAGCAAGACGCAAAGCAAAAAGACGATCGGATTTTTATATGTCATAACAAGGAGTATCGGCGCAATATTAGGTTTAATTTAATATCAATCATAACCACAAGGCTCAGATTAACAAAATTTAACCTTTGTAAATGAGAGAGTTGCAAAATGTGTACCGATATTGATAATAATGATAATAATCCAGTGCGCTTTGTAGAGACATTGCATGCAACGTCCGTACCGTGAGGTACAAAAAGTTTCCGAAGGTCTTGTTTAAACGACAATAATCTAATTTTCTTCGGGAATTTCCCTGGGTTCGCTCTTTAAATATTCAAGATATTCCCCATAATGCTCCATCAGGTCAATCGTAACCTCAACCTGTCCATGATTCAAAATGATGCTATCCGAAGGGGAGTAATATTCAAGAAATCGCTTTGCTTTTAGGGTATCAATATCAAAAATATTACTTACCGTAAGTATGCCTGCAAATTTTTCACGGCGCTCCTGTTTCTTTTTTGCGATCGCTTCATCATATAATATATGGCGCATTTTCAATTCCTCCTTTTCTTTTTTGCTGATGATACTGTGTAAGGTAGATATTGGGTTGAAAACCATGCCTAAGGCATAATTTGCAATGGTCGGATCTTTAGGTTTTTGGAGCTCAGGCTTCTTTGGGGGCTTTCTTTCCATGCCAATGCCGGGAATATAGTACGGTTCATTGATCTTCCGGAAAACGCATGGCTGATTGCCATTGGAATAGACATCGACATTTTCAAGCACCAAAGAATCTTCCTGCATATTGACTTCCAGTACGCCTAATTGTATCATCTTTTCTGTGATGGTAAAGGATGTTTTCTTATAACCGACCGCACTAAAAATCAGGGTGTCCTGTATGCCTACTTTGATAATAAACCGACCTTCAATGTCGGAAGCTCCACCTACATTTTTATTCTGAACAATGATATTTACAAAAGGTATTGGTTGGTGGTCTTTCTGGGAAAAAAAATTTCTCCATGAATGACATGATGCTCTTGGCCGAGCACGGGTAGTTGATGAAATAGCAAGGCAAGGCTGGTGGACAGAAATAGGTTTGAAATATTCTTTATCATAAAATAATGTAAATATTAATTCATTTTACATCATAATTGTAAGATAAAGTTTAACATAAATTAACTGATGAAAGTAAAGGATTTATGATTATTTAAGTGGGAGAAATCAACATCAAAATCAACATCAAAATCAACATATAGGAGCTGCTGGATAATTTGAATTGTAATTTGCATCACCAAATAATATTCGGTTTTGGTAGGGTCAGCCCCAATGTCATTAAGTTAAGCGCCTTACCCCGTAGAGACGTTATTTTTAACGTCTAACACAACGCTGATTTCTCTTGGATTAATTCAAATGGTTACGTGAGACATAATGAATTATGCCTTTACATGCATTTCAAATTTACACATGAGTCAGCCCAAAATCCTTAACTTAATGACATTGGGGTCAGCCCCATGTGTCTGACCTAAATAAATATTGCCTATGGTAATTTTGGGCCTGTTGCACAACCATAATCCGATATTATACCACGAAACTTTATTTGGACACTGAACGGGCTGACCTGTGTGCCTGCCCGAATCATCATAAATTTTGGATGGTTTGGATACACACATAGGTGCATCCGTACAGCTCAGGAAATAATATTTTGTGCTTAATAAAAAAAACCGAGTTATGCGACAGTCCCATAACCAGTAGAGTAAAATTCTGTGAGTAAGTACCCTACTATGATTGTGGAGGAGCCCTCTACCGGGAGGAGCAAAACCACAACTTACCTAATCCTTCTGCTGTCTACCCTGATAAACATAATACCCAATCAAAACCGTCAGCGCCAACATCAGTCCAAAGAAAATATAATTATTAAAGCCCTGGCGGTTGCCTCGGGCAATTTCCACTTCCCAATAAACCATCACCGAAAACAGCAGTAACAAAAGGGCGTTCAGGTGGCGCAGCATTTTGGTAGACATACGGTACTGTCGGCGGGCATTGCGTTTGGTGATTTTTACGGGGTAATTGAACAGGTGCGGGAACTTGTTGAGGAAATACAGCGAAAAGCAGGTGATCCAGGCAATGATAGGAAGTAGAAAGATGTCCACTTTACTGCCATAGCGGTCGGGCAGCCCATCCAGGCCATAATGAATGGGGATTTGTTGTGGCAGTTGGTCATAATACATGACCGGATAGGTCGCTAAAAAAATAAAAGCGCTCAAAATGAAGGTAAGCACGATATAATCAGTCCAGTCCAGGTTGATCGTTATCCGTGGGCGGTAGGCAAATTTGTTAAAGGATGTTGTCGTCATTAGTTGGTATAAGGGGATATGATGATTCAGGGCAGTTTGTAAGCTTCAGCAGGAATGGCTGCCTCATGAGGCAATTTGGGCTGAGCAGATCAGTATTATCGACAAAAAAAGACCTGTAGCATCTTGAGTCGGCGAGTATCCCAAATCGTTATGGAGTAGTATGTTTATGAGGCAGGGAGGTTGATATGTATTGCCTATTCCACAAAAAGTGGCACTGTATTACCTTCGTCCATGGCTTCAATTTTTCGGATAAATTTTCGCTTACCCATTTCCTGAACAATATATATTTTGGTGCCGACGGTCCAGTTTTCATCACGTTCCTCAAAGCCCTCCATAGGGAAACCATAGCTAAACTTGCCACCATCAGGCTTCGGCCCTTTCACAAAGAATTGTCGTCGTTCTTTGCTGTTATTCTTAATCTTGAATTTGATATATTTTGGTTCCTGTTGCTTCGGGCTGTCGGAAAGCAGACTGTACTGATTTGCCATGGGGGAATTCCCAGGAATATCCTGTTCCAAGTTGGTGATAGGAATGTGCAAAACTGTGCAACATAAAAAAGCTATTTTTAAGAAGGTACCGACCATAAATACTTGTTTTAAATCAATCGACTTACATTTAACAACTGTAACAGTAAGGTTGGTCACAATGTTATTGGGGGACGGTCGGATGAGAGGTTTGAATGCTATAATGAAAATCTGTTAGTTATAAAAATGACGTATATCGTTTATCGGGTTATAAATAAAACATCCTTTTCTCCTAAAAATGATGGCTTTGGATAACAGATAAAATATTTTTAAAAAATATCAGCTTAGAATAATACAATAGTGGTAAAGGCGACTATCAATACGAAATTCATTTTTATAACAATGCGTTTTATCCGTGTTGGATATTTAACATTAAGATTTCACACAAATAATGATTAAAACGAGGGGCCAATTATGAATTTGTCATTTTTGGTACCTCAATATTTTAAAAATGGTGTTAATGACGATCATTTTATCGATTTTTATCACTCAAATGAGTAAGGTTTTCAGATCTTTTGCCACGGAAATTTAAAACACGCTTTCGTCCTTGAATTGTTTAACGATGTGATTTTGGGATACTTGATGGAAACTCCATCGTGTTTTTATATCAATAAAATTTCCCTCAACTTTGTCCCATACCTATTACATATGTCTTCTGTAAAATGTTTGCGAGAGCAGCTTGGTGCCTTTCTTCAAAAGAGCAACAAATAATCAAACATTTTATTACATGAAGAAATCCATACTACTAACTTTAACCCTATTAATTTGCGGACTGAGTGCATGGGCACAGCAGACCGTTTCTGGGGTGGTCACTGAAGCAGAGTCCGGGGAGAGCATCCCGGGTGTGAACGTCATTATTAAAGGTGGCGAAGGTGGAACGATTACTGATTTCGACGGGGCGTATTCACTAACCGTTGAAGAAGGTTCTACGCTTATTTTTTCCTTTATCGGACTTGCTCCACAAGAAATTCAGGTAGGCAGCCAAACACAGATCGATGTAGCCCTTGGGCAGGACGTCAAGCAACTGACAGAAGTTGTGGTTACTGCACTGGGTATTTCAAGAGATAAAGCATCCTTGGGTTACTCTGTTCAGGAAGTAGGCGGATCGGACCTTGCGGTAGCACAAACGCCGAATGCCATGAGTGCATTGTCGGGTAAAGTAGCTGGTGTGCAGGTTTCTGGTGGTTCATCAATGGGAGGTTCATCTCGCGTATTGATCCGTGGAGCAGCATCTATCTCAGGAAATAACCAACCACTTTATATTGTTGATGGCGTGCCATTGGATAACTCCGATTTTAACGATTCTAACACTGCCCGTGGTGCTGGTGGATACGATTACGGTAATATGGCGCAGGATATCAACCCAGATGATATCGAGAGCATGTCGGTACTGAAAGGGCCTTCTGCTGCAGCACTATATGGTGCCCGTGCAGCCAACGGGGTAATTTTGATTACCACCAAAAAAGGAAGCACGAAACAAAAAGGGATTGGTGTGGATTTCAAAACATCGGTTACTTTTGAAAAAGTAAACTGGATTGCTAAAATGCAAAACCAGTATGGTGGTGGTTCTTCTTCAGAATTCGACACCGTAAGAGAGCACGATGGCTATAAGTTTGTTCCTTATTATACTGATGAATCCTGGGGACCAAAATTCAACGGTCAGCAGGTAGTACACTGGGATGGTATCCGTGGCGACGGAACTTTTGAAACCCGTGAGTGGAGAGCAACACCAAACGATATTCAGTCGATGTTTGACACTGGCGTGCAGTTGCAAAACTCTATTGCCCTGAGTGGTGGAAACGAGCAAGGGTCTTTCCGTCTTGCTTATACCAACTTGACTTCTACAGGTTATATGCCGAATTCAGAAATGGACCGTAACACGTTCAACTTCTCTGGAGATTACAAATTTACAGACAAACTGAAGGCCAATGCGTCGATGAACTACATTCGTACTACCGCTTTGGGTCGTCCGATGACGGGTTACGATAACGGCAACATCGTTCAGTCTTCTATGCAATGGTCACAGCGCCAGCTGGATTACAACCGATTGAGAGATTACAAAAATCCTGATGGTTCGCAACGTGCATGGAACCGTACTTCTTACGCCGATGGAACACCAGCTTATACTGACAACCCTTACTGGACGCGTCACGAAAACTATCAGAATGATGAGCGTGACCGTTATTACGGAACAATGGGCTTGACTTACGAATTGGCCGAAGGATTGAACATTTCCGGTAAAGCATTCTATGATGCCTACACCTTCCGTGTTTATGAGCGTGTAGCAGTAGGATCTCAGGCGCAGTCATCTTTTGGTGAGGATTTCCATACCAACAGAGAGGTTAACCTTGAGGCGATGATCTCTTATACCAAGCAGTTTGGTGAGGATTGGAACCTGAGCACTTTTGCTGGTGTTAACCGCCGTGACAACTATTACAGAATGAACTCAGCCTCTACCGTAGGTGGCCTGCTGATCCCTAACTTATACAATGTAACCAATGGCCGTGGCATGCTTTCTTTTGCCCGTGAGCAACAAAAGCGTGTGAACTCGGTATTTGGTTCGGCTTCGATTGGCTGGAAAAACATGGTATATGTTGATGCAACACTGAGAAATGACTGGTCATCAACTTTGCCGTCTGCCCATAACTCTTTCCTTTATCCATCGATCACGACCTCTTTTGTATTCTCGGAATTGGAAGCGATTCAGAATTTGTCCTGGTTGGATTTCGGTAAAGTGCGCTTCGGTTGGGCACAGGTAGGTAACGATACAGACCCTTACCGCCTAATGACCACCTACGCCAATGTGGATGATACTGGTGCAGATTACATGATGCCAACCACTCGTCCAAATGCAGATTTGAAACCAGAAACAACACGCTCGTGGGAAGTGGGTCTGGAGATGTCGATGTTCGATAATCGCGTAACACTTGATGCGACTTACTATACCATGTCAACTTTCGATCAGATCCTTGCCGTGCCAGTTTCCGCTTCAACAGGTTATACTTTCGATCTGCTGAATGCAGGTACGATGCGTAACTACGGGGTAGAATTGGCCTTGGGTGTGGATGTTATCCGCAAGGAAGATTTCAACTGGCATACTGATTTTAACTTCTCAAGAAACCGAAATCAGGTAGTGGAACTGGCTGACGGTATTGACAACTACCGTTTGGCATCAGCGCCATTCAACGCCACAGTAAATGCCTTCCCAGGTTCTACTTATGGTGCAATTATGGGAACGGATTATGTTTATGATGGCAACGGTAACCGCGTGTTGGTAGAAAACAGTGAAGGCGAAATGGTTTACGCTGCAACGGAAACACCAGAGGTACTGGGGTCTATTCTTCCAGATTTTAACCTCGGTATCCGTAACTCGTTCCGCTATAAGAATTTTGATGCTTCGGTATTGATCGACATGCAAAAAGGTGGAAGTTATTTCTCAACCTCTTATATGTTCGGTATGTACTCAGGAATGTATGAAGAAACTGCCGCTAACGGGATTCGTGAAACAGGCATGATTCTACCTGGCGTTTACCAGAACGAAAGTGGGGAGTATGTTCAGAACGATCGCCCAACAAGTGCTTACACTTGGGGTAAATCTCACTTCGCAGGACCACAGGCGCAGAATGTTTTCGATGCGACTTATATCAAGCTGAGAGAGATCAGCATCGGTTATACTTTCCCGAACAGCATTATCGGCCCATTCCAGGCCATCAGAGTGGGTGCTTATGGCCGTAACCTGGCCATCTGGGGATTGGATAATCCTCACTTCGACCCAGAAACTGCCGTAACCTCATCGGGTAACGTTCAGGGGATCGAGGGTGGCGCCTTGCCACCAACAGCTACTTTCGGATTCGATGTGTCTGTGAAGTTTTAAGCAACAGGTGAGGGAGTAACCACTGCCTCACCACCCTTATCTTTTTTTGAACAAAGACTTTATCAAAATGAAATTATTGAAAAACATAGCTTGTGGCATTGGACTGGCAGCATTAACGCTGGCAGGGTGTACACAGGATTTCGACAAAATTAACGTCAACCCAAACGAGCCGGAATTGGTGCCTACTTATTCCCTCTTTTACCATGGTACCCGCCAGCTGATGAACGATACCCGTGATGAGTGGTTCGGGGCAAGAATCGGGAATATCTGGATGCAGTATTACGGTACGCGTAACTACCAGGATGAGGACCGTTATGTATATCGTGAAAGTGTGACCAACGACGTTTGGAAATCGATCTACCTTTCGCTGAACAACCTGAACCAGATCATTAAAATTGCCGAGCACCCAGATTATTCTTATGATTATGCGGAAGTGTACGGCAATGCCAACAACCAGGTGCAGGCTGCCCGTGTGATGAAGGCCTTTACTTTTCAGCTGACAGCAGATACTTTCGGTGCAGTTCCTTACGAATCGTACAGTGGCGAAAGCGAAAACTTTCAGGCACTCGGAGGCTCCATGTTCCCAAAATATGCACCTTCTGTAGAGATATATGCGGATATGCTGGAAGATCTTAAAGCCGCTGCCGGGGAGATTGATGAGTCGAAGCCTGTATTTTCTGATTATGATCTGATTTACAGTGGGAATGCAACCTACTGGAAAAAATTGGCCAACTCTTTACGTTTGCGTATTGCTGTTCGTGTGAAAAATGTGCCTGAATTGGCAGATGTAGCCATGGCGCATATCAACGAACTGAAAAGTAATCCTGCGGAGTTGATTGCCGCAACAAACGAAGGGGCTTTCTATCATTTTGAAGCCAACGACATTAAAGGGGCACCAATGTACAAGTCGTACTTTGTGAATAACCGTGTCGATTTCATGTTGTCGAAACACTTTGTAGACGTACTGAAAGGGGAATTATCGAAGCCTGACGGCGCCTCTTACAATAACCCATTCGAAGGCATCGTTGATCCTCGTTTGTATGCCTATGCAACACCAGGAAATTATGAAGAGCGTAACATGTTGCTTTCTGATGCTTTGGCGCAGATTAAGGCCAAAGAAGTGGAGCCAGGCGAATTGCAAGATTATATCGGTATTCCTGTAGGGGTAAGTGATAATTTGGCGCAGCAGGTAGGGCAGTATGCTTCATTGCCAGGCCAAAACAGCTTGCAGGTGGATTACCTTGAGCCTTTGATGACTTATGCTGAAGTTGCTTTCTTGCTTTCAGAAGTTAATAATTTTGATGCAGACTATTACGAAAAGGGTATCCGTTCTTCTATGGAACAATGGGGTGTTCCTGCGGATATGGCCAACGATTACATCAACGCTTTGCCGACAACGGTAGACCTTGAGGCGGTCATTACTCAGAAATATTTATCCTTATTTACGCAAAGTCACGAAGCATGGGCAGAGTACAGACGTACAGGCTTCCCTCGTACATTGTACTTGCCAGGAGAGATTTCTTATATCGAAGTGGCAGAGGATGGCTCAACAATTGAACACCCATTTGCGCCACGTTTGGCAGGTCAGGATGTTGTTCCTACCCGTATGAGATACCCATTGGATGAGTTTGACCTGAACGGCGCAAACTACACACAAGCCATTGAAGACCTTGGAGCAAACAACATGTTGGTGCCATTGATCTGGGCGAAGAAATAATCAATAACCCAACCACTATACATCACAAAAAGAAGCACCCAACCAGTGCTTCTTTTTTTTGTTCCTAATTTTAGGGCCATTCCTCCGCGGACCTTCGGCCATAGGGTCATGGAAATTCAGGCACTTTTACCCATTGGCTTAGCTATTATAGTAGAAACGTTCCTGAATAATTTGGCCGTCCTGCCATTTTTGTACCGCCACTTCTGCCATTTTCAGGCGTTCGCCCTGCTGATTGGTCAAATCCGTCCAGCTTTCCACCATCGTGATGTTCTGCTGCTCATCCGCCGTAATGGCATCGACGCCCCCGTCATGCATTTCCTTGACAAAGTTGTTTTGCCAGTCCTCAAGGGCCTTGCGCTGGGCATCTTTTCCCTGACGGACTTCCCCCGTGGCTTCAATAATTTTACAGTCCTGATGGTAGTGCTTCTCAAAGGCATCCATCATTTTGCCTTGCGCCATCATATCGTAAAGCTCTTTGGCTTTTGCTAAATTACTCATCTGCTTGATCTTTGATTACAGCAGATGAACCACAACGGAGGCTTAAATGTTAAGCTGATTTTTTACGGTTATTATTGTGAAAATTATAGGTGGAATAAATCGACAATTACAATATTTCATATATATTGAGCCCCACAGGAATACCCGCTGCTGATGGTCAGCCGCAGGGATATTTTTTTTTATTTATGCCTCAAAGAAATCAACGATTCATCAAGCTGTTTTTACTGGGCTTGCGTGAATTCTTCGCCTATAACCGATTGGTTTTTCACCGCATCATGAACCTGGCGGCGGATACCGACTATATTGGAACCATCAAAGGAATCAAGGATGGGGTGGTGCTCGAGGGCTCCAACCTCTGGATTCTGATCTGTTCCACCATCATTGCCTGTATTGGTCTGGACACCAACTCCCCGGCAGTAATTATTGGTGCCATGCTCATTTCCCCACTGATGTCGCCCATTCTCGGGATCGGCCTGTCGATGGGGATTAATGACCGGGAGTACCTGATAAAATCTGGGCGTAACTTTATGGTGGCCATTGGCCTGAGCCTGTTGGTGGCCGTAATTTATTTCAAGGTTTCGCCTTTTGGGGAACTCACCGACGAGATGAAAGCCCGCACCGCCCCGACCATCCTCGATGCTTTTGTGGCCTTCTTTGGTGGGCTCGCGGGCATTATTGCGGGTTCCCGCACCGACAAGACCAATGCCATTCCGGGCGTGGCTATTGCTACGGCCTTAATGCCGCCATTGTGTACCGCGGGGTATGGGATTGCCACCCTGCAGTTCAATGTGTTTGGTGGGGCATTTTACCTGTTTTTTATCAATGCGGTACTGATCAGCCTATCGACCTACGCCATTGTGCGGATGCTTCATTTTCCTCATGTTGAAACCCCCGACGAAGAAAAGTCCGTGCGGTCCAAACGCTGGGGGATTGTCATTTTGGTATTGTTGCTGATCCCCAGTATTGTGTATCTTTTTGCCTCAGTAAAAAGAATTACGGAACGTAAACTGATTGAGAACTTTATTTCCAGCTACATTCATGGCGACCTCAATAAAGGGGTGCAGTGGTCCGAAAAGCGGGACACCCTCAATGTCCTTAACCTGAAGGTCTATTACTTTGGAACCTATATTACAGAGGATTCTGTTCGGCAGCTTGAAAGTAACCTGATTGAGGAATATGATGAATCGATTGTATTGGCCATGACGGCACCAAAAAAAGCGGTGCTCGAACTTATTCCGACAGATTCGCCCCCCGATCAGGAACAGGCGCAAATGAAACAGCAGTTGGTGATTTTTAATTCAAAAATGACCATCCTGCAACAGCGCTTTGATGCAGAATTAAAAAAGAGTAACCTCGCTTTGGTTAATCAGCTCAGCGCTAACGATAGCCTGCAGAAAAGTCTGGTGTTTTTACAGAATGACAGCATCCCGTTCCATGAAATTTCCAAAACGGCCAAAGTCATCTTTCCCGAGCTGAAAAGCCTCTCCGTAGGAAAAATCAGCACTTCGGATTTTAGTGAAAAACAGCCAAAACAAACCGTATTGGCTACTTTCAGGTGGGATTATAATCAGCCGCAGTATATAAAAGAAAGGAAAAGAAATCGAAAAAGGCTACAGCGATTTCTCGAAGCCAAGACCAAAGTAAAGGTGCGTATGGTGGAAGATCAATCGGTAGATTAACATTTTCAGGGACGTTATGCTATATTTATTGTTAAGCTATTGAAAATTATTAGTTTAGCGGGTAATCGTGAGTGCACGTTTTTTAGTGAAGACAGGATTTACGATCTTTATACCTGCGAAATCAGCACCTACTATTAAGATATAATAAATGACGCCAAATATACGAAATGGAATCAGCCATGCGCTGCTGTTCATTTTAGTCCTGCTTTGTTCCTGCGAGCAAACCGAAACCAAAAAGCACCCGCGGGTGAGTCCTACACCTAAAGGGATCTCCACTTTTCTGTTGGATAAACTGACCGTTGATATTCCTTATTCCGAGAGTCGGCCGTTCTTCTTTACCAATAAATCCGGTGATTTTTTCTTTGGGCAGACCCAGAAAATCGACCAAAAAAATTATTCCCTTTATGCGGGATGGCATGTCGGCAAACAGATCGTATTGCGCGATTATCAGCTGTATGCTGATGGCCGTAGCCTGGTGAAGGTGAAGCGACAAACGGAATTGCGTCCGCACGAATTGGTAAGGATGCACCATGCGGGCAAGGAGGTTTTCCACCTTTTTGATCAGCATTCCGTTTTAGCGATCGATTTTACCCCAAAATCAACGGTGGTAAAAAATACTCTCGGAATTTCCGTGCTTGGGCAAAGGCACGGCGAGCTGATCTTTGATCAGCAGCATAACGCCATCGTTTATCAGACCATCACTGAAAATGGTTTTGTGGCGGTAGGCGAGCGAAAAAATCAGCCCGCTAAATTTGTTGGTGGCCGGCTGGAAGTACCTAAAGGGAAGGTGGAGTTTCTTATTGCCTATGGAAAAAACAAGCAAGAGGCATTGACCCTCTTGGACAAGGCAAGGAAAAATGCCAAAACATGGAAAAATGAACGAGAAAACCGTTTGCTGAATTTCCTGAGAACAAATGCCATGCACTCCTCCAGTCCGACTTTCAATGCGGATATGCAATGGATTCACCTGAATATGGATGCCATGCTGATTAACCACGGGAAGCAGGCGAGCCTGATGACCGGTATTCCGTATGCGAACAGGAATTTGAGTGAGGATTGTTTCTCCAGCTTTACAGGGGCAATTCTCGTTACGGGTGAATTTGAGGTCGCCAAGCAAATATTAATCAACTTCAGTAACTATCAAGACCGAGACCCTGCATCCAAAACTTATGGGGCAATCCCTAATGAGGTGATCGATGGGCGTCCCGTTTACAGTGCACCTGCCGCAAGCCTGAAATTCATCAGTGCTTTATGGCATTACCTGAAGTATTCTGGCGACATGAGCCTGCTCGATCAGCTTTACCCTCATGTAAAACTGATTTTGGATGGCCTTGAGCATCAGGGTAAAATTGACGCAAAAGGGTATTTGCTTCATCAGGACAACCAAACCTGGATGAGTGGCCTTGATATTGAAGGGAAGTTCATTTTTGTACCGCGCGGCAACAGGGCGGTGGAAGTGGAGGCTTCCTGGTACGATGCCTTGTGCTTCAGTGCAGAAATGGCCTCTTTAACAGCACATACAGATGATCAAGGGAAATGGCATAACCTGAGTGAAAAGATGGTTTATCACTTCCGAAAGGATTTCACGGGGCTGCCAAGTCAGGGCTTAGCCGATCATGTTGATATTAATGGCAGCAGGGATTTCACCTTCCGCTGTAATCAGCTTATGGGCTTGCATTTGTTGAAGGACGGCTATAAAGCCAACGAAATTCTGGAGCATATCTGGTCTAAACTGGTCTATCCTTTTGGGGTTTCGACGATTGCCAAATCGGAAAAAGATTTTGTGGCCGATTATCCTGTGAAGTCCATCCGACAGGGACGTGTACTGGCAGATTTCAACGGACAAACCTGGCCTCGTGTAACGGGGGTAGCCATGAAACAAATGCTTGAAGTGGGCCAACTCGGCAGGGCTTTCCGATTGTTTGAAAATATCAACCGATTGGCAATGGACCGCACCGTAATCGGTGGTGTGGGCGAGATGGCGGAAACCAATACGGTAGGTGAACGTGCTTTGCCAACCATGCATGGCGCCCTGATTCAGTCTAATGCCAATGCGGAACAACTGAGAATCTGGAGTGAGTATTTCCTTGGTGTACTTCCGGAGCTTCAGGAAAAACGCGTGATTCTTGCGCCACGTATTCCATTGAAATTTGACTATATCGATACGCAGTTTAGGCTGGGCAAAAAGTTGTGCCTGTTTTCTTACCGAAGAAATGAGAATGAACAGGAATATACTTATGACTTGAAAGGCTTTAAGGGCAAAATCACTTTCAATGACCTCAGGTATCCTGATCAGACCATTAATATCAATGGTGATGAGCAATCACTGATCATCGTGACCAACAATGAGGAAATGCGGGTGGCTTTGCAGAAAGGGGACGATGATCCTGTAAATATTACCAGCGTGAGTTATAGTGCAGAAAATATGAAGGCGAAAAAACTGGCGGAGGCCAGTCAGATTTTTGCGGAAACAGATTTTGTGACAGAACAATAATAAAGTGGCTGATCATCAGTAGTTTTGAGAAGGTCAGCACATAAGTTCATTTGCCCAGCTTTTCAGTGTGTTCATTGATTGCTCGGTGCGAAAAAATTCATGAAGGGGGATGCCAGCAGGTGTTCCCCTTTTTTGTGGGGTTAAAAATGGGTGTTCCGTGGCGGAATATTACATTGGTAAATGTTTTCTGATGGCGTGACATAAGGGGGAAGGCCGATGCGGAAGGATTTTGATGTAATATTTTTCAATAATAGGTGAATTTCCTTACGTGTTGAACAGGACGCTCTGCGGACTAAGAAGTGGTAGTTTCGTTATAAAGCCAAATAATAATGACTGACTTATGAAAAAGAAACTTACGCTTTCCACTTTTTTTGTTGCCAGCATTGGGGCAATGTTTTTATTTTTAATCCCTGCCACGCCAGAAATTACCATTTGCAAAGCTGAAGTGGGCTTGAGTGGTGGTGCGCTTAATGGGATTTTGGGCAGCCTTGAATTACCCTTTCTTTTGATTGCCGTAGTGTTCAGTTTTTTAACAGCCAACCGCTTGAAAGGCGGAAAATTTGGCACCGGGATGCAGTTTATGGCCTGGGGCTTTTTGGTCATGGCTGTGGGGCATTTGCATATGCAGATCGATCATTTCTATGGCTTCAACCTGTTCAATACCTTACTTGGTGAAGTCGCAGGGAGTATTGCCTGGTTTGTGGCACTGATCATCACCTGGGGCCTTTCTTCTACGGGCTTTTATAAAATTTATCATGCAAGTAAAATGTAATTTGCTATGGCGTGGAATTGGCGTAGTCGTTTTGATAATATCTTTAGGTTAAGGCGTGCGGGGACTTCCGATACGCCAGGGCTGGAATGTCGTGTGGTGGGTTACCTTCAGCAGAAAATGGAAGCGCAGGCTTTGCAGCTTCCCCTTTTTGCGAGTAAAGTAAAAGTTTATGCCAAGCAATCGGCGGAAGAGCGTGCCCAGAGCGTTGTCAGCCTGTTTTTGTTGTATGAACAAAGTTTATTGAGCAACGGGCATTCGGTAACACATACCCGCCGCGATCTGCTCGAACATTTTCCTGAACTTGAGTATCATCCTTATTTTTCGTTGGTATTTTTCCCTTTCGATCAGCAGAAAATCGCCATTGCCACCCTTTTTATGGCCGAGGTGCTTCGGCGGTCCGAAGAGGCTTTTGGCGCACTGAATGAGGGCTGGAAAAAGGCTTTTGAACATCAGCTTGCTTTGGTGAATTTCAGCACGACCGACGACCTTTCCATCAGTAATTACTCCAAATCATTGTTTGCCCAGCTGGAAAGCCGCTTTGGCAGGGCGGTTACTAAGGGCTTGTTTCAGGAGGAATTTTACAAGCTGCGGAAGATCTATCAGTTTCTGCCTTCTTTTTCGTATTTGCTTTCTTTTTTACCTGTAAATGTGCTCGACGAAAATCAGGTGTTGCAGTACAATAAAGCACAAATGGAAGAAGTGCTGCTGGCAGAATTGAACAGGCAGCAAGAGTTGATTCATGCACTGAATGAAAAAACAGCGGAGAATAAAAAGATCAAGGCTTCCAACCTTGCACAGCAAGAGCAGCTTTTCAGGGTTTTGGAATGTAACCCTGAGGGGGTGGTCATTATTGATGAGCAGGGAATGGTGGTTTATTCCACCGCCCGCTTCGAAGCCCTTTTTGGTTGGAAACGAGCCGAAATTCATGGGGTAAGTTATCAGCAAAGTTTTTCAAAGGATGCGCCTACCTCGGCCTACATTGGTCAGTATTGTGAGCAAAATAATATGGAGGACCTTACGCATCAAGAAGGGATTATTTTGAATGCTGCCGGAGAGGAAGTGCGGGTCGCTATTGCCGTTTCTGTGCTTTGTATTGAAGATGCGCGCTGTTACTGCCTGTTTTTTAAAGATATTTCCGAGCGTCTGGCTTATGAGCGAAAATTGAAAGATGCGAAAATTCTTGCGGAGGAGTCCGCTAAAGCCAAAGCGGAATTTTTATCGATTATGTCGCACGAGATCAGGACGCCGCTGAATGCCGTTGTTGGGCTGACCAACATTTTGATTGAAGAGGACCCCAAGGAGGAGCAGGTGGAAAGCCTGCAAACGCTGCGCTTTTCTGCGGAAAACCTGCTGTCGATCATCAATGATATTCTCGATTTCAGTAAAATAGAATCAGGAAAGGTGATTTTTGAATCTATCCCCGTAAATCTTGGCGACCTGTGTCATCAGGTGTTGAAAACCTTTGAAAGCAGGGTGGAGGCCAAAGGGCTGAATTTGGTGCTGAACCTCGAAACGGTGCCTCCATTGATGGTTTTGGCGGACCCGACTCGCATCAATCAGATACTCACCAACCTGATTGGCAACGCCCTCAAGTTTACAGAAGAGGGCGAAATAAAGCTGTCATGCAGTATGAAGAAGGACAAGGGCAACAAGGCGATTGTCAATTTTAGGGTGCAGGATACGGGGATCGGGATTGCGGAAGATAAACAACGATTGATATTTGAGCGTTTTGCTCAGGCGGAAAGTAATACCACGCGGCAGTTTGGCGGAACAGGCTTGGGCTTGTCGATTACCAAATGCCTGATCGATCGGATGGGCGGATTTATTGGCGTGAAAAGCGAGGAGGGCAAAGGCGCTTGCTTTTATTTTGAAATAAAACTGGATCTGGTCAATATTCCCGTTGATGAACAGCAGGAGCGGGAACACAAAGCAGAGGAGGGCGGCCTGCGTGGGGTGACGGTGATTCTTGCAGAGGATAACCCCATTAATGTGATGGTCGCCACCAAGTTTTTGAACAAGTGGGCCGTCGAGACAGTGGTGGCCAAAAGTGGCGTCGAGGTGCTTGAAGCTCTCGAGGATTGTGCCTCACTTGATTTGATTCTTATGGACTTGCAAATGCCCGTGATGGATGGCTTTACCGCTTGCAGGAAATTGCGCGAGGGCACAAGCAAGTTCAAAAACGTACCGGTGATTGCTTTGAGTGCATCAGTGCTGGATGAAACAAAAAAGGAGGCGGAGGATTCAGGGATGAATGACTTTATTACCAAGCCCTTTAAGCCTGATGAACTTTTCCATACCATTAAACGCTATGCCGCCAAAAGTACCCCCAATCAGGATGAGGTTGCGGAAAACCCGATGGACCTGACTTAATGCCACCCTTTCGAGCGGATATAAAAAAAGCATGGAGAACGTTGGCCTGTGCAATATAGGCCATCAGTCACCATGCTTTTTCAGGTTATTACAATCAAAATTTATGCGGCAGCGGCAAAAGCTTCCTTAATGGCTTCAGCGGATAGTGCACCGTTTAGACGATTGATTTCCTGACCATTTTTATAGATAATCAGCACTGGGACCGCCTGCAATTTCAGGTACTGATAAACCGAATTTGCTTGATCAATATCGATATTTCTGAGGGTGATATTCTGATACGCTGGGGCGATTTCGTTCAGCAGTGGCTTATTCTTCTTGCAAGTCGCACACCAGGTAGCGTAAAAGTTGACCGCCTGAATTTTTTCACCTTCCAGTGATTTTTTGAAAGCCGTTACTTCAGCGGGATCGATAGGCTTCATTTTACCTGTGGGTTGCAAAGGGAAACCTGCAGCCTGCCACGCTTTTATCCCTCCGATTACATTATATACTTTTGTAAAACCGGCGGCGGTAAGCTGTTCTGCGGCTTTGCTGCTGCGCCCTCCTGAGTAACAATACACATACAGGGGCGAATCTTTTTTGAAAATGGCAGTGGCTTTTTCAACCACCTCGCCTTGCTTGAAATCAGCAATCTGGGCCGTCTTTATAATTCCATTGGCTGTTTCCTGTGGCGTTCGGACATCAAGCAGTTGTATGGACTGTTGTGTCAGTATTTTTTGTAATTGTTGTACCTCCACTTCCTGTTTGGACTCTTTGGCCGAGCAGGCAACCAACAGGATGGTCGATAAAAAGAGTAATAGGGTTTTGTTCATCGTAAAAAGGGTTTGATATTAAGGAACCACTCGCAATGCAAAAGTGGTCATTTCAGACAAATTTAGCCCGATGCGGGTAGTGGCAGAAAAAAATAGCCATTTTTTTTATTTTCAGGTAGGGGTAAATCAAAAGAATGGCATCCTGATAGTGTAAAAGCAATTTATATTTAGCAACAAGCAATCTCCTTTTAGAATGAATCAATTCATGAAACGAAATTTTACATTAGTCATTTTTATGCTGTTGGCCGTTGGTGCTGTTCGCGCACAGGATTTTTCTGGTCAGGAAACAGGCAGTGAAACTTTAAAAACCTATCCTGTTCAGTTTACGCTCGTGACACCATTGTCCACTGACCAGATCATTAACCTGGACCCAGAGCAAACCATTCATCAGTTTTCGATCAATTTACTGCTCGGGAAAAATGGCGGGCTTTCGGGGGCTTCGTTTTCTGGTATTGGAAGTTACCTGTACAACGATATGCGCGGCCTGCAAATGAGTGGGCTCGGCAGTATCACTCAGGGGGCTGCAGAAGGCGTGCAAATGGCAGGAATTGCCAATTTAGGGCAAAGTTTACGTGGCCTGCAGATGGCGGGTGTTGCCAATATCGTGGAAGAAAATGTCCTCGGGGCGCAATTTGCAGGGGTGTCAAACATTGCCGATAGTGTACGTGGCGGCCAGTTTTCTGGCGTATTTAATTTGGCCAATGGGCTGCAGGGCGGCCAGTTTGCGGGTGCCGTAAACTTATCGTTGCAGCAGGTTCGGGGGGCGCAATTTGCGGGCGCTGTGAATATCAGCCTGGATACTTTGGCGGGTCTTCAGGTGGCGCCCATCAATATTAGTCAGCGAGGATTGAAGGGACATCAGGTCGGGGTGATTAACATCGCCACCAACGATGTTCAGGGGGTGCAGCTCGGGGTTATCAACAGTGCGCGTCATGTGAAGGGCTCCATGATTGGGGTTATTAATGTGGCGGAATCTATTGATGGTTTTAATATTGGCGTGCTCACTGCCGTCAGACATGGTTATCGGGCGGTAGCATTGGAGGCGAATGAAGTGTTCGATGCTATGGTAACTTACCGAATGGGGTCCGCTAATTTTTACAATATATATGGGATCAGTTACCGCAACTATAACGACTTCAATAATTATTACCGCTATGGCTTGACCTTTGGTTGGGGAACGCAGTTCCATGTCAGCCCCAAGAATCATTTCTTTTTTGAACTGACCGCCACACAGGTGAATGAAAACGAAGCCTGGACGAATTCACTGAACCTGATTTCCAAATTTCATATGGGTATGGAAGTACGCTTGTTTCGATGGGCTGCTTTATCGATGGGGCCTTCATTCAATGTACTGACCTCGAATGTGAAATATGAGGATGGTTTGAAATTGCCATCCATCAGCAGAACCAATATACTGAACAGTCAAACACATGGCGATACCAATATTCAAATGTGGGTAGGTTTTCAGCTTGGCTTACGCTTTGGTCGCTTCCATATTCTGGATCGGGACCGAAATTAATTCGGACCGTTAAGATTGGATCAAATTACATTTTAAAATACCATGAAAGGGAAGTCGAAGGGCTTTCCTTTTTTTTGTACATATCTGATATGGTGAGTGGCTGACGTTGCCTGATTTTGAAGCCGTATTTAGGGCTTGCAGAAGGGGTGGTTTCGGTCGTAATAAGGGAAGTTCCGCTCGTTTTTCAGTGCCGATTACCAAACAATTCATGGCTCAGCACAGCGGACTGATTTCATGTAACCGAACCCTTTGAAGAAAAGCTAAAGGTTCTTTAATCTGTCTTTAGGGTGTTTTTCATAATATAAAGGTCAATTAGGGTGTCCAATTTTATTTGGACGTCCATTTAGATTTTAAATGTTCAGGTAGGCTACAATTTCGAAGGAATTCCTGTTTTTTGTAAAAAGAATAATGCAGCGCCGACCGCAGGGCTGTCGGCAACAAACGATTTACCTTTATTATAAAAGTATGTTCAAACAGAATATCGGGCTGTTTGTAGTAGCTTTACTATTGTGTTTTTCTAATATTGCGAAAGCGGATGACCAGGGTGTTACCGACAGTCTTTCCTTTACTTTAGAGCAAACCATAAGCTACGCCAAGCAACACAGTCGTGAACTCACAGTCGCTGATTTGGCCAGCCAGATCGCCAGACGCAAAACGCAGGAATACACGGCGCAGGGCCTGCCCCAGATCAACGGGCAGATCAGTCAGGATTACAATTATGAAATTGCCACTTTCGGGGTCGATGAGCACGGTAACCCTATTCAGTTCGGAAGGAAGTATTCTGGAAACTCAACGATTCGGTTGAGCCAGATGATTTTTGACGGCTCCTTCTTTGTCGGCTTGCGGGCATCGAAGTCTTACCAGCAATTGGCCGTGAAGCAGGCCGAGCAATCTGAAATTACGGTCAAGGAGAATGTCAGTAAGGCTTATTTTCTGGTGTTGGTCAATGAGGAAAGTTTTCAGGCCATCAAGCGTAATTATGACCGCCTGGAGGAATTGCTGAAAGAAACCGCCAAAATGTACGAGAAAGGTTTTGCGGAGAAGATGGACGTGGACCGTATCAAGGTACAGCTTAACAATGCGGAAGTGGAGCTGAACCAGAACCGTCAGGAAACGGAAATCAGCCGTATGATGCTTAAATTTCAGATGGGTATGAACCTTGATCAGCCCTTGCGACTGATCACCAGACTGGAAGATCAGACCTATGAAAATGTCCTTGAAGAGGTGGTGCACAGCAGTGTAAGTAACCGCATTGAGTACAGCATCCTGGAATCTCAGGAGCACCTGAAGCTTTTGGAACAGCATCAGAACAGTTATAAATACCTGCCGACCCTTTCTTTAATTGGGACTTACGGTTACAATAATTTTGGTGATGATTTTGCCTCACTCACCACTTTCAACACCAGCTATTTCGCCAGTGGCGCTATCGGGCTACAGCTGAATGTTCCCATTTTTGATGGAATGCTCAAGCATCGAACCCATCAGCGTCTGAAACTTGAGCAAACCCAACTGGGCTTGCAAAAGGCCAATTTACGGGATCAGATTCAGATCGAAATGAAGCAGTCGCAAAACACACTGGTGACCAGCGTGCGGACGGTCAGTATTCAAAAGGACAATATGGACCTTGCTGCAGAGGTTTATAAGCATGCGGTGGCCAAGTATCAGCGTGGGCTGGGTTCCAATCTGGAGGTGATCGATGCGGATAATGCCTTTAAAACGGCACAGAACAACTATTACCGCGCCATTTATTCGGCATTGGTGGCTAAAATTGAGCTGCAAAAAGCGATGGGCTCGCTATAAAATATTTTAAATGGAATTTCATCAATGAAAAAAATATATCAATACTCACTCCTTTGCCTTGCTGTACTGAGCATGGCCTCCTGTAAAGATGAGAGCGTAAAAAGCCTGACCAAGCAAGTGGACAAGCAACGTTCAGCGATTACAGAAGCACAAAATAAAATTCAGGCGCTGGAAGCGAAAATCAAGGTGCTTGATCCGACTTATGGCGAAAATACAAACCCTGAACTGGTGGCGGTGATGCAAGTTAAGCCGCAGACCTATATTCATCAGGTGGAAGTTCGCGGACGAGTGGAGTCCCGCGACAACGTGATGGTGGCTTCGGAAGCGACGGGTCGGATTCTGAAAATTCATGCTCTGGAAGGCGATAAGGTACGCAAGGGGCAGGTAATTATGGAGATTGATGCGGAGAATGTACGTGATCAGATTGCGGAGGTAGAAACCAATCTGTCGCTGGCAAAAACGATTTATGAAAAGCGGGCAGACCTATGGAAAGAGAACATTGGCAAAGAGGTGGACTACCTTGAAGCCAAGACGAACTATGAATCCCTCAGCAAAAAGCTTAAAACCCTCAAAACACAGCTTGGCCATGCGTATGTAAAAGCGCCATTTGCGGGAACTTTGGATTATTTACCAGTCAATAAAGGCGAGTTGGTATCTATCAATTCTCCCTTGTTTCGCCTGGTCGGCAATAACGATATGCTGATCCGTGTGGCATTGTCTGAAAAATATTTGGGACACATCCGCAAAGGGGATTCCATGCAGGTGGAAGTACCGAACAGGGCACAAAAAATTCAGGTGCCGATTGCAGCGGTTTCCAATGTGATCGACCTGAACACAAGAACCTTTATGGTGGAGGCCCGCCTCGAGGGGAAACATCAGAATGCGCTGACCCCGAATATGCTGGTCAAAACAAAAATGACGGATTTCAGCCTCAGTGAAACCATGGTTGTGCCTACCGAGAGTATCCTTGCCGACCATAAGGGGCAGTATGTTTTTACGGTGAAAAATGAAAATGGCAAGTCGGTTGTTCACAAGCTTTATGTAGAAGTGGGCAGTGAATATGCGGGTAACACCTGGGTGAAAGCAGGGCTTAAAGGCAATGAGATGATTGTTACGAAAGGGCAATTCAAGCTCAATGAAGGCAATGTGGTGCGTTTATCTTAACTGGGATCAGAAAAAATGGAAAAAGAAAATAAACTGTTGAAGTCCTTCGGTGCCTCTACCTTTGCGGTGAAAAACCGCATTACGGTATATGTACTGACGGCTTTGATCATCATATTTGGGTTTATTGGTTACCAAAAATTACCCAAAGAGAACTTCCCTGAAGTAAATATCCCGACGGTCTTTATCGGTACGGCTTACCCTGGGAACTCCCCAGTAGAGGTTGAGCAGCTGATCAGCCGTGTGATGGAGAAGGAGCTTAAAAGGGAAGAAGGGGTGAAGAAACTGACTTCTGCCTCTTCGGACGGCTTCTCCTCGATTACGGTTGAATTTAATATGGACGTCGATCCTAACGATGCCATATTTCGTGTGAAAAATGCCGTGGACAGATCGCGCTCGTTGTTGCCAACAGACCTGCCCACCGATCCGATGGTAAAAAAAATCGACCTGTCGGAATTTCCAGTATTGAACGTGTCGTTCTCAGGGCCTTATACCGTAGATGAACTCCGTGGTTTTGCCGAAAAACTCAAGGAAGAGGTGGAGAGAATGGCCTCGGTTTCTGAAGGGCAGATTAAAGGGGTGGATGACCGTGAGGTTCATATTGATATCGACCCTTACCAAATGGATGCGCGCCATATCACTTTTCAGGATATTTCACATGCGGTTCAGAATGAGCACAGAAATATTTCTGGGGGGGATATCATCAAGGATGGTATGCGCCGCTCGGTTCGTATTGTGGGGGAATTTAAAAACCCCAAAAATATGGAGAATATCATCGTGAAGGAGCAAAACGGAAAGCCTGTTTACCTGCGCGATATCGGGACGGTAACCTATGGTTTCGTGGATCAGGAATCTTATTCCAAGATCAATGGCGACCCAACCGTAACGCTGGATGTTATTAAGCGTGGGGGCTACAACCTGATCGAAACGACGCAAAACGTTCGTAAGATCATCGATGAAATGCAGGCATCGGTATTTCCTCACGACCTGAAAATCACCTGTACGGGTGATCAGTCCACCGCTACGCGGAACTCGCTGCGTAACCTGGAGAATAACATCATCATGGGGATGGTGCTGGTGATTTTGGTGTTGCTGTTTTTCCTCAATACCCGAAATGCCATGTTTGTCGGCCTGGCGATTCCGATGTCTATGCTGATGTCTTTTGCCATCATCAGAATGGCGGGCATGACGATCAACACGATGGTGCTTTTCGGTTTGGTGATGGCCCTCGGGATGCTGGTGGATAATGGGATTGTACTGGTGGAAAATGTCGTGCGACTGCGCAAATCAGGCATGTCTAATATTGAAGCAACGATTTATGGTGCTGGGGAAATTGCCTGGCCTATCATTGCCTCCACCGCCACCACCGTAGCCGCATTCCTTCCGTTGGCTCTGTGGCCTGGAATTATGGGGGAATTCTTCCGCATGTTGCCAATTACCATCGCCATTGTATTGTGTAGTTCTTTGTTTGTCGCATTGGTGATCAACCCGACCTTTATCGCTTTTTTCATGAAGGTGGAAGACAATATTGAAAAGCCTAAAGTGAACAAAAAGCGGGTGCTCATGATCACGGGTGGTTTTATAGTTGTTGGGGCTTTGCTTTTGGTGACCGGCTTCAGGGTGTTTGGCAACCTGACCATGCTGGTGGGTATTTTGGGTATTCTCGATACCTTCTTGCTCTCTCCGTGGGCCTACAAATTTCAGCTTAAAGGGATTCCGTCGCTTGAAAACGGTTATGCAAAAACCATCAAGTTTGCTTTGAAAGGCCGCCGACCAGTCTATCTGCTTGGAGGAACAATCTCTTTGCTGGTGGCTTCAGTGGCTTTGTTCATCAACTTTATGCCCAAGGTACTTTTCTTCCCAGATAATATTCCTTCGCAGATTTACGTGATGGTGCAATATCCTATCGGGACAGATATTCAGAAGACGATCCAAACCACCAATGCACTTGAGCATCAGGTTTTCGATGTACTGAAGCCAAATATGGACGTTGTTAAGTCGGTGGTAACCACCTGTGGAACGGGATCTGGTGACCCTAATGTGGGCTTGTCGGCCAAAGGGTCCACCTCTTATCACGAGGGACGAATTACCGTCGATTTTGTGGATTTTGAGGACCGTAAGGGCGTAGATACGGAGAAAATTCTCGGGAAATTGCGTGCGGCTATCCACGATCAGCCTGGGGTAATCATCAAGGTGGATAAGAATAAAGTGGGGCCTCCTGTGGGGAAACCTATTCAGGTAGAAATTTCAGGCTATGAATTCAAGGAGCTGATGACTTTGAGTGATGAGTTGATCAGTAAAGTGAAGGGCGCCAATATTCAGGGGATAGAAACACTTTCGAGTGACCTTGAAATGACCAAGCCCGAGTACGATGTAAAAATTGACCGTGAAAAGGCGGCCTATTATGGTCTTTCCTCCACGCAGGTGGGGGCTGAAATTCGGTCGGCGATTTTCGGTAGCCTGATTACAAAATATAAAGATGGCGTGGACGACTGGGACATCAAGGTGCGCTTCAATGAGGATTACCGATCGAATATTGATGCGCTCAAGAACAAGATGCTGAGCATGAAGAACGATCAGGGTAAACTGGTGCAGATTCCTATATCGGCGGTGGCTGATTTTAAGCTGAGCTCTACCTTCGGGATGATTAACCACCTGAATCAGGAAAGGGTACTGAATATTTCGTCGAATGTATTGCCAGGCTACAACCCAACGGATGTCAATAATCAGATTCGTAAGGTGCTCGGCAGTGTTCACGTCCCTTCAGGCTACCATGTTCGTTTTGGTGGTGAGCAGGAAAAGCAGGCCGAAGAGATGTCCTTCCTGACTGAGGCACTGATGCTGGCCCTGGTACTGATTTTCGGTATTATTGTCTTTCAGTTCAATCAGGTAACGGCACCGTTGATCATTCTATTTTCTGTGGTATTGAGTACCATCGGGGTGTTTTTGGGAGAGGTGATCTTCCAGATGGACTTTGTAGTGATGATGACCATGATGGGGATTATTTCCCTCGCTGGGGTGGTGGTGAATAATGCCATTGTCCTGATTGACTTCTGCAACGTGAAAAAAGAAGAAATGCAGATGTCGCTCAAAGAGGGCGAGGAAATGACCATGACCCACCTTCGTCAGGCGATTGAAGATGCAGGAAAAACCCGTTTGGTGCCTGTATTACTGACCGCCATTACGACGGTGCTGTCATTGGTGCCGATGGCCCTCGGGATGAACATCGACTTTGTTCAGTTCTTTCAGGATTACAACCTGAACTATTATGTCGGAGGAGATTCCGCGGCTTTCTGGGCTCCTTTGGCCTGGACGGTCATTTTCGGACTGACTTTCGCCACCTTCCTGACGCTGGTGATTGTGCCAGTAATGGTGCTGATGGTCGATAAGCTGAAAATGAAAATGAAAGGATAAAATTCGCAAAAATTAATATCCCAATGAGAGGCTACTTCTTTAGTGAGGTGGCCTCTTTTTTTGTCAGGTCGCAGAAATTGGGCAACAGTCCGCGCCTCCACAAAATCAGTCGATTTAAATCGGGTAAATGAATTTGCATCAGCATTAAATTGAGCTAAATACACGCGGAATCGATGGCTTCTTTCGGATAAGTCATATCTTGCGGTGATGAATGAGTTTTTACAGCATATCGGCGGTTTTCAGTGTGTTTTGGGTGCACTGGCATTTTGTTTCAAAAAGGAGAAAAGTGTAAGTGATTACCTTGCGGGTTTGTTTTTGGCAGTTTTGGGCATTGGTGTCGCCCTGGATTTGTACCTGAACAATGGGCAGTCGGAGGTACAGGTTTTTATCCCCAACTGGTTTATCTTCTTTCCCTTCATGATCGGGCCGATTTTTTACCTGTATTCCAGTTACCTGCTCCACGGGTACCAGGCATTTCATCTGAAGGATTTATGGCATTTCATCATGCCGCTCCTGATTGGCTTGGGAATGGGCATTGCAGATATTCAGCCCGTATTCCTGAAAAATTTATTCTTTGCCAACGACGGTTTTTTGTGGCTTCGGGTGGCGACATTACTTTGTCTTATCGGGTCATTTACCCTGTACGGTGTGCGGGTTTATCGTGAGCTTATCAGGCATAATAGTCAGCTCGACGATGATTTCTCCTATATCAGTGACCATCTGACGCTGAACTGGGTAAAAGTGTTGATGGTGATTTTCTTCATGACCTACCTGTTGCCGCCCATTATCGGCATTACGATTCAGTTGATGAAAATCAATACCACGGGTAAGATCAGCCCTGTTTTTATTTTAAGTCTGATCAGTAATATTGGCGTGGTGCTGTTCGCTTACGGCTTCTCGTATTTTTCCCTGAAACAGAAGCTGATTTTTGCTCACTTCAAACAGGTGGAGGGTGGTGGTAAGTTTGCCATTATTCCGCAGGAAACAACGGCGGATGAAGAAAACACCAAGGAAGATTTGACGCAAGACAAGCAAGCGGAGCGGCATTTAAATATGGATCAGCAAAAAGTTCAGGAGCAATTGGAAGCCTTGAACCACCATATGTCCACCAAAAAACTGTACCTCAACCCAGAGCTGACCGTCGCGCAGCTCGCCCATGTGGTTAATATTTCCAAACTCGATTTGACGGATTTACTCAATAAGCACCTCCGTAAAAATTTCTACAATTATGTGAATGAGTACCGTATTGCCGAGGTGAAAATGCTGCTGGCAGATCCCAAATATCAGCACATGACCATCCTCGCACTGGCCTTCGACAGTGGCTTCAGGTCCAAGTCAAGCTTCAACAGTATTTTCAAGCAATATACAGGTCAGACCCCTTCAGCATACCGAAATCAGGCATTAAGTCAAGATCTGAAGCGAGTTGATGGATAAATCCTGCTTTATATCCAGTTTATGAAATCTTTTGGGACAAAAGATGTTACATCAAGGAACATTGTCTCGAAAAGGTCATATAGGTAATAAAGATGGAAGAAAAAAGAATACTCATAACAGGTGGTTTAGGGAACCTGGGCTCATGGCTCACACAGCATTTTATTAGTGCGGGTTACAAAGTAACGGTGCTGGCACGTAAGATGCGTGATGTGAAAATCAAAGGTTATTATGAAATTATATTTGCTGATATCAGTGATTATGATGCGCTATATGATCAGCTTAAAGGGCGGTATTTTGATTATGTGATTCATGCGGCCAGTGTGAATGAGGGGAATGCAGACCATTATTTCCGCAGTGCGATTTTGGTAAATGTCCTCGGAACAAGGAATTTGCTGGAAATATTGAAGATGAGCCCGCCGAAAAACTTTATCTATCTTTCTACTTTTCATGTTTATGGGCGTTCTGCTGGTTATATCGACGAAGACAGCCTGCCTAATTGCCGACATGATTATGCAACGAGTCACCTGCAGGCGGAGCAGTCGGTGATTCAGTTTAATCAGGTGCATAATATGGATTTTACGATCCTCCGACTGACCAACAGTTATGGTTGCCCTAAAGACCTCGATTCTTCCAAATGGTACCTGATCTTGAATGATCTGGCCCGAATGGCCTATGAAAATGGGGAAATTGTACTGAAATCAAATGGCAATGCGACCCGAGATTTTATATGGATGGGACATGTGGTGGAGGCCGTGGAGCAGATTTGCCAACTGGAGCGGGTACCCAATGGCATCTTCAACCTTTCGAGTCAGCGAAATTATAAGATGAGTGAAGTGGCAGAATATGTTCAGAAAGCCTATCAGGATTATTTCGGGACATCGATTCCTGTGGCGCTGAATGAGGAGGACATGAATACCTACGATCAGTCATTGCATGTAAGTAGCAAGAAATTACGGAGCCTGATTTCCATTTATTCCAGCCCGATGTTTTATCAGGAAGCCACCGCCATTTTCAAACTGCTCGAAACAGTTAAGAAGAAAGAATTGACCTGATGGCAAAGCAATAAATAATCAAAGTGCAACTCACAAAAGTGGATTGCACTTTTTTTATGCGCTGTTTTTGATGTAGTCAGTTGATTGTCAGGAATAAAAGGTAATTGTTCGCGAGTTAAGGGCGATTCCTTATTTATACAGATTACAATTAATTCAACTTTTTAGTTGGTGCTTTAGTTATGATACTATATATTTGAATAAATATTTAGACGTGTCTAAAAAATTAGTACAATCAGCCAAAATAAAAAATGAAGCAGCATCTAATATTGTTTATATTCATGTTATTTTCTTTTTCCGCCTTCTCTAAAGGTGGTGTGGATATTCATGGGAAAATCAAGGGTACCAGGGGCGAGTCACTGATCGGTATTGCGGTTCGGGTTGAAGGAAGCCAGTTGGGAGCCGCAACGGATGTTAATGGGGTGTTTCACCTCCATGGTGTTTCCGCAGGGCCAAAAACACTGATTATCTCTGGTGTGGGTTATAAATCCGTGAAGCAACAGGTGAATATATTAGCCAATGAGCCCCTGAATTTGGAGGTTACCCTTAAAGAGGATATCCTCGGGCTCGAGCAAGTGGTGGTCTCTGCCAACCGAGAAGAAATCAACAGAAAAGAGGCTTCGGTTCCTGTACAGGTGATTGGTGCGAAGATTTTTAAAACCACACAGTCCATCACCCTTTTGGATGGCCTGAAATTTCAGCCAGGTATTCGGGTGGAAAATAATTGTCAGAATTGCGGATTCTCTCAGGTACGAATGAACGGTCTTGAAGGCGGCTACTCTCAAATATTGATCGACGGCCGTCCTGTTTTCAGTGCATTGAATGGCGTGTATGGTCTGGAGCAAATGCCTACAACCATGATTGACCGTGTGGAGGTTGTACGTGGTGGTGGTTCGTCATTATATGGTGGGAATGCCATTGCAGGGACGATCAATGTGATTACCAAAGAGCCTACGGTGAATGAGTTTGAATTAAATATTAATCAATCATTGATTGACGGACAGCGATTGGATCAGTCGTATGGATTCGGTGGAAATATCGTGGGCGCCAATATGAGCTCAGGTGTATCTGTTTATGGTTTTTTCCGCGACCGCCAATGGTGGGATAAAGACGGGGATGATTTCTCGGAAGTACCTGAAATCAATAATTATACCCTGGGTTTCAAGGGATACCTGAAACCGACGGCTTATAGTAAAATGACCCTTGAAGGTAGTGCTATTAAGGAGCACCGACGCGGTGGTAACCGCTTTGAGTTGCCTCCACATATGGCAGATGTTGCCGAAGCGCTTGAACATGATATTATCAGTGGTGGATTTACTTTCGATCAGTTTACCCATGATATGAACCATAAGTTTTCGTTTTACCTGAGCAATCAAAATACCCATCGTAACTCTTATTATGGTGCGGGTCAGGATCCGAATGCCTATGGCAATACCAAAAATAACAATTTAGTTACTGGGCTGAGATACAACACCAATCAGCCACTTTGGGGAGGGACTACTGATCTGACCACGGGAGTGGAGTATAAAGATGAGTCTATCGTGGATGAATCGATGGCTTATGATCGCCCGATTGATCAGCATATTAAACAAGTAGGCTATTATGCGCAGTCGGACTGGCAAATGACGCCTAAATTTAAATTGCTGACAGGCTTCAGAATTGAAAGTCATAACCTGATCAGTAGACCTATTTTTGTGCCACGAGTAAACGGTAAATACGATTTCTCCGACCATTTTCGGGTTCGTGCAGGTTACGCAAGAGGGTTCCGTGCGCCTCAGGCCTTCGACGAAGACCTGCATGTAGAGATGGTGAACGGTAATACCATGGTGACTTTCCTGGCCGATGATCTTCAGCCAGAATATTCCGACAGTTTCACCGCTTCCTTCGATTTCGATCATGAAATTGGCACCTTTGATTTTAATGTTACCATGGATGCCTTCTATACCAAAATCAGCAATACTTTTGTCAATGTGCCTATCGGTATAGAGAATGGTACGCTGAAGCAGGAAAAACGAAATGGTGCAGGTTCTTTGGTGCAAGGCATCAGCCTGACACCCTCTTTGGCCAATGCTTATTTTACCGCACAGGCAGGTTTAACCTTTCAGAAAAGCAGACACGATGAAGGCATCGCCTGGTCGGAGGATGAGGATAACACGACCACAACTTATTTGCGGACGCCAGATTTATACGGCTTTTATGCCTTGAGCATCCGTCCGACAAAACCATTATCCGTTGATTTTTCAGGGAATTATACAGGCCGCATGTACTTGCCTCATTTTGAATCTGGCAATAATGAAGAGGACAGACTGGTACACACGCCCGACTTTATGGAATTCAACATCAAGCTGAATTACACCATGCAATTGATGGAGGGCAATACCCTGGAGTGGAGTGTCGGTGTAAAGAATATCACCAACGCCTATCAGTCTGATTTTGACAGTGGCATGGATCGCGATGCACAATATGTTTACGGGCCAATGATGCCCCGCACATTCTTTGCTGGATTAAAGATTAAATTATAAAAATACACTATATATCCCTTTGTATAGCCAATAGAGCAGACTTCCAAAGTCTGCTCTTTTTTTATATAAGGGTTAAAAATAAAGCAGATTGTTTTATTTTTTTGTCTTTTCGTTGAAATCTGGTTTAAATTTAACTTTAAGGGCTGATAATTTTACAAAAAATCATTTAGGTGGGTTGTTTTTTGTGTCTGGTATATACATTTTTGTTGCAAGCAATTGGAAACTGCTTTAATTCTTAACCTACTTACCTATGAAAAACAAAGTAATCGCCCTTTTGGGGTTATTTTTAGTGGGGCTGAGCTCCCCCTTGTATGCGCAGGCAGCATCAACGTCACAACTTTCCGCTGGAGATACCGCCTGGGTACTCATGGCCACCTGCTTAGTAATGTTAATGACCCCTGCAGGGCTGACCCTCTTTTACGGCGGATTGGCACAGCGAAAGAGTGTGCTTAATACTATCGGAATGAGTTATCTTGCATTCTGTACCGCCACCATCGCATGGGTGGTGCTGGGCTACTCGATTGCTTTTAACCCTGGAAATGCTTTGTTGGGTGATGCGGGGAATTTTATGCTGAAGGGGATTAATATCACAGACCTGACGGGAACCATTCCAACATTATTGTTCGTGATGTTTCAGGGAACCTTTGCGGCTATTGCCACTGCCCTGGTAAGTGGTTCAATTATCGAAAGGGTGAAATACTCTACCTGGATTATTTTTTCTCTGCTGTGGGTGATTTTGGTTTATGCTCCTGAAGCCCATTGGATTTGGGGCGGCGGTTTTTTATCCAACTCTGGAGAGCTGGATTTTGCTGGTGGAACAGTGATCCATATCAATGCGGGAATTTCTGGCTTGGTGCTTTCGTTGTTGCTCGGTAAGCGGGAAACGCATAAATTAAAACATGCTCATAAGCCTTCGTCAGTGAAACTGATGATTCTGGGTTCTTCTTTATTATGGTTTGGGTGGTTCGGATTCAATGGCGGATCGCAACTGGCGGCAGATTTTGTGGCTGCAAACACTATTTTGGTGACTAATATTGCGGCGGCGGCAGGTGGAATCGCCTGGGTGATGATCGAGTGGACGACTTCGGAGCGTAAACCTACCTTGATTGGTTCTGCTTCGGGTGTGATCTCGGGTCTGGTAGGAATTACCCCAGCAAGTGGTTATGTAGATGTTTCTGCGGCTTTGATTATTGGAGCGCTTTCAGGAGTAATAGGCTTTTTGTCGGTGATTAAGCTGAAAGCATGGTTGGGTTATGATGATACTTTGGACGTATTCGGCATCCATGGCCTGGTGGGAATTTTCGGCGCCATTGCCACGGGAATTTTCGCCAATCCAGCAGTAAATGGTGCAACAGGATTACTTTACGGCAACCCTGCACAGGTGTGGATTCAGCTGAAAGCGATTGTGGTAGTGTTGATTTACTCTGGTGGCGCCACGGTAGTTTTATTCTACCTCAGTAAATTTATTACCAAAGGAGCGCGTGTTGATCGTGAAACGGAGGATGTTGGAATTGATGAAGTATTCCACGGGGAGTCGAGCTTTCATATGGATTTGGATAATGTTTAAAAAAAGATTTCATATATAATTTAAAGGCAGACCTCAGTCTGCCTTTTTTCTTTTCATCAATTATCTTCCTCAACCATAAACTTCTCACGTTCCGCCTGATGCATTGCCTCTTCAGCAACCCTCGAGGATAATTGCTCCTGCGTTTCCATCGCATTCAATCGGATGGCCATGGCTTCGAGCATTCTTTCAATCATGGACTGATGAAGTGGATCCAAGGGCTTGAGTATTCCTATTTCAAGTACGCCAACGGTAATTTCCTCATATTTTATGGGGAATAGGTATAGGAAACAGTCCGTTAGTTGGCCGAGCCCTGAGCTTACAGGCTGAAAATATTGGGGTGGAAGCTGTTCAAAAAATTTCGCTTGTTGATCTTTGAAGGTACTGCCAATGATGCCTTCCCCGATGTCGTAGGTTCTGCTGATTTCAAGGGAGCAACCATACTGCGCGGCCACATGCAATTGTTGCTGACGTTTCAGGTGTACAACCGCCAATGGGGCTTCTATGCAAGGCGCCAAATGACTGATGATCTGTTGGCTGAGCTTTTCTATGGATGCCTTATTCAGATTAAGGATTTTATTCATCTTGCCTAACTCTTTTTGTAGCCATCTTTCGCCTTCTTCTTTTTTGTATTTTTCCTCCAACAGCGACTGCTGTTCCCTGAGTTCCTGTACAGCTTCCTCAACCTGTTGATTCAGCAGAACCTTTTGTTCTTTTTCTCTTTGAATGCGGTTTCGGATACTCCACGCTACCACCGAAATAAGCGCCAAAGCGATGATCAGCAAAAACCACCATCGTTGATAAAATGGGGCGATTACTTCTATGGCCAAGTTCCGACTTTCACTCCATTGTTTGCCGTCGGTGGAGGACTGTACCAATAACTCATAATCCCCTGCATTGAGCCATGAGTAATGAATTTGGTGCTCCCCAGCACGAAGGTATTTCCATTCTTTATCAAATCCCTTCATTTGGTATCTGTAAAAGATTTTCGAAGGGAAGCGGTAGTCCAAAGTACTCAGTGAAAGCCTGATGTTGTTTTGATTCAATGGAATATTCAGGCGATGGGTGTTCTCAATTTTGTCTGTCAGAAAAGCTTCCTCCTCTGTTTTGTTCTGTGGTAAAATCAGCTTTTGATTCAGTTTCAAAGCTGTAAAATTTACCTTTTTGGCTTCAGAGTCCACATGGATTTGGGCAGGATGAAAATAGGTCAAACCGCTTGAGCCACCAAAATACATTACCCCCTCTTGATCCTGAAAAAAGGCGCATTCGTTGTATTCATGAGAGGAAATACCATCCTCGGTTGTGAAATTCGTGAACGTTTTTTGCTCCTGATTAAAACAGCTTATGCCGTTATTTGTACTCATCCACAGCTGTCCCTGTTCATCTTCCAAAATCCCATGGATCGTATTTGACGGAAGCCCATTATCATAATCATAGGTATTGATCACCTCGAAGGAGGTGTTCAGGTGCGTCAGGCCAAATCGGGTGCCAAGGAAAATATCCCCATGCTTACTCTGATGAATACACCTGATTTCGTTATGAGACAAACCGTTCTTTTCTTTGGTCAGATGCTTCAGGTTGATTTGCTCGGGGTCATAAACAAACAGCCCCGTATTGGTGCCAATGAGTATTCGTCCATCGACCATGCATTTGAGGGACATGATGCCTTTGAAATTTACAGACTGACCTTTCAGCAAATCCTCGACATTACCGAAGGTGTTTTCTCCTTTTCTTTGATAAATTAAACCGCCATACATGGTGGCGAAATAGCTTGTGCCATTTTTGTCGGTACATATATCCCTTAGCGACCAACCTTTGAATTTGGTGGGGTCTTCAGGTAGGTGTTCGGCAAAATGGGTGAAAGATTGTAATTCAGGGTCAAGAAGGCTTAGCTTACCTGTAAAGTAGCCTACCCATAATTGCTGTTTGAATGGTTTGATTACCCCGATGATATTAGCCGATAGATCTTTGTCGGTTGTACCAATTTTATAGGTATGCTCCACTTCAAAATCTTCGTTGAGTACAAATAGATGCGAATTTGTACCTACAAATAATTGATCTTTGTTTTTGTAAATGCTGTAAACCTCTGTATCACTTTTTCTATCCGCCTCAAGTACTGATTTCTTCAGGCTTCCAAATGCAGGCAGGTAGGGATTTTTCTTGATGACTCCCCCTTTACTGCTTCCCATCCAAAGGATGCCCTCTTTGTCGAAGGTCATTGATAGAATGTAGTTGGTTCCGAAACCATGTCGACGAGCGTCTTTGTGATTATATTCCTCTACCTTATGGTCGGTAACGTGAAACAAACCCCTTGACATTGCCGTGCTGCTCGCCCATATTTCGCCCCTCTCATCTTCTTTTACGCTCGTGATTTGGGGTTCTGAAAAATGTCCCGTATAGTTTTTTATAACTTTACCATGTTGATCCAACAAATGTAAACCCGTATCACCACCTACCCAAATACGGCCATCGCGTGCAATACAAATGTCATGTATTCTCAAAGGCTTTTCTTCTTGGATCCCTTGGTCGGTGGCCAAAAAGCGCTTTTCACCGACCATCTTTAAATCATGGGTGAGGCGAAAACGATAGAGCCCGTGGTTTTTGGTCCCAATCCAATAAGTATTGGTTTGATCCTTTCTAATAAGGGTAATGAAACTTTCTGTACTTTGAAGCCCTGTATTGGTGATCTTTTCTGTTTTCGGGTGGATGACACTGAGCCCCTGTGTTGTACCCACGAAAACAAGATTTGTTTGTAGATCATAATAGAGCGCTGTGATCTCGTTGGTTTTCAGTCCGCTCTTTTTGAAGTATCTTTTGACGCGGTAATTTTGATCAATGCGGTTCAGCCCATTATTGGAAGCCATCCAAATATTACCCTCAGCATCTTCACAGAAAGTATGTCGATTTTGAAGGGTCGAATTGTCAGTAACCATAACACTACTCAAGGTAGTTGAGTCGTTCGGGTCATGAAACAGATTTAGAAAATAGCCCAAGTCGGAGTCATAAACACTAACACCCCCTGCATCAAAACGAATCCAAAGCCTATTTTTTGAATCTACAAAAATAGAGCTGACATTATCATCAATGATTGCGTGTGGGGCTGTTTTTGATGCTCTGAAAACCTTGTATTCATAGCCATCATATCGCACGAGTCCGTCTTGCGTACCGAACCACATATAGCCGTCATGGTCTTGCACAATGGTATTGACCGTCGAATGCGGCAGACCATTCTCCCGCGACAAGGTTTCAAAAGTGGACTGATAGGCAAAGCCTTTGGTCAGCAGAAATAGGCAGAAAAGCAGTGTTGAAATTCTCATAATAAAAAAATGCTAACAATTCATAGTTGGGGAAGCATCAAACAGTGGGAGTTGATCAGCTTCCTTCCATAAAAAATTGGTGGTAATTGATTAAATCAAACTAATCAATACTTTATAGGAGACAAAGCAATTGTTTAATTGTCCTCTTTTTCAAGATGAATGTTTACTTGCTGTGGGAAGAAAGCTTGTCAAGCATAGGTTGTCCATCATTTTTTGACCATGATTTACATGATTAGAAGGATGATCACGATTTCTGCGACATACCTTTTTTTACAGCCCACAATCGATAATCGAGAGGAAAATATTACTTTTGCAAAATGTTTAAGAATAAGCGCTATTACTATCTGATTCAGTTACAATACCTCGGTTACCGTTATCATGGCTGGCAAAAGCAGCCGAACGTAAAAACCGTTCAGCTGATGGTCGAAAGGACTATCCGCTATGTGCTGGGTCATGATGAATTTAAAATATTGGCTTCGGGCAGAACCGATGCGATGGTTTCGGCGAATGAGGCGGCGATTGAGCTGTTCGTCTGGGAGCCGTTGGAGGAAGATTTTCTATCTACACTGAATACCAACTTGCCGAGTGATATTCGGGCAACGAAAGTGCAGCAGGTGGATGAAAAGTTCAATGTGATTCAGGGATCAAAACTGAAGGAATATATCTACTTATTTTCTTCTGGCGAAAAAAATCATCCTTTTGCCGCACCTTTCATGGTGTATGTGGAACAGGAATTGAATGTGGAGAAAATGATGGAAGCAGCCAAGTGCTTTCAGGGGGTACATAACTTTCAGCGATTTTGCTACAAGCCAAGTCCCGAGACGATTTTTGAGCGCACGATTGATTTGTGTGAAATCGTAAAAAATGACCTTTACACAGCGAATTTTTTTCCTGAAAATAGTTACCTCTTAAGGGTACAGGGCAAAGGATTTATGCGCCATCAGGTGCGACTGATGATGGGAGCGATCTTTGCAGTAGGGAAGGAGAAGCTGACGATTGAGCAGTTGAAGGAAGCCTTGAAGGGCGGCGACAATCAGCCTGTTTCCTACATTGCGCCAGCTTCGGGCTTGATGTTGAATAAATTGAGTTTCGACGAGGTATAGGGTCAAGCCTATGTGCTTGATCAGAATGTAATTTTCACATCAACCTTCAATCAAACAAAACAAAAACCACAGCAGAATATCATCATGGGAAGAAAGGTAGAAGTACTTGCTCCAGCAAAAAATATAGAGGTGGGTCGTGCGGCGATCCGTCATGGCGCCGACGCAATATATATTGGTGCCGACAAGTTTGGGGCGCGTTCGGCAGTTCCAAATACGGTGCAGGACATTGAAAATCTGGCGAAATATGCGCATCAATATCATGCACAGGTATTCGTTACGATGAATACAATATTGTATGAAAACGAATTGGAAGATGCCCGAAAACAGGCTTGGGAGCTATATGAGGCGGGTGCGGATGCATTGATCATTCAGGACATGGGATTGCTGGAGATGGACTTGCCACCGATGCCTTTGCATGCAAGTACGCAGACGCATAACTATGATTTGGATCGCATTAAGTTTTTGGAGAATGTGGGTTTGGATCGTGTGGTTTTGGCACGTGAGCTGAGTTTGATGCAGATTGAGGAAATCCGCAAACAGACCCATGTTGAATTGGAATATTTTGTGGCCGGTGCACTTTGTGTTTGCCTTTCGGGACAATGCTATATGAGTAATTCGATCGGTAGCCGTTCGGCAAACCGCGGTGCCTGTGGGCAGCCTTGTCGTTGGCCGTATGATTTGGTGGATGCCAACGGGATGAAGATTGCCGAACAGAAGCATTTGCTGTCGTTGAAAGATCTGAACCTTTCGGATCATGTGGAGGATTTGATTTTGGCGGGGGTGGATTCGCTCAAGATTGAAGGGCGTATGAAGGATGAGACTTATGTAAAAAATGTGGTGGGTAACTTCCGCAAGAAGGTGGATGCCGTTTTGGAAAAACACCCTGAGATTGTTTCGGCAAGTGATGGAAAGGTAAGCACTACTTTTGAGCCGGATCCTGAGCGCACGTTCAACCGAACGTATACGACTTATTTCTTTGAAGAACACCGCCCGAAGCGATCGTTGATCAATGAGGATACGCCAAAGGCGATGGGTAAGCCGATGGGCAAGGTTTCCAAAATCAAGAACAAAAGCATTTTGCTGAATTCTGAGTTTGATTTTGCCAATGGTGATGGCCTTTGCTATATCAAGGATGATGGTGAACTTGGCGGAATGAAAATCGAGACCGTGGGGCAAGACGGTTGGCTGAATTTGTCAAATGTGGCTGGTTTGACTGAAGGCACAATGATCTACCGTAACCACGATCAGGATTTTGTTAAGCAACTCAATGGCGACCGTACCACAAGAAAGATTGATGCAGAACTGACGGCTTCCTTTGGTGACAATCAGGTGCATTTATCCATTGCTGATGTACATGGTCATGAAGCGAGATTGACTTTCGATCAGGCGTTGGAGCCTGCCAAAAATATGGAAAGAGCCGTAGCAGGTTTACAGAAATCCTTGAAAAAATCGGGGGATTCTATTTTTCAGATTACACAGGTGAATTTACCGGAAGAAGTGCCATTTTTGCCTTCGGGAGCTGTGAATCAGATGCGCCGTGATTTGTTGGAGGCCTTGTTGGAGGTTCGCCTGAATGCACATCATCGGGAGGAGAAAGTTTTTGAGCCAAACGACGTTCCTTATCCAAAAAGAAAATTGGATCATCATGGCAATGTGATCAATAGCCTTTCAAGAAAATTTTACGAGCGTCATGGTGTAAAAATCATCGAGGACGGCTATGAAATTCGGGAGGAGGAAGACCGCCAAAAATCGCGACTGATGACCACCCGCCATTGTCTGCATTATCAGATTGGGATTTGTCAGTTCCATGAGAATTTCACCACACCGCCTGTGGGTGTTGAAACGCCGTTATTTTTGGAACATGGCGAGCATCGTTTCCGCCTGAAGGTGGATTGTAAGGCTTGTGTGATGAAAATCGAAAAAGCGGATTAAATATTAAGGTGGCGGCAGGGCATGCCCTGCCGCCATGTATGTTTCATGCCCTGCCAATACATCAATTATTAATACTTCGTTTGTACCAAATTGGGGTTTGCCAATATCGGGCGTTGTGGAATAGGATACCAAAACTGTTTGTCGCCGGCAGGAACGGTTTTTAAGATTTGAACATCATCATTCACCGCCCCATCGACCAAACGGACGAGCGTAACAGGCTGGCCGTGGCGTCGGAGATCAAACATGCGGTGCCCCTCATAAGCGAGTTCTTTTCTTCTTTCAAGGTACACGTCGGTGGTGTCGCCCGTGGCAGGGGTAGCCCTGTTGGGGTTGGTGTACCTGTTTTTACGAATTAGATCAATAATTGCCGCTGCAGCAGTATTGTCCCCTAAATGCGCCAATGCCTCAGCTTTGTTCAGCAGCACCTCAGAATAGCGTAAAATTTTTGGGGAATGCAGGGCTGTTACTCCCTCTTGCTGGTCGAATTTATAGATATATTTATATCCCGGTAAATTCACGGAATCAATGGTAACAAAGAGGCTTTTGCGGATGTCGCTGTTATCATATAAATCGACAAATTCTGGATTTGCGGTATAAGCGCCATAGCCCGTGGTGCCGTCGAAGAAATAAACATACCCAAAATTGTTTGACCCACGACTCTGAACGGGATCCACTGCAATTTCAAAAATGGTTTCTATATTACTGGCTTTGCTTCGAAAGTAAGTTGGATAGTTTGTGGTATCCAGAAGGGTAACGCCCTGCACCGCATCAGCAGCATCTATCACTTTCTGATAAGCTTCTGCTGAGGGCATTTCATTGGATTCTACCGCCATGAACAGGTACAGGCGAGTCCTCAAGGCCTCCACGGCATTTCTCGATGGGAAATTGACATTATCAGTATTGGTAATCAGGTTGAAAGCGGAATCCAAATCAAGCTCGACCTGCGCATACACCTTTGCGGCATCCACATTTGGCATATTGTTGCCCAATGCCTCGTCAAGGTCGATTGTGGGTTCCGTGGCAATAGGTACATCACTGTAAAACTTGACCGCATCGAAGGTGGCCAGCGCCCGCAAGAAATACGCCTGCCCCCGAATATTACCATCGGTGTTAGGGTTATTGATGATCTGGTTGGCATTTTCTATGGCCTGATACATGGGGTCGTAGGTACTTCCTCCTGAGATGGACATGGCTTCGAATTTTTCCATCCTGGATTCAAACTCAAAACGCCCACCAGTATTAATACCCTGAACAATATCGTCGGTACCTACATCCGCAAGCACATAGGCATTTCTTCCATAATAATCGATGGAATACATATTTGAAAGTACCCCAGCAAGTTGATCCTGTGGGTATTGCGCTGCAACATCCACGGGTACTGCAAAATCCGGTTCGGTGTCCAGGTTGCAGGAAGTGAGCGACATGGCGCCCAAAACAAAGGTACAGAGGAGTATATTTTTTATTTTCATGGTCGTGATTGGATTAAAAGTTAACATTCAGGCCACCAGTAATGACAATCCCTTCAGGGTATTCAAAAGAATTATAACCGTCGAAATCTACGGTGGTTGGCGTATAGCCTGTGTAGTTGGTCAGAATCCAGAGGTTTTGCCCTGACACATACACCCGCACCTTTGAGAGGCCAAGGCTGCCAATCCATTGGTCGGGCAGGGTGTAACCAAGCGTAATATTCCGCAGGCTCAGGAAGTCACCATCTTCCAAATATCTTGTGGAAGTGGAGGTGCCCCCACGGCTGCCAAAGCGTGGGCGGAAGGCCGTTTGCCCAGGGTTCGTCCAACGATCTTCACGGGCAGATACCACCTGATTGAAAAATCTTGTGCCATCGGCATCATTAAAAGTTCGTGTTCGGTTATAGATTTTATTCCCCGTTTGGAAGGTCAGCAGAAATGAAAAATCCACTCCATAGAAGTTAAATTTATTGGTCATTCCACCTGTGAATTTTGGTAACGGACTGCCCGCATAAATTCTTTCCGCCTCCGAATAATTAGTGGTGGCCACACGGCCGTTCGGGGCAAAGAAGAGGCTGTTGCTGTTATTCACTTCCGAGGGAGTAATTGGTGTTTGTTCATTTACATACCAGGCAGGATCACCATTGGCAGGGTTGGCACCGAGCCACTCAGGCATATAAAAGGTGTAAATACTTTGTCCTTCTTCAATGGTGTTAAATGAAGTCCGTATTGGAGCAATACCATCCAAAGAGGTTACCTCGTTATCATTCAGGGAAATGTTGAAATCAGTTTCCCAGGTGAAATTTTCTTTTTCAATATTATTGGCCGTGATCGTCAGCTCAATTCCTTTATTGACCAAAGAACCTGCATTTTTAGTGACCGTTACAAAGCCATTCTCTCCAGCAAGTGGCACCTGTAAGAGGAGGTCACGGGATTTTTCATGATAAAAATCCACCGTCATTTTTACCCTTGATTTAAAACCAATGTCAAAACCTACATTTGCTTTTTCTTTGACCTCCCAGGTAAGATCCGGGTTGGCGATTTGAAAATGCGTAGATGCCGGCTGACCGTTGTACACGCCGTATCGGTAAAGCCCGCGTGAGGCGAAATTACTGATGCCGTTGGCATTACCTGTTGTACCGAAAGAGCCTCGGAGTTTCAGCTGGCTGATGACCTCTTTGCTGAAAAATTCTTCGTTATCAATAATCCAGCTGGCACCAACGGAGAAGAAGTTACCATAGCGGTTGTCGGAACCGAACCTTGAGGAACCGTCGCGACGGAATGAACCCGAAAGGTAGTATCGCCCATCGTAATTATAAGTTACCTGAGAAAGGATCGAGAAGAATTTATAGGAGTCTCCGCGGCCATCTGCGGTAAATTGCTGTGTGGTGGCCTGCAATACGTCAAGGGGAATCGGTAATCCACTTCCACCGACGGTAGAAAAGTAAATATCAGCATCCTGAAACTCCGTACCGAGCAGTGCGGTGAAGTTCCCTTTACCGATGGCCGTTTCATAATTCAGCAGGTTGGTGGTGGTGAAAACGCCGTTCTGCGAATTGGTTTCATTGATACTTCCGGCGGCATTAGGATCGAAACCATCAGAGGTGGTTGGCTCAAAATATTGGGTCAGCCTCGCGATTTCCAGTCGGTAGGAATTGGTCGAACGGAAAGAAATCCCATTCCAGATATCATATTCCAACTTTCCGGAGATTCCTCCCCACAAAGATTCTGTCAGTCTTTTATTCAGTGGGGTATCGTACACGAAGTTTGCCGTAATCGGTGTTACAGGCGTGGCAGGAAGCCTGGTGTATAAATTTCCGTTGGCATCATAAGGGCTGTTCACGGGAGCCTGGAAGTAGGAGCCGAGCAGTGGAGAGCTGAACAGTCCACCACTGGAGGCGTCATTCTGAAATGATTTAGCGACATCGATACTAAAGCTGAGTTTTAGCTTATCTGTGGCTTGATTATCCACATTCAATCGGCCGGAATACCTTTTAAAGTCTGAGCCGATCAGAATCCCCTCCTGATCAAAATAACCAATAGAGGTGAAGAATTTCGTTTTCTCATTTCCGCCTTTTGCAGAAATCTGAAAATCCAAAGTATGTCCCGTACGGAAGGCCAAATCCTGCCAGTCGGTATCTATACCATTATAATCTGCGGCATTCAGTCCGAAAAAATCGATATACTGCGCAGCATTCATCAATTCGAATTTACCGTCATATTTTCGGGATACCCCTGCGGCCAAGTTCGCCGAGAAGGTGGTCTCTCCCGCCTCTCCCTGTTTGGTGGTAATCACAATCACCCCATTGGAGGCACGTGCACCATATAAAGCAGTGGCTGCGGCATCTTTCAGAATCCTGATGTCAGCAATATCAGAAGGGTTGATATTGGCCAGCGGGTCACGTTCTGACTGTTGATTACCGGTAATGACTTCATCAGAATCGATGATCACCCCATCAATCACATATAGAGGGTTGGTAGCGCCATTGATCGAGCCTACGCCACGAATCCGTACATTGGTTTTTGCACCAGGCTGCCCGGTGGAAGCCTGAATCGCCACACCGGAAGATTTCCCTGTCAGGGTTTGTGAAACGTTTGGCGTAACAATGTCTTTTACATTATCAATCACGGGTACGCTGGTGGATTTGTCCACTTTGGTATACCCGACAATAACCACATCTTCGAGTTGTTTGGCATCAGCCCCCATCTCCACATTAATCACCAGCTGGTCGCCCACTTTAATGTCTTGGGTGGCCAGGCCGACGAAGGAGAATTCCAATATCAGGTCGGGGTCATTTTTAGGAATCTGAAAGGAGTAATTTCCATCAATATCTGAAACCGTACCTGTGCTGGTTCCTTTAATCAGGACGTTCACTCCGGGCAGGGTTTCACCTTCTTCATCAGTGATTTTTCCTGAAATCAGGCGGGTTTGTGCCCAGGCAGAAAGTACGCCGAGCAACAGCAGAAAGGTAAACAGTAGTCTTTTCATCAATATGGTATTTATCTTCAAAGGTTGTTTGTCCGATATTTTGCAGCGTCCCTCCATCGTGAAAACTACGGCAAAAAGGGGCAAAAAAGTACGGGTTCACCTTTCTAACCCGCTTGATTTATCCTTGTTCAAAATTTATGATTCCTTGTTGCAAAAAAATGTGAAGCGTCTTGGAGGCCTGTTGATCACCCGAAAAGCAGGGGGGTGAAACTGTAATTTTGGTTATCTTTGCGTTTGAATTGATTTAATTTTATGATTAGTTTAATTTTTCCTATTTGTGTATAGGGTTGCTGGAAGCATACTTTTTTAGCGGGACGAGATTTTTCCTGAAAATTAATGCTTCCAAACTTCAGTGCAGTTACATTGCATTTTCGGCCACTACCTTTATTGCGCGTAGGAAACCAAAACGATTTTATTTTAAGCTTATGTCAACAAATAAACACGCCATGATGCGTTATCAGATTATTGATGATGCACTGAATGGAGCAAGAAAGTACAATAGGGAGCAGCTGTTGCGCCATATTATTGAAAAGATGCAGGAAATGACGGGGGATCATGATTTCTCTATTAGCAAGCGGCAGTTCCAGAATGACATTAAGGATTTGAAAGCGGGGGTTACGGGGAAGCCGGCGCCTATCAAATTCAACAGGTCGAAAAATTATTATGAATATACCGAGCCCGATTATTCGATTCGTGAGGGAAAGCTTTCTTCGCGGGATCAGGAGGCGGTGAAAGAGGCGATCGAATTGCTGGAGCAATATGGCAGTTTTGAGTCGATGAAAGAGTTGCGGAACATCACGAAATTGCTCAAGGAGACGTTTAAAGTTTCTGTGGAAGAGGAGCGTCCAACGATTGTTTTTGAGCAGGTGGATTTGAAAGGTATTGAGCATTTGTCGGGGCTCAATGATGCCATTAAACATAAACAGGCACTTGATATTACATATCAGTCCTTCAACAACCCGATGGGGCAGACCCATCTTTTTTACCCTTACCTGCTCAAGCAGTACAATAACCGCTGGTTTCTGATAGGCAATCTCGATCAGTATCCGGGCGATTTGACCATCTATGCCCTTGACCGCATTATTGGGTTTTCTATTAATGCCTGCTCTTTCCGCGAGCCGCAGGGGATTACCGACATCAATAGCTATTTCAACAACCTGATCGGCGTAAGTCTGGGCAAGGGAGAACCTATTGAGGAAATTGTGCTGAAGTTCAGGAATAAAAGGGGCAATTATGTACTGACCAAAAAGTTGCACAGCTCGCAGGAAGTGGTGGCACAGGAGCCCGAGTCGCATTCGCTGACCATCAAAATTAAGGTGCATCCCAACCTCGAACTGCTTTCCAAGATTTTTGAATTTGGGCAGGATGTAGAAGTGCTTTCGCCCCTGAGCTTACGGGAACGGATGAAGAACAGTCTTGAGGTAGCTCTTTCTCATTATCAGTAAGCGCGTGTTTGAAACTGAAATTTGCAGCGAAAATTTGGCGCATTACAGAGGTGATGAAGCGTCATTTTGGGAGAATTGCAGCAGTATTGTTGATCAGTAATGCAAAGATCAATACCTATATTCCGAATTTGCAGGAGGATAACAAGTTTTAAACAGGGGCAAAGTCGGTTTTTTAGATGCTAAGGCGGTATTGTCAAGGAGCCGCAGTAACTTGCTTGCAATTCAGGCAATTTAATTTAAATTGTCTCTTTGTAAAACCAATTCAATTATGGCATTTGAAGAGTCCAATTCCTTTGATTTTCCCCGAGTAATAATCGGAAATTTACCCGCACCAGACACTGCTCCCGATGTGGAATACATGACCGTAACGTCGGATCCGGCTTGTATTGTTCGGGTAGAGTGTTTGGATGACGAGGATGCCGAAACGCTCAAACCTGAAGGGGCGGCGGCCATCTTTAATTATGAGGGGGTAGTCCCTTATTTTTTTCATGTGATTCGTTACTTTTCAGAACCTATCACAGACGATGAACTTCAGTTTCTGTTCCTGAGGAATATGTCGGAAATATATTTCAGGCACCTCAATTCGCAGGAAGATTATATCGATGAGGTGCTCGATGCCAACGACACACTTTTTCAGGAAATCTATGAGGAGTTTTCCGAAAATGAGGAAGAGGAATTTGAGGTGGAAGAGCAGGCCCATGACCTGATGCTTGTCGGTCGTATTGCCCGCCCTATTCTTGCTGAATTTGGGGCGCAGTTTGAAAATGATGAACAGTTTTTTGACCTGCGGATAACGTTGCCCGAAGATTTACTGGTGGCGGCCAAGGCCTACGATGAGATTGATCAGAAAAAGTATTTCTATTACAAGCTGAAATTTAAAGATCAGGACTTTGAGCCTTATCTGTCTAAAAGTGATGATGCCAAGCGTTTTAGTACGTGGGATGTCAGTGATATGGCCATTTATGATCAACCCTTGCTGGAGTCGCTTTTGATCGAACCCTTCAAAGAGAATGCGCTCTTCATGGGTTATGAAGAGAAGACCATTGCGCTGTTTGATCAGGATCATTTTTATTTTGCCGTTGGCGGTGGTTTTTTGGGGATTGATAACAGAACCAATGAGCTGATTTATGTCGATACCATTGCCCGGGCCGCATTTTTCAAAGCAGAGCAGACAGCCACGGCTGTTGCAGAGGTAATTGCCAAGGAGGAAGGCCTGAGCTTGTCGCCGCTGCCTTATTCGGCCTATTGCCTGTGGAATTTACCCTATTGCGGACCATTAAAGATCAATGGTTATTTCACGACCCTCGTTGTGGAGCAGCAGCTGTTGTTATTTCATAAACAAAATCCACAATTTGTAGTGTTGCCGCATTACGACGGGAAAATCACTTTTTCCATTACGGTGGAGGATATCGAATTTTTAGAACTTTTTCCGGTGGATCAGAATGAAATTATAGAATTTTATCATCAGGATATCATTGAAGCCTTCAAGAATTTTATTGAATCTTTTGGGGAATTCTTATAAATTTTAAAGTCGATATGAAATTTGTTTAGTGTTCAGCAATGATTGGCTGAAAAATTGATATTGTTAAAATAATTATAATAGCGAAGATTAAGCAATACATTGTTTTATTGCTGAAGCAATTAGATTTATATTATTTAAAACAATATCGATTATGAAAACTGTTCAAAGTACTTTCGCGCCTCAAGCTGCGCAAGAAATCAACCTGTTAAGATTAAATCAGATGGGGGTAATCTCGCTCGAAGAGGCTTATAAAATTGTGATGGACCGCAGAAAACGAAGCTTGAAAAAATGATACTTTGGGTTGAGCATAAAGGATTTGTTTTACAGTGAACTGCTTTCCGGACATCAAAAATGCGGAGTGCATCTCACTTTAAAATATCAAGCGATATACCCAAAGATATTTTCCCAATTGACACCTACTTATTGTCCCCTCCTGTTCGTATGACCGTGATATCATTCGGCTGCAGTGACCTGCAAGCACATTAAAAAGAGATGAAATTTCCGCGATAATTTATTTTTGTATATCACTAATTATTTTTTTACTTAGAAAATTATCTAAATCTCCCCATTGGTAAAAAATCACATGCGGTGTTGGGCATAAACTTCCCTTATAGTTATGTAGCACGATCAAACAAACAGTGCATTTGCTTTCCGGATTGAACCACCTTTCTTAGGAGTGCGCAATTGTAAGCCATTGTTGGTCAATGTACTGAAGTGAATGTGATGTTCGTGTCTTCAGGACATCTACTTTTTATAGAAGAGCCATCAACATCAAAATATACTTTTACCATGAATTTAACTTCCGTAATCTCAGTGTCTGATACCGACACGTTAATTGATTTTTTAAAGCAGCAATTTGAGCTTTGTGTACAAACTGATCAGGTATGCCTTGAGGAGCATTCTCTGGACTTTTTTCAGAACGACCAGCAGATTATCGGTCATACCAAAGCGGATTCTTACCATTGGATAGACTTCCTGGATTCCAATGAAGCCATCAGCAAAGCGTTTGATGCCGGATACAGCATTGAATGGCACGACAGTATTTGTGATATTGAAGGGGTTTCCAACTCGATTTTCCTCAGCCTTACCCCCCTAAAGGACTATCAGCAAGTTTGGCAACAGGATCAGCAGGACGGTCATGCGTTTTTCAAATATTTCGGGATTTCTTTCGAGGAGTTTGCCACTTTCACCATGGGTAAACTTGAAGATGCCCTGCCACATATGAGCCGGATGGATATGCTCAATTTTCTTGATTATATCGCCCCGACTCAAATTTGGCATGACTATATGGTTTATCTGACCTCTCCGGTGGGTAAAAAGCCCTTTTCCAAAGAAGAAGCAGCCTTACAACTGAAAGCTTTTTTTTTGGCAAACCAGCGCTGAGCTAAGCCTGGTAAGCGGGCAAGGAAAAATAAAATGATGTTCCCTGGTTGGGTGCGCTCTGGATGTGGATGTCCGATTGATGCAATTCAAGAATTTTCTTGACAATCGCCAGCCCCAGGCCTGCACCCATCTTTGGCTTTGAAGAGGCCACCTGTCGATATCGTTCAAAAATATACGATTGCTCCTCCACCGGAATACCTGGGCCGGAGTCTTTAATGGCAATCTGAATACCTTCCTTTGCGGCACTCACTTCCAGTGTTACTGTCCCACTTTGTGGCGTAAATTTCAGTGCATTGTCAATCAGGTTTTGAATCGCCCGTTCCACCAATTTTACATCGGCAAAAACCGGCGCCACGGGCTCATGGATGCGGAGCTCAAAAGCGATGTCTTTCTGGTTGGCCAGGACCTTATTTTTGGCATGTAAATCATGGGCAAGGTCCGTCAGCAGAAAAGGCTCTTTCTCCGGTTGCACCTGTTTGGCTTCAAGCTTGGAGTACTCGAAAAGCTGTGCCACCATACTGGTCAGTCGCTCAGAACTCTGGTGAATAATTTCCAGGAAGTGTTGTTTGTCTGCTTCCTCAATATGTCGGCCCTTCATTTGCAGGGTTTCAGTATAGCCTTTCAGAATGGCAAGCGGGGTGCGCAAATCATGCGATACATTGGCAATGAGTTCTCTTCGGATAGTATCCACAGATTTGATCCGCTCCATATCAGAAACAATTTTATCGGCCATTTCATTGAAAGAGATTGCCAGTGATTGTAAATCGTTTTCCTCGGGATGATCGATTCGGGCGGAGAGGTCACCTTCCTGAAAACGGCGTACCTTGTAAATAATTTCCCGCAGGTTTTTACTCAAAAACCAAATGGCAATGCCAGCCAGCAGGCAGGCGAAAATAATCACCAGAAGCATGGCCGTCAGTCCACCCTGAAGAAAGTAACTGGTAAAGATGCTGTTCTGGACGTGCTGTAACCGTTGGCTTTCAAAAATGATATAGACGAAGCCCTTTTTACCCTGATAATCATAAGGCGCGACAGAGAAAATGGTCTGGTTGTTTTTGTCACGCGGATTATCTCCAAGCACACACTTTTGGCCATCGGACTGTACAAATTCATAAATAGGTTTGAGGTTCACCTGCTCGGTAGGCGCTTTGGGGTCGTCGTGATCCAGCACCACAGAATAAAGGACGGTGCCGGCCTCATCAAGCAGGTAAACTTCTATGGATCGATTTACCGCCATCATTTCGTGCATAATTTCTCCAAACAATGCTTTGTTCACACGACCATCGTCGAGGAAAGGAGCGTTGTTTTTGAATTTTTCGCTGATCAGATGATCGGCCACCTTGGCATTGACCTTCTGCATACTTTCATCGAAATACCGCTCTCCGTAATAAAAACTGATGCCCATAAATGCCGCAGCAAGCAGCAGGATAATAAAAAAGACCGACAGGGCGAGTTTGTAGATCAGCCGGTTGGTAATATGTCTGGCAGGTTGACTCATAGCTCTTCATTAAATTTGTAACCGATGCCCCAGGAGGTCAGGATGTAAGTCGGCTGTGCCATGTCGGGTTCAATCTTCGACCGCAGGCGGTTGATGTGTGAATTTACCGTGTGTTCGTAGCCATCAAAATCATAGCCCCAGATGAGCTGTAACAATTCGGTGCGCGAATAATTCCGCCCGGGGTGGGAGGCCATTAAATACAGCAGGTCGAATTCTTTGGGCGAAAGCTCAATCTTTTGGGTGTTCAGTAATACTTTCCGCTTTTCAAGGTCAATGGACAAGGCCTGAAATTTCAGCTGGGTAGGTGCAAGGGTTTGAGATATTTCCTCGGAGATCATTTTCGTTCGTCGGAAAATTGCTTTTACCCGTGCGATAAACTCCCGAATACTGAAAGGTTTGGTCATATAATCGTCGGCCCCCACTTCCAGACCCAGCACGCGGTCTATTTCTTCCGTTTTGGCCGTCAGCATTATAATAGGGGTGTTTTTTGTCGCCCGTACCTTTTGGCAAATCTCCATGCCATCCATTGTCGGCAGGTTGAGGTCAAGAATAATCAGGTCGAAATGTTCCCTGAGCGCCAGTTGGCAACCTTCGAGACCATCGGAAGCAGCGGAAGTTTCGCAGTGGAGATCGTGGAGGTGAATTTTAAGCAGCTGGACAATTTGTGAATCGTCTTCAATAATGAGCACTTTCTTCATAGGTAGGGTAGTTAGCGGGTAGCGCGTTAAAATATTAGATATTAACGAAAATTGTTCTGTTATATCTTGAAAAATTAGGGAATAGACAGGTAGCTGACATTTGAACAGGTAATCAGGAGAAAAGGGGAGTTATCACAGTTTTGTGAACTTCTTGTGAGCCTTATATGATCTTCTGTTTGCACCTTGTGGGTACCAAAACAAAATAAAACCACTATGAAACTATTTTCAATGAACATGATGGCCGCAATCTGTATGGGTGGCCTCGCCTTAGCTTCTTGTAGCAGTGATGACAACGATGCCGCTCCTGCACAGTCAAACATTACCCTTTCAATGAATGGCCTTGATAATCTTGGTGATGATTTCGCTTATGAAGGGTGGCTGATTGTGGATGGCAGCCCGGTTTCCACAGGGACTTTCACGGTGGACGATGAAGGAAAGCTTTCACAGAATTCTTTTAACATCGACCGGTCAACACTGGAATCAGCGAGTACTTTTGTGCTTTCGATTGAACCAAGTCCTGATAATGACCCTGCGCCCGCGCCTACCAAATTATTTGCCGGCGATTTTGTGAACAATACCGCCGCTTTGGGAACTGCACCTGTTGGCAGCGATTTTCAGGAAGTGAATGGTAAATATATTGTGGCAACACCTACGGGTACAGGCGACGAATCTGAGAAATATAGTGGCGTCTGGTTTCTGGAAATGACTTCTGCTGGCCCTGTGGCTGGTTTGAAGCTTCCAGAACTGGCCGATGGATGGCGCTATGAAGGATGGGTGGTTGTTGATGGCACCCCTTTAACTACGGGAACATTTACTTCCGTGAATGGTGCAGATAATGCAGCGCCTTTTAGTGGAACGAATCCCGGCCCAGCATATCCTGGTGAGGATTTCCTTCAGAATGCGCCTAATGGATTGACCTTTCCTACTGATGTGAGAGGGCGTCCGGTAGTGATCTCAGTAGAGCCTTTCCCAGACAATAGCCCTGCGCCTTTTGCATTGAAGCCGTTATTTGTACAGACTCCCGACCAGGTGGATGGGTCAGTAGAAATGAAAAATTATGTAGAGGAAAGCTTCCCAACAGGAAGCGTGAGCAGAAACTTTTAAGTTTTGAAAATAGCGGCCCTCGCCAATGGTGGGGGCCGTTATTTTTTTGCGAAAATCAGATCTTCGTCAATTTGACGATCAAGATGATCAACTGCTATGCCTAAAATGTTCAGACGGGTTTCTGGGCGTTTTGCAGCGCCAGGTGTTTTCTCGATCTGAATCGCCTGTAGGCAAATTTCATTTTTCAGGTGTTGTAAAGCGAGCGATTTTGTGGTAATACTTTTCATATCTTGATTTATGATGTTCGGTGATCATAAATCAAAAAGTAATCCAAATCGGCTATTTGCTTTAAAATTTATCAGAATTATTCTGCATTTCCTTTTTTGATATTGGTCAGCTTATCGGCCTCAATAAATATTTTGTTGACAGCAGGCACCTCTTGTTTAATGGCATCTTCGATGGTGACTACCGTTTGCTCGATTTCCCTGGCAGTGAGCTCGTCCTTAAAATCAACTTCCACATTCAGTAAAACCTCCGAAGGTCCAAAGTATAAACTCAAAGGTCTTTTGGCGCTGTCCACATAAGGGTGCTTTTTAAGAATCATCTGAATCTTATCTACATTTTTAGAAGATAATCCCTCGCCGATCAGCAGCCCTTTACACTCTGCCGCAAAAAACAACGAAACACCTATCAGCAATAAACCAATCGATATGGAACCAAGGCCATCGAAGTAAACAATACCGGTAACATGTCCCAAAATTACTGAAATCAAGGCCAGCACCAGACCGATACAGGCTGCCGTATCTTCAATCACAATCGCGACCGTAGAGCTGTCTTTACTTTCCCGAAGGGCCTTGATAAATGGGAGGCCATTTGCTCCTTTTTTAAATTCCTGCAAGGCCACGCGCAATGCTGAACCTTCAAAAACCAGTGCAAGAATCAGGACTACATAATTCCAGGTGGGGTTACCGAGGGGCTTGGGCTCAATCAGGTGGTGAATGCCCTCGTACAGTGCAATTCCCCCTCCGAGGGCAAAAATCATGATCGCCACCACGAAGCTCCAAAAGAAAACTTCCTTGCCATAACCAAAAGGGTGGGCATGGTCGGCAGGTCGTTGGCTTTGTTTGATACCATACAATAATAGAACGCCATTTCCCGTATCCACAAGGGAGTGAATTCCCTCCGATAACATAGAAGATGATCCGGTAAAATAGGCGGCAACAAATTTACTGATGGCAATGCCCGTATTGGCCAATATTGCGCCGTAAATTGCTTTTTTCGATGATCCTGCCATATAATTTTAGAAGTAGGTGAGTTAGATAATAAACAAATTAAAAACTGTTGGGCACAAAAAAAAATCTCAGCAGTGATACTGAGATTTTTTTAGGAGTGTGTATTTTATTAAGCTTCCAGGACTTGTTCTTTTTGATCCGCAAAAGCCAGAAATTCTTTCAAATTGAACTTTAGATTTTTTTGCTCTCGGTCTTTGGAATAAAAATCGATAGCATTTTGAGGGAATTTAGCAGGACGCTGATCCGAGATCAACCATGCTCTGAATTCCTCCTCGGTAAAAGGACCATGCTTCTTTTGATGGCTACTGATATAGGCTTTGGCAGCCCGGTAGCTCAAGTAAGCATTTTCTTCCTCGGGATTTTCGTGAACAGTGATTGGGCGAGCCGGTTTTCTTAGGGGTGCTTCGGTATCTGTAGGAACAGAAAGAAACTCCCAAAGGTTAAACTTCTTACCCTGGCTCAAAAACAATGGTCCGTACGATTGATAAACGTTTGAAGGAAAACCCTTCGGACGGTGGTTTTTCAACCAATATTGAAATTGACTATTAGTGGTGAACTTGCCTCTTTTTATCTGATAATCAACGATAATTCGTTTGGCCTCCTCAAAGGGCATCAATTTTGAAACAGGGCCTCGCTTTTTGGCAGGTCGCCCACTTTCGTTTGGCCTGTTACTACTTCTTGCCTTACGCTGGAAGTAAAATTTTTCAGGGCCATAAATATTTGAGGGGGATTTAGAAAGGATGAATCCAAACTTGTTTTCGAATTCATCAAAATCAACAGAGGCTAAAAAATCAGTATAATCCTGCTTGGTTCTGATATTCAATACAGATAATATGTATTTGAAATCCTCCAAATTAGGATAAACCTGACGTGTAGTACGTACGTGAGGGCCGCGAATGCGACTCAAATCTATTTTATTTAACATTTTGGTAGTGTTATGCTTAGTGGCCTTTCATGTAATAAGCAAAATAATTATTCATATATACTAAATTTTTTTTAATATGTCGAGCAATAGAATGATTAATTTCATTAAAAGATTCAATTCACCTACAATCTTCTCGATTATTGATTTTTCCTACTCTTTTAGTGCCCGTTTGCAGCGACTTTATTATTTTTTGCACAAAACGGATGCGCGTCATTTAAAAACCGATTTACGGATAATGTCCCCAAATGATTATTAGTAAAAGACTATTTTATTGACAGTAAGGTGGTTTATATTAGAATATGCGAAGTATGAAAAAAGGACCAAAAAGGTGACTCATAGTTGTTTAGAATTTTATAAGTGGTGCTTTTTGAATAGGGTGGTTTTTTGATGATTGTAAGGGGTTTATCCCTCTAATATTGATTTTTGGCCTGTTTTGGGCATAAATTATAATATGTATAAATCTATAATTTGTTGCAAAGCTAAACTATATTTATCTCATTATGGTAGATTTTTTATATAAGTCTAAGGGTCTTTTTCTTTTGATTTGGCCTATCGATAGCGGGATAGATATAAAATTATAAATGATGATATTGATTTTTGTTTATGATTTGAATGGGATTTGATTGACCAAATATTATTTGAGCTTTTGACTTAAATGATTCGTAAGTTGAGGGCTGTATTTTAGGAATTGGATCTTTATAAGCATTGCGCTTCAACAAAAGTCAGGAATGTGTAAATTGCAGGCTAAATATTGTCTGATGATTTTTGACTACCAAAATATAGATCTGCCAGTTAAGGAAGTGATTCCAGCGTTGCAGCAAAAATTGAGTGCACATAATACAGTGATCCTTAAAGCGCCCCCAGGTGCAGGGAAAAGTACTTTGTTGCCATTAACCCTTCTGAATGAGGATTGGTGCCAGGGCCGTAAAATTTTTATGCTTGAACCCCGACGATTGGCCGCAAAATCTATCGCAGAACGGATGGCATACTTTTTAGGGGAGCCGGTTGGCCAGACGGTAGGCTACCGAGTGCGGTTTGATACCCGCGTAGGGCCAGATACTAAGATTGAAGTGCTTACGGAAGGCATCCTGACACGGATGCTGCAATCGGATAACGAACTGCCTGAGGCGGCCATGGTGATTTTTGATGAGTTTCATGAGCGGAGCCTGCATGCGGACCTGGCCATGGCTTTGTGTCGGGAAACACAGGATGTCCTCCGCCCAGACCTGAAGATTCTGGTCATGTCGGCCACCCTCGACATGCCCCAGCTGCAAAAAGGACTGAAAGCGCCAGTAATTGAAAGTGCTGGTCGACAATACCCTGTGGAGGTGCATTATGGAGAAGATGCCGATATTCATTTGTTGCCAGATTTGGCGGCGAGAAAAATTGTGCAGGTCGCCAATCAGCATGACGGCGATATTTTGGTGTTTTTGCCTGGGCAGGGAGAAATCCGACAGGTGGAAGAGCAGCTCAAACCTTTAGGGGGTATTTTTAGCGTGATGCCACTTTATGGGCAATTGCCTTTTCGTAAACAACAGGCCGCGCTGTTCCCGGACCGAAATGGGAAAAGAAAAATAGTACTGGCCACCTCTATTGCTGAGACCTCCTTAACTATTGAGGGTATCGGAGTGGTGATCGACAGCGGTTTCGCACGGGTCGCACAATTTGACCCCAATACGGGTTTGTCAAGACTGACCACCATTCGGCTGTCCCATGACGCTGCCGATCAGCGGGCAGGACGTGCAGGTCGACTGGGGCCGGGAGTTTGCTACCGCATGTGGAGCAGGGCAACACATGAACGCCTGCTGACGCATCGTGTTCCAGAGATCGAACAAGCGGATTTATGTGCGCTAATGCTTGATTTGGCCGCCTGGGGGATGGAGGACGCCTCGTCCCTGTTTTGGGTAAGCCCACCTCCTGCAGGCAATCTCAAACAATCACGGGAGATACTGCGAGAGCTCGAAATTATTGATGATCAAGGACTCACAACCCATGGGAAAGCCGTTCAGCGGGTGCCTTGTCATCCTCGGATTGCACATATGTTGATCCGTGCCAAGGAACATGATATTTTGCCTTTGGCCACAGATTTGGCTGCTGTGCTTGAGGAAAGAGATCCATTGCCCAAAGAGGTCGGGGTGGACATCAACCTGCGGATTGAAGGCCTTCGCAGGTTCCGGAAACAGGATGGGAAAAACCGCCGATTTGGGACGATCAATAAATTATCGGCTTCCTACCGAAAGTTGTTTTCCATAAATGAGCAAAACGGTTTGGTGGATATGTATGAGGTGGGTTGGTTGTTGGCCAATGCCTACCCTGAGCGTATCGCCTGCGCCCGCCCAGGAAACAACGCGCAGTTTCAGCTCGCCAATGGGAAAATTGCCATGATTGGCCATCGTGATGAGTTGGCGCACGAAGCATGGCTCGCTGTGGCGCATATCGATGCCCGCGAGGGGATGGGGAAAGTTTTTATGGCCTCACCGCTCGACCCGAAAGATTTAATCAATATGCTGAAGAAAAAGCGTACTGTTCGCTGGGATCATGATGAGGAGTGCGTGCAGGCTTGTGAAGAATTACGCATTGGTAGCATTGTGTTAAAATCCACGCCGCTGGCCGAGGTCGAGGAAGAAGAGGTTCAGCAGGTTTTACTGGAAGTCCTGCGTCGTGAAGGGGGGCACATGCTGAATTTTTCTGATGATGTAAAGCAATGGCAGGCAAGGGTGATGTCCTGTGCCACTTGGCACCCCGAAGAAGATTGGCCTGAAGTAAGCACCGAAGCGCTGCTTTCAACAGTTGATTCATGGCTTTCACCTTACCTTCAGGGGGTGCGTAAAGCGAAACAGCTTTATAAACTGGACCTGATGGAGGTCTTGCAGTTTTCACTTTCGCATGAGCAGCAAGGGATGTTGGAGCGTCGTTGTCCTATGAGAATAGAAGTGCCGAGTGGTTCAAAGATCAAGCTGCAATATCAGCAGGATGGGAGTTCGCCTGTGCTGGCGGTGAGGCTGCAGGAAGTTTTTGGTCTGCACGACACCCCCAAAGTGAACCACGGCCAACAGTCGGTATTAATGCATTTGCTTTCGCCAGGTTTTAAACCTGTTCAAATTACTTCCGACTTGCAGAGCTTTTGGGCAAATGCCTATTTTGAAGTGAAAAAAGACCTGAAACGCCGCTACCCTAAACACAGTTGGCCAGACGATCCGCATGAAGCCATAGCAATTAGTGGGGTGAGGCGTAAAAAAGGCTGAATTCATTAAGTTATTTAATATATAATTAAGAATATTGTATTTAGGATTCAATGTGTTCAATAAAAACACCTAAAGGGAACGTGTTGAAATAAATTAGCGTTCTAACCTCATGTCTGAATCTTAAATTCGTCATCCATAAAATGACGATATTGAACTATTAAGCAGAATAAAGAAGTATGGATAAAGGAAATAATTATGCACTGATTATGGCTGGTGGTGTCGGTTCCCGACTTTGGCCATTAAGTAAGTCTGAAAAACCGAAGCAATTCCTTGATTTGCTCGGTATGGGTCGTTCATTGCTGCAATTAACATTTGATCGCCTGGCGAAAGTGTGCCATGAAGATAATATTTATATTATCACCAATGAGCAGTATGCAGGCCTGGTACAGGAGCAGTTGCCCAATATTAGCAGTGAGCAGATTTTGGCAGAGCCAGTGTTAAGAAATACCGCGCCTTGTATCGCTTATGCAGCGCATAAAATTGCCTCAAAAAATCCTGAAGCCAATATGGTTGTCGCTCCCGCCGACCACCTGATTTTAAATGAAACCTCCTTCGTTGATGCAGTGAAATATGCTTTTAATATCACTGCCAAAGATGATGTGTTGGTTACTTTTGGAATTCAGCCTTCCCGCCCAGACACGGGCTATGGTTATATTGAATATGACAAAACCGCTGAAGGCCTGACCGAAGTGATTCAGTTTAAGGAAAAGCCAAACCTTGAAGTGGCCAAGCAATTCCTTGCAGAAGGTGGATTTTTGTGGAACTCAGGGATTTTTGCCTGGTCTGTTAAGTCGATTATCAGTAGCCTTGGAAAGAATGCGCCAGAAATCAACGGGATTTTTGAAAACATTCAGTATTATTCTTCTCAGGAAATTCCTCAGATTGCCGAAGGTTACCAAGTATGTCCTTCAGATTCGGTGGATTATGCTATCCTTGAAAAAGCGGACAACGTAAAGGTGTTACCCGTACAGTTTAACTGGTCAGATCTTGGAACGTGGAAGTCAATTTATGAAAATAAAGAATATGACTTTGATAAAAATGCGGTTCACGGTAATGTGGTAACAGAAAATACGAATAACTGCCTGATCAAAGTTCGTGATGGTAAATTGGCAGTAGTGAAAGGATTAGAGAACTTTATCGTTGTTGATGAAAATGATGTTCTTGTGATTTGCCCGAAAGATGAAGAGCAATCCATTAAAGACATATATACCAAAATCAAAGATACAGTAAATAAAAATTTTATTTAATTATATAAAAATATTGATATAAAAAAGGTCGTGTTAAGCGACCTTTTTTATTTGCCATGTAAAAAATGGAGCAAATTGAATCTTTTGCCTTTCTTGCTGAGCTCTTTGGTGTATTCTGTCAAGGGGTTGTGAGGAAAGCGTGCTGGACGATGTTTGTTCAGCCAGTCGGTGAACTCTTTACGGCTCTCAATAGGGTGATTTTTTTCCTGCCAGTTCTCGATATATTTTTTTGCTTCCTGATAATTCATCGCTGGAGCATCTTCTTCAAGTATTTCTTCAGCAGTTAATGGATAAGCAAGGTCTGCGGTGCTTTTGTCTCTTTTGGTGAACAAGGCATTAAGGGCTGCTTTAGGATCCTGAGCAATTTTTTTCTTTGCTTCATTATTAATCTGTGGGATAAAAGCATCGATTCTCGGCTCTTCAGAAGCGGAAACGACCACCTTTTTTGCAGCAGCTGGTTTCTTCTTTCGGGCAAAAGAATGGCCAAGGAAATTGGTCAGGCTGAAGCGCTGAGCAGGATATTCGGCTTTGAATGTTTTATTGACATCCAGCGGGAAGGTTTTCGGCGCAACGGTTTGTACCCAATCTTCGAAAGCGGCTTTGGATTTAAATTCGCCATGAGTGCTGATATAATCCCGGGTGAATTTTTTGGCCTCCTCGTAATTCATCATCTGCAAAGTGGAAGATTTTTTTGCAGGTTTTGCAGGTTTTGCAGGTGTGATTTTTGGCTGATTTGCTTGAGGTGCAGCGTCTTTTTTTACCGCACTGGTATTTTTAAAACCTTTGATAGAACCGTAGGCGGCGTAGGGTGATTTAGGGAGCACAAAACCCCAAAGTGACTGACATTGTGATGGCTCTGCTTGTTGATATATACGACGATAACCATCAATACAATTGATATCCAAAGTTTTCAAAATTTGTATAAAATCTGTTTTTATTGGATATATTTTTGATTTCGTTTTTATCCTTTTTTCTGAAAAATCAATAGATGCTATGGCATCCTTTACACTTTTATCTAACATGTTCTTTACTCAAACAAGTATTTTGTTGACATAAACGCACACTGTTTTAAAAATTTACGGGGACGTAAATAAGTATGCTATTAAAGAGAATTGGAATTTGTTATCCGCAAATATATTGATCTTTACGCAAAGAAGATCCTTTATGTTCGCAAGCGTAGAAGAGTTTGTGGACAATGCTCGAAATTAATTCAAATTTTGAGAAATAACTAATCAGTGGGCTGAAAATGAAGCCACAGAAAACTTTGGGCACAAAAAAAAGGAAGCCCAAGTGTGTTTGGCTTCCTTTCAATACTGTTATAAGTTTACGCGAAGATGAGACTATCCACCTTTTTCACAAAGTCGGCACAAGTAATCAGCGTATCACCCGTTCGTTCATTTTTGATCGTAACGTTGCCTTTCTTGGCATAAAGAAAGCTGCCTTCTTGTGTTTGAATGTACTCATCCTCATTAAAAATACGAATTACGCGATAAACGTCCTTCGTTGGAGGACTGATCAAGTTTACTTTTTCTTCTAAATGTAGCATGTCCCTTAAAAAATATGTTTCATGAGTAATTTAATCAAGAAAAAAGATAAGTATTATGACATTCGTTAGGAAGGAACAAGATTATAGCCACCTTTTTGAATATTGTTATTTTCGTTTCTGAATTTTACGAATATATCAATATTCAGGAGGAGCTAAAGCGTGTTCAAAACTTCATATTCACAGTAGGTGGTAAGTTTTTAAACACGCTCTTTTGAATCCGTAATTCGAGGCTTATGGCCACAAATGGGCAGGGTTTATCCTAAAGGAAGGATGGTCTTTCCGTAGGTGCCATTGATGATTTGAGCCATGGCATCATAAAATGCCAAACCGCCACAAATAATCCCAGTGATGCCTGCGGCCATGCCTATTGCTGAAATATGCGTGAAATTTTCAAGTGCTAACAGGAAGAATAAAATCGTTAAGCTGCCAAATACTCCTTGGGTGACCTTGCTGCTTTTCATCGTCGCGCCAAACATACCTGCGGTAAACAATCCCCAGATAGACAAGTATGCGCCCAAAGCGGTATGATCTGTGGCATTCACCTTGATCCCTGCTGCGGGCATCACGAAAATCGCCACCAATGAGAGCCAGAAACAGCCGTAAGCAGTAAATGCAGTGGCGCCAAAAGTGTTTCCTTTTTTGTTTTCCTGCATTCCAGCGATTACCTGCGCAATTCCACCGACAAAAATACCCATTCCCAAAATGGCAGAGTTTACATCAAACAGGCCAATATTGTGCAGGTTCAGCAAAATTGTTGTGGAGCCGAAGCCAAATAATCCTAAAGGCGCAGGGTTTGCGATGTTCATATTAACGTTTACTGCGCTTTCTAAATTTTTCATGTTCTGAAGTGATTGTTTTTAAATTGGCGCGCAAAGTATGAAAATTATATCAATTTACAGATATACGTCATGTTTTTAGTTCAATAAAAATGATACATATCAGTATGTCGTTTTCTAATGTTATCATTGCCTGAGGGTTATTCTTTTTGAGTAGGATTGTTTCTGTAAATTATATTGTTTAACTTTATTTTACCCAAATGGGTAAAAGTTGAGCAAATGAAACAGCAAACCAAAAATAACATTATAGCCGCCGCCCGTGAGATGATCCTTGAAGAGGGCTATGGCGCTTTGCGTATGCAGGCTTTAGCCGACAGGGCGGAGGTCAATAAGGGGGTTATTCACTATTATTTTAAGGGGAAGGAGAATTTATATCAGGAAGTACTCGCCTCGCTTGTAGGGCAAATTTATGTGCAAGTTCAGGATGAACTGATGCGGGAGGCGCCATTAAAAGAGCGGCTGGAGTCCGTTGTTGGCTTGTACCTTCAGAAAATTGCTCAGGAGCCGCGCTTGCCCTTGTTTATCGTCAATGAATTGCCGAAAAACCCTGCCCTGCTTTCCAAAATGCCTTTACTGCAGGAGGTGCGACAGACTTTAAATGTATTGTCTGAAGTGCTGAAACAGGAGGGATATCAGTATGGGCTTAAAAATGCCATGGCTTTGGTGATGAATATGGTTTCGCTGATTGCCTTTCCATTTTTTATGGTCAGTATAAAGGACAAGGTATTGCCCGATAGTCCACAGGCAGCAGAGGTGCTTCAGGATTTTATGGCTGACAGGGCTTCAGAAATTGCAAGCATGGTGATGGTAACATTAAAACAACAATCGGATGAATAGGATATTTTTATTGGCGCTTTTGGTCATTTTTAGCCAGAGACTGATGGCACAGCCCGTACGGCTGGAGGACTGTATCTCGAAGGCCATCGCTCATCAACAGTTTCTGAGTCAGCAGGAGGGAATACAGCAGCAGGGAGTACTGCAGGAAGCCATCATTAAAAAGGAGTGGTTGCCGCAGTTGGCCTTGCAAGGAAGTGCTGCGCTGCAAAACGAACAGATTACTTTCCCTTCTGCTCCCAACGGCATGGCATTTCCTGAAGTTCCTTTATATAATGTCAGGGCTTTGCTCTCGGTATCGCAACCGATTTACGATGCCGGCATGGTGGCACTGAAATTAAAAATGAAGCAGCAGGAGCATCAGCAGGACTCTTTGTCGTTATCAGCCAAACAGCTTCAAGTCCGACAGCAGGTAACGGCCATGTATTTTGGCTTATTGCTGAATCAACAGCAACAGGGGATTCTTGAGGGGCATCTAAAAAGTCTTCAGGCACGGGTAAAGCAAGCAAAAGCAGCCGCTGAAGGTGGCGCCATGGCCAATGCAGCGGTAATGCAGTTGCAGGCACGGGTTTTGGAATTGCAGCAGCAATTGTTGGAGGCCTCTTCAGGGATTGAGGCGACCATTGAGCAGCTGAGCCTCTCGACTGGGGAAGCCTACACCTCGGCGACTGTTTTTGAGCTTCCGGAGGTACAGGCTGACCTCGCCGATGTGAGTGTCCTTCGCCGACCAGAAATGCAGCTGCTCTCAGGACAAAAATATGCGTTGGGATTAAAGCGGAATATGGAGCGGAACAAATTGCGGCCACAGATTGGTGCCTTCGCCTCTGCTGGTGTCGGGAACCCTGGCTACAATATTATTGAAGCAGGATGGAGCCCAATGGCTTCGATTGGTTTGAGTGTTAATTGGGTGTTTTTTGACTGGGGAAAAAGCCGCAAAACAAGGGATGTGATCCAGCTGCAACAGGCGGCTGTTGATTATCAGCAGGAGCGGCTGAAGCTGAACCTGCAATTGCAGCTGACCAGCCTACGCAATGACATCCTGAAGAATGTGGCCATGCTGGAGTCTGATCAGCAAATAGTAGCGTTAAGGCGGCAGGTACTGAGCAGGGCAGAAGTGCAGGTAACCGAAGGGGTGATGACCACCGCCGATTACCTCAGAGTGGTGCAGGAATCGCAGGAGGCGGAATTTAAAATGGCCATTCATCAGATTCAGGTGCAAATGCAGAAGTTGAATTTTAATTTGGTTAAGGGACTTTAACAGAAATAACCATGAAGAATATTTATTGGATTTTTATCGTGGCCACCTTTGCGTTTGCTTGTGAAGGGCCAACACAAAAAGCGGATGCCTATGGCACCATTGAAACGGATGAGGTTCTGGTGGTGGCGCAGGGCAATGGGATCTTGAATCATTTTGCTCTTGAGCAGGGGCAGTCCCTTAAAGCTGGTGAGGTAATCGGGCAAATTGATACCGTTCAGCTGCATATTCAGCGCCGGGAAATTGAGGCGCAAAGGGTTGTTTTGCAGGCACAGCAAAAGCAAATCAGTAGCCAGATTGCAGTGCTGAAATCCGAGGAGCAAAACCTGATCAGAGAGCAAAAGCGCACGGAAAAATTATTGAAGTCAGATGCTTCCACTCCTCAGCAAAAAGAGCAGATTGATGGGCAGCTTCAGGTTTTGAAACAGAAGATCGCCAACGTAGGAGCACAATCGCTGACGGTTTCCGCCAATCGAAAAGCGCTCGATGCCAAGGAAGCATTGCTGGAAGATCAGCTGAAAAAATGCACCATCGACAATCCTGCAGCAGGCGTGGTTACCAATAAATTTATGCAGGAGAAAGAAATGGTGAAAATCGGCAGCCCGCTCTATAAGGTCGCCAACTTGTCGGAGGTTTATGCTTGGGTGTACATTTCTGGCCGTCAGCTTTCCACGGTGAAAATTGGTGATGCTGCGCAGGTCAATTACGACCTCGACAATGGGGAGATGGGCTCATTAAGTGGGCGGATCGCTTATATTTCGGCAAAGGCAGAATTTACGCCCAAAACCATCCAGACCAAGGAGGAAAGGGTGGACTTGGTGTATGCCATGAAAATTTTGCTTCAGAATAATGGCGTTCTAAAGCTTGGAATGCCCGTAGAAGTGCATTTTTCAGCAAAAAAATAAAGGCACCCAAGCCAATAGCATCATGATAGACTGTATTAATCTTACCAAACAATATGATGGACTCACGGCCGTAGATGCGGTCACCTTTTCGGTGAAAGAAGGGGAGCTTTTTGGGCTGATCGGCCCTGATGGTGCGGGCAAAAGTACCATTTTCCGAATGCTGACAACCCTCGTTTTACCTGATGGAGGAGCGGCCACAGTTCAGGGGTTCGATATTGTTGCTGACTATAAAAAAATTCGACATCAGGTGGGGTATATGCCTGCGAAATTTTCTTTATATCAGGATCTTACAGTGCAGGAAAATCTTGATTTTTTTGCAACGATTTTCAATACGACCATTGAAGAAAATTATGATTTAATACACGATATATATATACAAATAGCACCCTTTAAAGCGCGAAGGGCAGGAGATCTTTCTGGAGGGATGAAACAAAAACTGGCTTTGTGCTGTGCCCTGATCCACCAGCCGAAAGTGCTGTTTCTTGACGAGCCCACTACAGGCGTGGATGCGGTGTCGCGTCAGGAATTTTGGCAAATGCTCCAACGGCTCAAAGCGCAGGGCATGACTATCCTGGTTTCGACCCCCTATATGGACGAGGCCAATTTGTGTGAACGAATTGCCTTGATGCAGACGGGCAAAATGATGTCTATTGATACCCCTGATGGGATTGTTTCGCAATATCAGGGAGATTTATTTGCTGTGCAATCCAATGCCATGAGTCGGTTGTTGCGTGATCTCAGGGCTTATGAGTACGTGAAAAACTGCTTTGCTTTCGGTGATTTCCACCATTTCAATTTTTCAAACATCGGAGAAGGGCAAGTGCCTTTACTGCTGAATTACCTCAATGGCTTAGGGCATGAAGCACTGATATGTGAAAAAATCAGGCCAACAATTGAGGATTGTTTTATACAGTTAATGCAATAATTATGAAAGAAAATGCCGTCATAGCAGTCGAAGGGCTGACCAAAAAATTTGGTGATTTCACAGCGACCGATGCCATTACCTTTACGGTAAAAAAAGGAGAGATTTTCGGATTTTTGGGCGCGAATGGTGCGGGAAAAACCACCGCCATGCGAATGCTCTGCGGCCTGTCGGTACCGACGGCAGGAAAAGCGAAAGTGGCAGGCTTTGATGTGTATCGTGAAACGGAAAAAATTAAGCAAAATATTGGCTATATGAGTCAAAAATTTTCGCTTTATGAAGATTTGACGGTAAAGGAAAATATCCGTTTTTTCGGAGGAATATACGGCCTGTCGGATCAGCAGATCAAGGAGAAACGGGAGGCACTGGTGCAGGAGCTCGAAATGGGAAGTGCCATCAATAAGCTCGTGGGGGATCTTCCGCTGGGCTGGAAACAAAAGCTGGCTTTTTCTGTCGCGATTCTCCACCGCCCACAGATTGTTTTTTTGGATGAGCCAACGGGCGGGGTGGACCCGGTGACGAGGCGACAATTCTGGGATTTAATTTATAAGGCATCAGATGAGGGGATCACCGTTTTTGTAACCACTCACTATATGGATGAGGCAGAGTATTGCCATCGGGTATCGATGATGGTCGATGGGAAAATTAAAGCTCTGGACAGTCCCAAAAATCTTAAAAAGCAATTTCAGGTCGATAGTATGAATGAGGTCTTTTATCATTTGGCACGACAGGCACAACGTAAATCCGATTGATCATGAAACAACTTTTTATATTTATAAAGAAGGAGTTCTACCACGCCTTCAGGGATAAAAAGACCCTCTTGATGCTGTTCGGCTTGCCGATCGTGCAAATCTTACTTTTTGGTTTTGCCCTGACCAACGAGATTAAGTCTTCAAAAATTGTGATATTTGACCAAGCCAAGGGTACTTACTCACGGCAGCTGGTCGAGCGGATCAGGATCAGCAAGCAATTTGCAATCAAGGAAAACTTGCAGCACAATACGCAAATGCTGGAGGCTTTCCGTGCAGGTGATGTGAAAATGGCGATCGTAATTCCTCCAAAGTTTGGGGAACAGCTCGGGCGTGGTGAGCAATCCGCAATTCAGGTGATTACGGATGGAACGGACCCCAACACGGCAACGAATATACAAAGTTATATTGAAAATATAGTAAGCTTGTTTTTGGCTGAAAAACATTTACTAAACCCTCAACTTCAGATCATTCCAGAGGTACGGATGTTGTATAATCCTGAACTTAAAGGGACTACAAATTTTGTGCCTGGCGTTATGGCGTTGGTACTCATGCTGGTGTGTGTACTCATGACCTCGGTCTCGATTGTTCGGGAGAAAGAGATGGGAACCATGGAGATTCTTTTGGTGTCGCCAATGAACCCTTTTATGGTGATTATTGCCAAGGCCATTCCTTACTTTTTGGTGTCCATTGTCAATCTTATCATCATACTTTTACTGTCTGTATTCTTGCTGGGCATGCCCTTTAATGGCAGTGTTTTGCTGTTATTGGCAGAAAGTTGCCTGCTGATTTTTACCGCATTGTCTTTGGGGCTGATGATCAGTAATGTGACCAACTCGCAGCAGGCGGCCATGCTCATTTCCCTGATGGGATTGTTAATGCCCACCATGATGTTCACGGGCTTCATGTTTCCATTGGAAAATATGCCTGTGGCCTTGCAGGTTGTGGCCAATTTTGTCCCCGCAAAGTGGTACTACATCATTGTGAAGTCGATTATGATCAAAGGTCTGGGCTTTTCAGCAATATGGAAAGAGACCTTGATTTTGGCGGTGATGTGCGTGGTGCTGTTGGTGATCAGTATTAAAAAATTTAAAATTCGGCTATAATGAGAATCCTTAAATTATTGCTCCAAAAGGAGTTTCTTCAGATTTTCAGAAATAAAAGTCTGTTGCCCATGATTTTTGTAATGCCACTGATCCAGTTGCTGGTGCTCCCTTTGGCGGCAGATTATGAGGTGAAAAATATTGCCATTTCCATCGTCGATCATGACCATAGCACCACTTCCGCAGCACTGATCCGCACGATTACAAGTTCAGGGTATTTTGAGCTGAATGATATCGGTGATGCCTACGAGGAAGCTTTTCAGCAAATAGAAAAAGATCAGGCAGATATTATTCTTGAAATTCCTGCATTTTTTGAACGAGATTTACAAAGGCTGAAACAGAATAAATTAATGATCTCTGTTAATGCTATTAACGGAACAAAGGCGAGCCTTGGTGGGGCTTACCTGATGAGTATCATTAAGTCTTTTCATCAGCAATTGGGGGCAACTGTTCAGGTTGAAAATCCGCGGGGTGCGGGTTCTGGGATAGAAGTTAGAAGTCAGCACTGGTTCAATGAGTATATGAATTATCACTTTTTTATGGTGCCTGGAATTTTAGCGATTTTGGTAACCATGGTGGGGGCTTATATGAGTTCACTCAATATTGTTAAGGAAAAGGAAATTGGTACCATTGAGCAAATTAATGTCAGCCCAATAAAAAAGTATCACTTTATTTTGGGAAAGCTGATTCCTTTTTGGTTAGTAGGATTTTTTGTGTTTTCCGTAGGTTTGGGAGGAATTGCCTATATGGTTTATGGCATTGCGGTGCAGGGCAGTCTGTGGCTGCTGTATTTTATCCTTACTTTTTTCCTGATGGCCATGCTCGGCTTTGGCCTGTTGCTGTCCACTTTTGCCGCAACCCAGCAACAGGCAATGTCGCTGGCATTTTTTTTCATGATGATTTTCTTGCTGATGAGTGGCCTGTTCACTCCCATTGAGTCCATGCCCGCCTGGGCGCAGGTGGTGGCTTATCTGAATCCCGTAACCTATTTTATTGAAGTCCTTCGGATGATCGTACTCAAGGGGTCGAGCTTCGTTCATGTAAAAAGTCACCTTTGGGCAATTATCGGTTTCGCCGTGTTTTTCAATGGTTTGGCCATTTTCAATTACCGTAAAACCTCCTGAGGCCCTGGTGATGAAACATTTTTCTGCAACGGAACATTCTCATTAAAAACCAACGATTAAGCTATGTTTGGACTATTCAAAAAGAAAAGCAAGAAAGAAATTTTACAGAAGAAATATGAGCAACTGATGGAAGCTTACTTTCATTTGTCAAAAACCAACAGGCGGGCGAGTGACGAGAAATATATGGCCGCACAGAGCATCCTGAAGCAGATTGAAGCTTTAGGTTAAGTTGTATTATTTTATTTAATCAAGGAATAGCGTAGCGGATTGGTTACGCTATTTTTTTGCTTCGGAGGTTAAAAAATCCATTATTTTGGCAATAACCCGCTCATCTCTTAATGTTCGGTTGTGCCCCAGGTTTTCGGTGGCCATGGTCAGGAGTTGTGGATATACTTCGGCAAATTTTTGCTGATGATAAAAAGGTACTTCGGTATCGTGCTGATCATGAATATTGAGCACCGCCGTATTTTGGGGGATCGTCTGAATGAGTTTTTCGCCCTGCACATCGAAAAAGTCAAGCCCTACCTTTTTGTAAATAAACTGGTGTAAATATTTCTGATTTTGCGGACGTGCATTCACTTTTTGTTCATAGCCACTGAGGATATCCTTGCCGAGTGCTGGGGCACCGATCTGCACTATTTTTGTTGAAATTGGCCATTTATTCATGGCAAATAAAGTAGCGACCGCCCCCATAGAATGCCCAATAACCATTTGAAATGCACCTTCCTGCTGATAAATCAGCTCTACAATAGTGGCAAATTCAAGTACATTGGTTTCTTTTCCCGACGACTGACCATGCCCTGGCGCATCAAAAGTAATGCATTGGTAGCCTTTATCGACCAGCGTTTCTACGAGCACATTAAATTGCGTGGCGCGCCCCATCCATCCGTGAACGAGCAAAATTTTTGGCGACTCCTGCTTTCCCCATCGATAGACCTTCACCTGATTTCCTTCCAATGGAAGGATCGACGTCTGTGCAGCAGCAAGGAATGCCTGGTCACGGTCGTTCATCGGCCTTTTAAAAGGCTTGAAAAACAGGGTGGTATATAATTTCCCAGCAAGTGGCGGGGCGCATTTCTCCAATATAGGAAAGGCGGTTCGGATGATATTCAAAGGAAAAGGGGGACGCTGTTTGGCTTTCATGTGTTGAGTAACTTCAATAATTCATTCAATATAGTTGGAAATGATAATTGATCCTTTTTTTCTGCCACTTAATTTATATTATTGTGCCCTTTCAGTAAATATTACTATTCGTTTTGGTCGTTGTTAGCAGTTGAGCACTTTCACGCTTTCACGCTTTCACGCTTTCACGGTACAGACGTGGCATGCGAGGTGGCTACCAAAGCGGTTTCTCTGTTTTCAGTGAGCCACCAAAAATAGTTGAGCAATTGTCTTGGGGGTTTATATCAAATGAGAAGAAGCAGGCGCAAGAAAATAATCTTGTTGATTTACGCCATTCATCTGTGGGAGAAATGCATGCAGGCGGCCATCGTAAAGTAATTACTTTAAGCCCTTTTGGTGACCATTCAGGGGGAAGTATTTAAATTGGCGATCAGAAAATGAAACACATAAAATAATGGAATTTTTTAAAGCGACGGAACAGCAATTGTTCCATTTTAATGGCAGGGGTTATTTCGATGCCAAAGACGAAGCATTTATTTTTGGCAATGCGGGGACGAATATTCGGTTTTCCTTTTCAGGGGATGCATTACGGCTATCTGTTGGGTTAAAGAAGCGGTTGATTTCGAACGCTAATTTTGTTCGGGTGCTGATTGACGGGCAGGATCACGGTCGATTTCCAGTTAAATCAAGGCGGCAGGCGCTGGACTTCCACAAACTGACCGACGGACGCCATTTTGTGGAGGTGATTAAAGAAACCGAAAGTTTTTGTGGATTGCTCGCCTTTTATGGGGCTGAGGCCTCTTCTGTTTTTAAAGAGGAAGCGCGGCAAAGCAAGCCAATTTTATTTATTGGAGATTCCATGACCAACGGTTGGGGCAACAGGGTTTCGGACGACGAACTTCAGGACTGGACGGGCAGCTCTTCCGCTTTTGAAGGTTTTGCCGTGCAGTCTGCGCACGATTTAAAGGCGGATTATGCCTTGAATGCGATTTCGGGATTTGGGCTGTATCGCAACTGGAATGTGGAAGACGACTGCCTGCCTTTGCATTATGCGAAAACCTTTATGCCGCTGGCTGCCCAGCCTGAAAGCGGTACGGAAGAGGCGCCATCGCTTGTTGTGATTGCCCTCGGTACCAATGATATCTCTTCAGGAGACGGGGAGCATTATCGTTCGCCTTTTGATGCCCAGCAATTTATATCCGCCTATATCGACTTTATCCACCATTTGTCGGAATTGTACCAGCAGCCGCGGTTTTTGCTACTTAACAGTGTGATGTACGGTGGAGAAAAACATGAAATTATTAACCAAACCTTACGCAAGGTTGTTCATCAGGTAACAGCGCTGCCAATCGATTTACTCCTCATGCCACCTATGGCATGCGAAGGACTTTCGGAACACCCCAGCACAGCAGAGCACCGTTTGATGGCCGATTTGCTTACTGACAAGATTAAACAAATGGGATGCTGAGTTTATTTTTGTTTATCTTTTAAAAAAAATTGTTAAACACTAAAAATTTTTATTTCGCCATAGGGGCTCGTGAGGGCTGTTTTGGGACAAAAATATCCCAAACTCATTATCTTTGTTTAAGTAAAACTAATTTATAGTTAAACAAAAATGTCGTTAAGCACGTTTTTGTTTATGAAAGCAATCAACAGGTTAGTGGAGCGATAATGTTTTGAGTTTCTGACTAACCAAGTGTTAAAAATTTGATTTAAGCAAAATTGGTGATATGGAAGCGTTTAACATTATTGACATTGAGCAACTAACAGGGATTAAAGCACACACTTTACGCATCTGGGAGCAACGCTATAATTTTTTGACTCCCAATCGTGATGATACAAATAACAGATGGTACACTAATGTGGACCTTAAGATGATTTTGGAAATTGCCCTGTTGAAGGACAATGATTACAGAATCTCTAAAATTGTACAATATTCACCGGTTCAGCGGGCGGAAATGGCGCAGACAATCATTGCGCGTTTTTCGAATGTGAATGAAATGCTGATGGGATTGTTGCTTGAAATGGCACAAGGAAAGCAAGAGGGATTTGAGAAGTTGTTGGCTTCCATTATTCTGAAACTGGGCTCGGATGAAGCACTTACCGATGTGGTGTACCCACTATTGAAACGAACAGGCATTTTGTGGCATCGTCCGATTGTTACCGTTAATCAAACGGATTTGGTACGAGCAGTAGTGCAGGAACATTTACGTTATGTGATCAGGACGCAGCAAATTAAAATGGAGCAGCCAGAGCGCAGTTACTTATTGTACTTGCCAGAAGGGGAGACCGAGCAGCTGGCCATTATGTTTGCACAGTTCCTGATTCAGCAAGAGGGAAATGAAGTCCATTTGCTTTCAAAACCTCAGCTGCCTGAGCAACTGAAGGAGAATGTTCTTAAATATAAGCCAGATTGCATCATGACCGTGATGAACACTTTCCCAGGTTCATTCCTGACAGCACAGGCTTATGTGGATGAACTTTCAAATACCTATCCGAATTTGCCGATTCTGGTAACAGGAAAGCAGATTATGGGGCAGGGCATTATTGAGCCAAGGAATGTCAACATCCTGAATAAATTGCAGGACCTTGTGGACTTTATGGCAGACTTTCAACTGGAAGAAATCTATTAAAGGTCAGTTATTATTTTCTGATTAAAATGATGAATACTGATAAATCATAACCCGTAATTCATCGTGTCGTATTTTGCCAAATATGTTTAGCCAAAAAAATCCCTCAACTTAGCTGTTGAGGGATTTTGTGTTTTTCGGCCACCTTAATGATGGTCTATGATTGGCTTGTTTTTAAAACTTTCCATCCTACTGAAAATTCAGCTTATTGGAACTGATTTTGAATTATTTTTCAACAGCTCAACGATACGCTAAATTTTTGTCGCGGATTTTAAGTTTTAAGCTTTAAAGACGTGCTTAGTTTACTGGAAAACCGCGATCTCTTAGTAAGGCGTCAATTTTTGCATCTCGGCCACGGAACTGTCGGTATGCAACTGCAGGGTCAACGGCATTTCGCGGAGCAAAAAGGTATTTCACCAGTTTGTCAGCCACTTCTTTATCGTAAAATCCACCTTTGGATTCTGCAAACATCTCGGCAGCATCTGAAGTCAGTACATCGGCCCACAGGTAGCCATAGTATGCAGCGGCATAACCTTCACCGCTGAAAATGTGACCAAACTGCGTTGAACGGTGACGCATCACAATCTCTTTAGGCATCTTCAAGTCCGCTAAAGTTTTTTGCTCGAATTCACGTGGATTTAAATTCGATGGGTCTTTCAGCATGTGGTACTTCATGTCCATCAGCGCTGACGACAGATATTCAACAGTGGCAAACCCTTGGTTGAAAGTGGAGGCCGCTTTGATTTTCTTCACCAGTGAAGCAGGCATTGGCTCGCCTGTTTTATTGTGCTTCAGGTAGTTGTTAATCACGTAGTCAGTGCCTAACCAGCGCTCCAAAAGTTGCGACTGAAATTCGGTATAATCACGAACACCACCATCGAGCGTTGGGTATTTGATATTCGAGCTCAGGAAGTGCAGGGCGTGCCCAAATTCATGGAAGAAAGTTTCTGCATCCGACCAAGAAACCAAAACAGATTCACCTGGTGCAGGCTTAATGAAATTCGAGTTGTTCGATGCCAAAACATCAGTTTCTTTGTCCATGAAGCTATGACTGCGATAGGTCGTTGCCCAGGCGCCAGAGCGTTTCCCTTTGCGTGCAAAAGGATCAAGGTACCACAAACCGATATGTTTTCCTGAGGTGAGGTCGGTGACTTCCCAAACTTTTACATCCTCCTGAAAAACAGGAACACTGCCGTCAGTAATTGGGGTAAATTTGAAGTTGAAAAGTTTTCCTGCCACATCAAACATGGCTTCACGCAATTTGTCGAGCTGCAAATACTGTTTTACCTCATCAGAATTAAGGTCATACTTTTTCTTGCGAACTTTTTCCGCATAGAAACGATAATCCCACGGCTCAATTTTGAATTTTCCGCCTTCAGCATTCACAATCGCCTGCATGTCCTTAACCTCTTCCTTTACACGTTCCAAAGCTTTAGGCCACACCTTATTCATCAGGGCATAAGCATTTTCAGGTGTTTTGGCCATGCGGTTTTGTAATCTCCAGCTGGCAAAATTATCAAAGCCCATCAAGTTTACGCGCTCTGTTCTTAAAGTAAGAATCTTCGTGATGTTCTCATTGTTATCATGCTTATCGCCATTGTCGCCACGCATAATATAGTTGTGCCATACTTTTTTGCGCAATTCGCGATCAGTGGAATAAGTAAGGAATGGCTCCATAACCGATCGGGTGTTGGTAATGGCATATTCTCCCTGATGGCCCCTGTCTTCAGCGGCTTTGGCGGCAGCAGCCACAAAAGAATCGGGCAGGCCTCCTAATTGGTCTTTTTTCAGGTAAACAACATAGCCTTCTTCATCTGCAAGTACATTGTTGGAGAAGTTGGTGTAAAGAGAAGACAATTCCTTGTTGATCTCCGCATAGCGGGCTTTGGCTTTTGCATCCAAATTGGCGCCATTCATGGTATAATATTCATACGTCAGCTCCACAACACGTTGCTGTTGCTCAGGAAGCGGGTTCTTCTGCGCATCCTCATAAACTTTTTTGATGCGTTGGAACAACTTTTCATTCTGAAGAATTTTCGAACTGAAGGCCGAAATTTTTGGTGCCATTTCTGACTGTAGCGCTCGGAAGTCCTCATTCGACATATTACTCGAATAAATGCCATAGTAAACAAATACACGATCCAATGCTTTGCCAGATTTTTCCATGGCAAGAATGGTATTGTCGAAAGTCGCAGGCGCGCTGTTATTGGCAATGGCCTCGATTTGTTGCAGTTTTTCAGCCATTCCTTGTTCAAGGGCAGGTTTCAGGTCTGCAACGGTCATTTTATCGAAAGCAGGGGTTTCGAATTTTCCGCCCCAGGTCGCTAATAGGGGATTTTCTTTCATAGTGGCGTCAGCAGTTTGTTCGGCGCCGCTTTGGCAGGCAGAAAGCAGGGTGAAACACCCTACCAAAACCATCGCAGGACGCTTCAATTTGGTAATTATGCTCATCGGTGAATAAATTGGATGAATAATAAAAATAGATTTAGGGTAAAGTTAAGAAAAAACAGATGTTAATTTTCGATGAGCAAGTCTTTTTAGGCGTAATGAGCTGTGCTTTTATTTAAATTATTTCAAGAACCGTGTGAGGTATATGATTTATTTGTCAAAATAACCTGCGGACTTTGTCCCATTTCAGCACTATTGTTTATGAAACCACTACCATAAAACTAAATCATCGATTATGAAAAAATTCTTTTTATTATTGATAGCCTCCATGAGCATGTTCGCTTGCTCTGACAATGATCCCTTTGATAACGCCCAAACGGTGGTAAAAGGAATGGTGACTTTTGGGGAAATGGAGGAAGAATTTGAATGCGTAAATGGTGCAGGACCAACCCTAACTTTTGAAGTGCCTTCAGGGACTGAAGAAATGGTGGTTGTGATTTCTGGGGTGAACATCACGGTGAATGAAAAAAATGCGCAGAAGCATGGTGTGCCATCATCGACTTTGTTTACTGAGGAGGGCAGACGTGTTCCTGGCCGATACAGTGTTTCGCAACAGACGATCACTTTTGAATGGACTGAATCGGAGGTTGATCCAGCTTCGGATGATGAGGAGGAGGAAGAAACGACGACCAAAAGCTATTCAATCAATGTAGGTCAGGGCTTCATCGCAGAAGGTTTCCCAGTAAGTTCATTTTTAGCTTATGGCTTTGGACTTGAGCTAATGCCTGAAATTGAGGAATAAACCATAAAAAATAAACATCAGTACTGGTTTTACAACCAGGAAATACAATACTTTTTCCCTAAACATCTACCTATTTTTTTTTAACCACTCTCTTTATTGAGAGTGGTTTTTTTGGGTCTGAAGTATTGATACTTTGGTAGGTGAAATATCCCATATTTTTAAGCCGACAGGCCATGACTACTGATGACTACTGAGCTTTGCGGGTCGAAAATATTGTTCGTAGCCCATTGAAAACAAAGCTTCCGCTCTTGTGGAGGCGTTGTATGGGACGTCCGTATTGTGAGGTGCCACAATTTCGGACGCCTATGGTCATAGGTTATTCTTTCAATACCATATCGATACACATCACCGCGGCAATAATCATCTTTCTTAGCGGATGCTGTGCAGGGATTTGATCAGAAATTTCAAGCACATAATTGTCTGCGGTAGTAAAGAGTTCCTTTGCCATGCCCGCCCATTTTTTTGAAATGTGGGCAAACTCTTTTTCTCCATGCACAAAGCGGAAATCCCAGGAGGTCCACTTGCCCTTCAGCTGACAAAGCTCTTCGCCCTGAGGGTTGTACAGGTTGAATTTTCCTCCTATGGAAAAGAATTTCTGTTTGAAATAGCCGATCAACTGATCTTTTTCATCAAAAACTTCCACATGCGACAGGAAAATAGAGATGCCTCTTTTGATTGTCAGGATTTTACGGCCCTGCTGATCCTTCAGCTCAATATTAAAAGGAGTTGCTCGCTTATAGTCTGTGAAGCGGAAAATTTTGGTGAAAATACCGAGATTTTCTTCGCGGCAGGTCATCAGAATCTCCTGAGTTTCTGGATGAAGAATGTCGTAATTGTTAGCAGCTTTGAACATGCCCACATGCTCTTTTACAAAGAAAGCATTCAGGTCCGTTACGGAATTTAAAGTAGTATCCATGAAAAAAATAGTTATTTACGGTCTAATGTATGGTATTTATTTTTATAATTTACTATCTGTACACTTATTTAAGTGCATGTTTGAAGCTTCAAATTTAAAGTAGCATGTTGAGTTTGTAAATATGTGTTCCCCTATACGCACAAGCGTGTTATTCCCATTTGGTTTTGTGTGTTCTTATTTTTTTTGCGCTATTCCATATCGTGTAATCGTCTATCAATGAATAATAAGTGCGGTTTTATGTATTCTTTTGAAGGATTTTTAGTGAAGTTTAAAATATATTACTGCTCTGAATTCAGGGTGATTTTATGTTTGTAGATTACTCATATTCATACCTGTTTTTTTCAGGGTATCATTAATCGACTATCGTTCATGCGTCTTTATGGTCGCTTAGTATGGTGAAGTATCAGGCGCTTGTGGCGCTCTTGCTGTGAATATTTCCCTGTTTGAAATTAATTTCGAGCGGTTCATGGGGCTTTTCGGAGGATATTTTTTGAATTTTATGTTAAAAATTTTAAGTATTTTTTATGTCGAGATTTGGCTTCGTTGCAATCGTCTGAGGTGAGTTTAATTTTGGGGTCCTGGTATTTGTAGATTGGTGATTATTATTTTAAAAATCATAGTTGTTAATACGGTTTTAATTAATATTCAATACCTGTATTTTGGTCGTTAAATCAATGATCAAGCGTATAAATTACTTTATATTTGTGAGTTACCTTGCGGGATATGCTAAAAGGTAAAAAATTTCAGACTCACAGATCCAAGATTGAATGAAGAAGCACCTACTGTTATTGACTGCGCTTTGCCTCTCGGCCCTTAGCGTATTTGCTCAAAAAAAGACTCCCCTGAAGCGCCCTAAAATGGTCGTGGGGATTATCGTTGACCAAATGCGATATGATTATATCACCCGTTTTTGGGATGAATTCAGCGAAGATGGATTCAAGCGTATGGTGAAAGAAGGAACCACCTTCAGGGATATGCACTATAACTATGCGCCGACTTGTACTGGCCCAGGACATTCCACCGTTTGGTCAGGGGCTTACCCTGCGAATTCGGGTATCGCCAATAACAGTTTTTACGATCGTAAAAGTGGTAAAATGGTGTATTGCGTTACCGACACCACCCAGACTACCGTTGGAGCCAATGACGAATACGGGCAGTGTTCTCCGTTCCGCATGAAGGTCACCAACCTGGGCGATGAGCTGAAGATGGTTTCGAACCAACGTTCAAAAGTCATTGCAGTAAGTTTCAAAGACCGTGCGGCAGTATTGCCTGGCGGGCATTTTGCTGATGGTGCTTTCTGGTTTGATTATAAAACGGGCGACTTCATTTCTTCTTCTTACTATATGAAGGGAAAAGATTTGCCAGCATGGGTTCAGGCTTATAACCAACAAAAACGTGCCGCACAATTGGTGAAGCAACCGTGGAAATTACTTTTTGCTGAAGACCATTACAGTGCTTCGATCCAAGACAATAATCGCTATGAAGGCTTATTTACTGGAGAAAAAACACCAACATTCCCACATGATATCAAGGCAATTTCACGTCGTGAAAAGCGCAAAGGAAAGCCTGAGTACGGTATTTTGGCCAAAACGCCCTGGGGTAATCAATTGACTGTTGAGATGGCAGAGGCGGCGATCAAAGGGGAGCAGCTTGGAACACATGCTTTCCCTGATATGTTGTCGGTTTCGTTCTCCTGTACTGATTATGTGGGGCATCAGTTTGCTCCTAATTCCCGCGAGGTAGAAGATATTTATTTGCGCCTGGACCGTCAGTTGGCACAATTGTTCAAAACCATTGACAGTACCGTGGGCATGAACAATGTTGTGGTATTCTTGACTGCCGATCATGCGGGTGCTTTCAATGCCAACTACATCCATGATTTAGGTTTTCAGCCTGCGGTATATGTAAAAGGCGAAGACCTTGTTGCACAAACCAAATCAGTTTTGAACAGCAAATACGGTCAGGCCAATTGGGTGATGGGTTATTATGGAGAACAAATCTACCTGAACCGTCAGTTGATTGCGCAAAAAGGGCTGAACCTTGCGGAAGTTCAGAAAACAGCTGCTGACGAGCTGATGAAAAATGAATATGTGAAAGAGGTGGCTACCGAGCAAGATTTGCTTTCGGGCAATTTTACAGAAGGCTATAAAGCTTTATTGAAAAGAGGATGTCATCCCGAAAATTCTGGCGATCTGTTTATGGTATATCAATCTGGTGTATTAATGCAGTGGGGAGATCAACAAACAGGAACCTCGCATTCGATGACGTATAATTATGATACCCATGTGCCTTATTTGATGATGGGCTACGATGTACCAAAAGGCAAGGAGGTCAATCAGAAAGTGGCCATCACGCAGATTGCTCCTACCATCGCCAATAAATTAAAAATGACCGCCCCATCAGCGGCTTTTGAACCTGTGTTGCCTTTAGTTTGTGGCGCAAATTAATGTTCAATTGAATTTTGAAATGATGAACTAAACCGCCCTTTGTGGCGGTTTTTTTTATGCCTGAATTTTTTTCAGCAGCCCATTTTTCCACTTCAGTGTGCAGTATTTCCGTTTCGCGCAATCAGGGGTTTAGCATGCATGCCGCATCCATTATTTTTGAGCTGTAATCATCAATAAATCAATAAACTAATGATGAAATTTCTAATGGGCTGTGCAGCAGCATTGCTGATGGTCTCTTGCAGTTCAAAAGCAGATCACACAAAAACAGCAACGCCACAGGTGGTAAAGGCGCTCCGTTTTGGGCAGCAACCGACGGAAGAAAGGCAGGTTTATACCGGGGTTTCCATTCCTCATAAATCTGTCGAACTGTCCTTTAGGGTAAGCGGCCCCCTGGTGGGATTCGATCTTGAAGAAGGGCAGTATGTCAGCAAAGGCGCTTTTTTGGGGCAAATAGACACCCGAGATTTCAAGACGGCACTCCGTAAGGCAGAAGCCAATTTTAACCAGTATAAGGCTGCCTGGGAAAGGGCGGAAAGACTGTTTCAAAAGAATAATGTTTCGCAGCAGCAATATGATTTGGCAAGAGCACAGTTTCAGACCGCTTCCGCCAATTTGAAGGAAGCCGAATATGCGCTGAAAGATACCCGCCTTCTTGCCCCATTTTCTGGCTATGTAAAGACGGTGAATGTCGAAAAAGGGCAGCATGTCAACGCAAGGCAAACGGTGATTACTTTCTTGGATTTGTCGAAGGTGAAGGTACGATGTGCCATTCCTGAATCCCTGGCGATGAATCCTTCAGAGATTGAACAGGTGGAGGTGCGTTTTGAAGGCTTTGAGGCGCATCCCTTTCAGGCGACCATCAAAGAAATTGGGCGTGATGCCGACCATCTGAAATATGCTTATCCTATGATTTTGGAGATTGACAGACCCGATGCTTCCCTGATCGGGGGGATGGCCGCCGAGGTGGAGGTTTACCTTCATGCCCCAAAAGATGCGGGGGTGTTGTTGCCTTCTACGGCGGTACTTGGGCACCCCAATGGAGAGCAGTTTTTTTGGGGAGTGAAAGATTTACAGGGACCGTTGGTTAAAGTGCCTGTTAAGCTCGGAGCCATGAAAAATAACGACTGGCTGACGGTTTATCCCGAAGAGAGCGACTGCGAATGGGCGGTTTCTGCGGGTGGTATTTACCTTCATGCAGGGCAAATTGTGCGCGTAAAGAAGGAAGTCAGAAACTTATCAATGAAGTAAGGAGCCGATGAAACTGACCAAATTTACTTTAGAAAATAAACCCTTCAGTTGGTTTACCCTCGCATTG